>NZ_JBLYUB010000039.1:0-52685 GCF_049999945.1 Planosporangium spinosum | reverse complement strand
CGGCCATCGCGTTCGTCTCCTTCGGTTTGTGACTTAGCCGTCTCGAAGGATCTACGCGGTGGCCGTCTCCTACATCACGACACGCTCATCAACGAGCCCGTCGTACACCATCTCCGTGGACGCAACCTCGGCAGGTACGCCAGTCGCAGCAGCACGGCAGCCCATCATGCCGCATCGATCACCAGCTACACCCGGGCTCAGCGCCCAGCAACCGGGCCAACATCTCCGGCCCCCGCACCGGCCCGCACCAGCGCGGATGGGGTTTTCGGCAGGGGCAACGTCGGTCAGGTGACTGCTTGGCTCAGCCCCAGGACTGTTCGGCCATCGAACGGAACGCGACCTCCAACATCCGGTAGTGCCGGGGCCGGGTGAGCGCAAAGAGCACCATTTCGGCCACGTCCTCCGGACGCATCATCTCCGCGAGCGCCGGCATCTCCGGAGTACGCAGACCCCGCCCCATCCCGAAGTTGGTGGCGACGCCGCCGGGGCAGACGTTGGTGCAGCGGATACCGAGGCCGCGGAGCTCGTGGTCCAGCGCCCTCGTGAAGCCGACCGAGGCGAACTTGGTCGCCACGTAGGCGGCCTCGTCCGGAAGCCCGCGCCGGCCGGCTTCGGAGGCCACCGTGATGATGTCGCCCGCGCCGCGCGCCTTGAGGTGCGGCAGCGCCGCCCGTACGGTGTGGAACAGGCCGCGGACGTTGACGTCCACCATCTCGTCGAGATCCTCGACGGGCGTGTCCTCGAACGGTCCCCACGAGCCGACACCCGCGTTCGCCACCACGATGTCAATGCCGCCGAAGCGGTCGACCGTCGCGGCGACGGCGGCCTCGACCTGCGCGAGGTCCCGGACGTCGCAGACCGCGTTCACGCAGTCGGATAGCCCGAGGTCCACCGGACGGCGGGAGGTGAGACCCAGCCTGACGCCTTCCGCCGCCAGGGCGCGCGCGACCGCGGCGCCGATACCGCTGCTCGCCCCGGTGACGAAGGCGACCTTTCCCGCGAGAGATGTCATTTCTGTGCTCCTTGGATGGCACCGGCCCAGGGTTCGTCGCCGGTCGTGACCGGCTCGCCGCGTTCAGCCGCAGCGTGGACGCCGAGCGCCAGTAGGTGGTCCTGGCAGCCGTCGGCGAGCGGGTACGGCGCCGACTCCGCACCGCGCCGCCAGAGCGCCGTCCGCTCGAGGCAGGTGGCGATGGCGATCTCCTCGTCCGACATGCGGGAGCCCGGGTACGGGTTGCGATAGAGCGTTCGGCCGCACCAGCTCAGCGCGTCGAGTTCGGCGCCTTCGAGGTTGCCGTCGAACCCGGTGTGGCGCCGTACGATCGGCGCGGACAACGGCCGGCCGTCGTCACCCGCCCAGATGACGTCGTTGCCCACGACTTCCCCACGGCTGCCGCGCAGGGTCAGATGCCTGCGGCGCCAGGGGTGGAACCACTGGCCCTCGGTGAAGTCGTAGACGCCGGTCCGGCCGCCGAAGTCGAGGATGGACAGGGTGTGCGCGGCATCCCGCACCCGCTGGACGTCCGGCCATCCGCCGCGGTCCGGCCCCTCCAGTACCGGCGTGGCCGTCTCCATCGCGCTGATCCGGGCCGGCTCCGCCCGTACGCTGAGCAGGGTGCGCAGCAGCGCCATGGCGTGGTAGTCGTGCGTCCAGGACACCTGCGCGGAGGTCACGTCGCCCAGGACCCCCTGGTCGATCAGCGCGCGCACCGCGACCACGACCGGCAGGTACGGGTGCTGCTCCGCCACCTGCACCAGGTCACGCGCGCCGACGTCGACCCACAGCCGCCGCATCCCGTCGGCATCGGCGGCGGGCGGTGTCTCCGACAGCACCGCCGTGTCGAGCCCGACCAGGGCCCGGATCACGTCGGGGTTGGCCTCCCTCGGTACGGAGGTGACGACGACCTCCGGTGCCCCGGAGGAGACGAGCTCCTCCGGGGTCCGGTACGTCGGGATGTTCCACTCGCGCTCGAGCCGCTCCCCCACCTCGGCGCGCCGGGTCACCGCGCCGACGCACTGGAAGCGGTCCGGGGCCAGGCGGGCGAGGCGGAGGTAGAAATCCGCCCGCCAGCCGTGGCCGACGACGCCGAAGCGCACCGGTCCGGGCCGCGCCGGTGGGTCCTCGATCGACATGTGGAACTCCCTGCCGTCGTTGTGGGCGAACTTACGGAACGAGGACGGCCCGCGCCTTGACCTGGCCGGCCTTGAGCATCGCCAGCACCTCGTTGGCCTCGGCCAGCGGGTAGTCGGCGTGGACCGAGCGCAGCTTGCCGGCGGCGGCGAGGTTGAGGACGTCGCGCATCTGCTGGCGGTTGCCCAGCACCGAGCCGACGACGGTCCGCTCGTCACCGATGTCGAGCAGACCGACGTTCTGGGCGACGCCCAGGACGATCCGCCCGCCGGGCTTGACGACGCGCATGGCCTCCGCGACCGAGGCGTCGGACGGCGCGAACACGATCGCGGCGTCCATCGCGTTGTCGGAGAGGTTGCTGGCACCGGAGCCCTTCGGGCTGTACGAGGCGACCGCGCCGAGCTCCTCGGCCACGCCCTGGTGCACCGAGCTGCGGGTCACCGCGTACACGTCGGCGCCGGTGAGCGCGGCCATCTGGATGACCATGTGGCCCACGCCGCCGACACCCAGCACGGCGACCTTCTGCCCAGGGGTCAGGTGCGCCTTCGCCACCGAGCCGTACGCGGTGATGCCGGGGCAGAACAGCGGCGCGGCGTCGGCGAAGGAGAGGTTGTCCGGCAGCGGGTACGCGTACGCCGACTCGGCGAGCATGTACTCGGCGTAACCGCCGTCGAGGGTCTCCCCCGTGATCTGACGCTGGCGGCACAGCTGCTCGCGGCCGGAGAAGCAGTACTCGCAGACCCCGCAGGTCTTCCAGATCGGCTGTACGCCGACCCGGTCGCCGACCTTGAGGTGCGTGACGGCCGAGCCGACCGACGAGACCGTACCCACGACCTCGTGGCCGGGGATGATCGGGAAGGACGCCGGCGTGTTGGGCAGCCAGTCCCCTTCGACCATGTGCAGGTTGGAGCGGCAGACACCGCACGCGCCCACCTTGATGACGATCTGGGTCGCCGACGGGGTGGGGTCGGCCACCTCACGCAGCTTCAGCGGCTTGCTGTCGATCGGGCCGGTCTGTTCGAGTAGGGCTGCCTTCACGTGCTTGCTCTCCTAAGTAAAAAAACGGCGATCGACGCCGGAAGCCGCTCGACCCTTCCAGCGATGACGCGTACTGGAAGGGTCGAGCGGGTTTACGCCTTACTGACGAGTTTCAAGAAGATCAGGCCGACGGCGGCGTGATGATGCCACGCTCGACGAGCTTGTCGATGTTGCCCTGGCGACGTACGTCCTCGCGGGCGAGCCAGCCCTCCTGCGGCAGCTCGTCGACGTACTGGTTCTTCTCGTAGATCGGCTTCTCGTAGATCGCCGCGTACTGCTCGGTGCGCAGGTCCTTGAACCAGTTCATGACACCGTTCTGCGCGCGGGCGCGGCGCAGTGCCTCGATGTCGATGACGCAGCTGACGAACGAGTCGCCCGGAAGGAGGCCCTCCTGGCGGGCGACGACCTGGCCCTTGCTGTTCACGATCATCGACCGGCCGCCGAACAGGTCGAACATGGTCCCGTCGTCGTAGCACTGCGGGCCCAGGTTCGGCGAGATCACGTAGGTCTGGTTGAACATGGCGTGGGCGCGGTTCTGCAGCTCCCACATGCCCTGGGCAACCTGCGGGTCGATCAGGGTGGCCCGGATGATGATCTCCGCGCCGTTCATCGCCAGACCGCGGGAGGTCTCCGGGTAGGCGCCCTCGTGGCAGATGATGTAGCCGATGTTGCCGATCTCGGTCTTGGCGACCGGGAAGATGGCGTCGAGGACGTTGCCGTTGCCCTTCTTGGCCACCCACTCGTCGTAGATGTCGTGCGGGTTGGTGGTGCCCAGTGCGCCACCCTCGTAGGCGTCGCTGGTGGACTTGGCCCGCTTGTAGATGACCTCGCCCTCGGGGTTGATGATGAACGCCACGTTGAACAGGTGACCCGGGAAGTCCTCGTCGGTCACGAACAGCAGCTCAGCGGCGATGTAGGTGTTGAGCTCGCGGGCCTTGGCCGCCAGGACGTCGGTCTCCGGGCCGGGCACGGTCGTGGCGAACGCCGCGTGGGCCTCCCGGTTGCCGGCCTTGAAGTCCTCCGGCATGCCCTGGATGGCCATCTCGGGCAGCACGACCAGCTTGACCGGGGCACCCTCGGTCGCCGCGGTCCGGACCGCCATGTCCATGAAGTTGCAGATGCGCTTGGCGCTCTCGACGGCGTCCTCGCGCTTCTTCATCGTGACGACGCGCGGCGAAATCGCCACCACTCCGTACGGTTCCACCGTCAGATTCCTCCTGACTCATGCGCCTCTGCGGTATGCCGCTCGGCACTCTTCTTACAAGCGCGTCGTTGCTCGGTACGGGTGCGGTTTCACACCGGCGGCCGTGCACGACGTGGATTGGTGATGCTCGGGCGGCCTACGTCCGCAGAGGCCGCACCGCCGCGCCCCCCGGCGCTGCGGGCTTAGGTAATCGATGTCACGGCCTCGAAACAACACCGTAAACACCTCCATCTGACGTGTCAAGCAACTCGGCGTACGGGGCGGGCGGAGGCGGAAACGCAACGGTCGGCCACCCGGAACCATCGCGAAATCCCTTGTGTCGCAACGCTTTGCGGGCCTCTGCGAAGACACGGTGGGACCGCCGATGGCGTCGGGCGGTGGGCCGCCCACGCATCGACCGAAAGCCTGACCGTCACGCCCCGGCGCCACCGCCGTTCGGGACGATCTCGCCTGATCCACGGGGAACCAGACGCAGCGGGATGACCGTGTTGACCGGGTCGCTACGGTCGCCGTCCAGCCGGGCGAAGAGCCGCTCGGCCGCGAGCCGGCCGAGAAGTTCCGGCGACTGCTCGAGCACGGTGATCGCCGGCGACAGGACGTCGGCCAGGGCGAAGTCGCCGAACGACACCATGGCGATGTCGGTGCGTTTCCGGTCGTGGAGCACCTTCACTGCCCCCAGCGAGGTCTCCGACCGGGCGCTGAAGATCGCGGTCGGCGGCTCGTCGAGGTCCAGGAACTCGCAGGTACGCGCCCGGGCCATCGCCGCATCGGAACAGTCGGTGGCCACGAGCTCCCCGACCACGGGAAGGCCGGACTCCTGGAGCGCGTCCACATACCCCGCGTGCCGGTTACGGGAGGTCTCGACCTCCAGGTCGTCGCTGATGAACGCGACCCGCTGATGACCGTAGCGAAGCAGATGACGCACGGCCGTCCGCGCGCCACCGCGGTCGTCGAACGTCACGACGTCCGCCTGTAAGTTCCTGGGGTGACGGTCCACGAAGACGACCGGGGTGTCGGTGGACGCCAGGTACGACAGGTCCGAGGTGTGCGGCGTGATGATCAGGCCGGCGACCCGGCGCTGCTGGAGGCTGTCGACAATGGCGGCCTCGCGGTTCGGGAGCCGACGGTTGCTCGTCACGATGACGTTCAGGCCGCGACGGAGCGCGGCGAGTTCGATCTCGCTGATGACGGCCGCGAAGAACGGGTCGGCGATCGACTCCACGATGACACCGATCGTGTCGTCCACACCGCGGCGCAACGACCTGGCCAGCAGATCGACGCGGTATCCCAGGCGGTCCACCGCCTCCTCGACCCGACGGCGGGTCTCCGCCGACACCCGTGGATCGCCGTTGATCACGCGCGACGCGGTCTTGGCGCTCGTCTCGGCAGCGGCAGCGACGTCACTGAGTCGCACCGGTTTCTTCATCCCGACACCTGCCCGCCGCCCTCACTACGTGGAATGAGGTAATCGTTGTTACGCCTGGCTTCACCCAGACGCCCATCTGTGCTCATAGACGTTGATGTTCCGATGTTAGGCCACCGTTCACAGTGTCGAGCTCGCCGTCGGCACCCGGGCTCACCGTCGGCGGACTAGTCCTGCTCCGCTGCGGAGCGGACCGGCGACGGTGGAGGTCAGGCCCCGTCCGGCCCTCTCAGGTGCGGAATGAGGTCACGCCAGTCGTAGTCCTGCACGTAGTACTCGCGCACGCTGTACGTGCCGTCCATGGTGTCCGCCAGCGACTCCGGGCCGGGGAACCCGATCACCCGCCAGCCGACCCGACCGGCGTTGCCGCCGTAGACCGGGTCACCGTAGAAGCCCTGCCGGGTGTGTGCCACGAGGGCGTCGAAGAAGGCCAGGCCGTCGTCGAACGCGTACACCTGGATGGTGGGGTTCCCCCCGTCGCCGGTGAGCGCGACGGGCGCCGGCTTCGGCGCGCCGGACAACTGTTCCAGGACCGCGTCCTGGTCGGCATCGGACAGCGACACGAAGTCCGACCCGAAGCGCTCATGGGCTCCTGCGTCGAGGTCACGGACGCCCCGGCGGTAGGTCTGCTGCAGATCCGCGATCCGCGCCCGCCAGGCGTCGGCGAGCTTGCCGCTCATCCGCAGGAACCCGCTGCCGTCCGCGGCGGCGTACACGTAGTCGATACCGGACAGGTACCGGTCGATGAACCGTACCGCGCCCGCCTCACGCGCGCCGGGGTCGTGATCGGTGGGGATGATGCGGGCACAGGCCGCCTCGATCGTGTCCCACTCGTGCTCGTCGAAGAACAGCCGCTCGTCGGCGCCGGGATCCACCGGCGCCGGGACGCTCGCCCAGTCGGCCATGGACGTCATCGCTGAGCACCCTCCTTCGCGTGGACCTGGGATATGTAGTCGGCGCACCGCCACGCGTTGGCCATGATGGTCAGGGTCGGGTTGACCCCGGTGGCCGTCGGGAAGCTCGCGCCGTCGAGCACGTACAGGTTGTCGACGTCGTGCGCCCGGCACCACTTGTCGAGGACCGTCTTCGCCGGGTCGTTGCCCATGCGCACCGTGCCGTGCTGGTGGCAGGTGTTCCCGCTGGCGCGGCCGCGCTCCAGGTACACCGGGATCGTCTTCCAGGCGCCCGCCGCCTCGAGGATCTCGACGTTCTTGTCGACCTGCCACTTCGCCAGGCGGATGTCGTTGGGGTGCGCCTTGTGGGTGATCCGGGCGGCCGGCAGGCCCCATGCGTCCTTGACCACCGGGTCGAGGTCCACCCGGTTCGACTCGACCGGCATGTCGTGCAGGGTGTGGCCGATCTTCATGGCGTGGTTGTAGAAGTCGCGGTCGGCGTCCTTGGCCGCGCTCCCCCACGACGGCCGGCCCGGGAAGTTCCAGTTGATCGGCTGGCCGACGTGTGACGCGCCGATCAGAGCGCCGCCGATGTGGCCGCGGTCGTAGTCGGTCTCGTAGAACTGGAAGGAGCCGCCGCTGATGTAGTTGCCCGGGAAGCCGTACAGCGGCTCGGTGTCGTTGAACAGGCCGACGGCGAACAGGTACTCGTGGAACGTCGCGTTGCGCCCGACCTGCCCGCTCGAGTTGGCGAGGCCGTCGGGGTGCTGCCGCGACGTCGACAGCAGCATCAGCCGCGCCGACTCGACCGCGCCGAGGCACAGCAGGACGAGGTTCGCCTCCTGCTCGATCTCCCGGCCGTCGGCGTCGATGTAGACGACCCCGCGGGCGCGGCCGTCGGGGCCGACGGTCACCTCGCGTACGTAGCACTCCGCCCGCAGTTCGAGGTTTCCGGTGGCGAGCGCCTCCGGTACGAACGTGTCCAGCGTCGACGAGCGCATCCCGCTCGGGTCGCCGTACCCGTTCCAGAAGCCGGTCCAGTTGGACGGCGTCCGTCCGCGGAAGGGCTTGGTGATCAGGGCCTGCGGGATCGGCATCGCGTTGATGCCCAGCTTCTCGCACGCGGAGTAGAAGCGCCTACCGGCGCGGGTCGGCGGCGCCGGCGGCGTCGGGTACGGCGTGCTGCGGTACGGCTCGTGGGCGTCCGCGCCGTCCAGGCCGGCACAGCCGAAGGCCCACTCCACCTTGGACAGGTACGGCTCGAGGTCGTCGTACGTGATCGGCCAGTCGGCGAGGCTGGCGCCCTCGATGTCACCGTGCAGGGTCCGCATCATGAAGTCCGACGGGCGAGGGCGCGGCAGCCAGCCCGCCCAGTGCACGGTTCCGCCGCCCACCATCTGCGGCACCATCGAGAACGGCGTCGGCACGGCCGTCTCGGTCTCGTCCATACGCACGGTACGGGGGTTGACCCGCGGGTCCGACCACAGGTAGGTGCGGTTGAGAAACTTGATCTCGTCACCGGAGAAGTGCTCGCGTGGCCGTAGCCACGGCCCGCGCTCCAGGCCGACCACCTTCAGGCCGGCTTCGCACAGCACCTTCGCGGCGGTGGCACCGGACGCGCCCATGCCGACGATGAGAACGTCGACGGGGTCCGGCTTCATCGCGTACTCCATGAGGCTCACCTCTCAACCGGAGCGGGCCGGGACGGTGCCCCGGCCCGCTGGTGACGTCATGCGCTCGCCGCTGCCAGCTTCCGGGAGCTGCGGGCCTGGTACACCTTGTCCAGGACGACGGCCAGGACGAGGATCGTGCCCTTGATCAGGTACTGGTTGAAGGAGGGGACGTTCATCATGTCCAGGCCGGTGTCGATCTCGCTGACGAGGATCGCCGCCAGGACGGTGCCGAGGATCGAGCCCCGGCCGCCGGACAGGCTGGTGCCGCCGATCACCGCGACCATGATGACCTCGAGCTCGTAGCCGGTCGCCGCCAGCGGTGACGCCGACGACAGGCGGCCGGTCAGGATCAGACCGCCGAGGCCCGCCAGCAGCCCGCTGATCGCGAACACCATCACGATCGTCCGGCGGACGTTGATCCCGGCCAGCCGGGCGTTGTCGGCGTTGCCGCCCAGGACGAACAGGCTACGGCCGAAGGGGGTCGCCTTCAGGACGAACGCGATCAGCGCGGCGAGCACGACGAAGAGAACGGTGATCGCCGGGACCGGCCCGTAGTTGGTGAGGCCGAACCAGTCGAACAGCGGGTCGGAGAACGTGACCCCCGCGGTGTTGGAGCTGCCGATCGCCCAGGCGATCATCAGGTAGGTCAGCCCTCGCGCCACGCTCATCATGCCGAGCGTGACCGCGAACGGCGCGAGCTTGAGCCGCGAGATCAGCGACCCGCTGACGGCACCGAGGATCGCCGTCACCGCAAGGGCGATCAGCACGGCGAGGACGGCCGGGAGCTTGACCGGGTTGGCGGCGCTGAACGCGGTGCCGAGCAGGCCGGCGCCGATCGCGCCGCCGAGCGCCATCATGGACCCGACCGACAGGTCGATGCCGCCGAACGATCCGGTGGCGATGATGACGACCGTCATGCCCAGCCCGACGATGCCGAACATCGAGGCGCTGCGCAGCAGGTTCTCGATGCTGCTCAGGGACAGGAACTCCGGCGACCGGCTGACGAACCCGGCCGCGAGCAGAGCGATCAGCACGACGAGCGCCAACTGCTGTCCCTGTACGGGTAGCCGGCGACCGGTCTTGGGCTTGCTCGCCTCGGTCTTGTGCCCCGGAGTCTCTACTACTACCGACGTCGACATCTACCTGCTCCTGCTCTCTGCCGTGGCGAACCGAAGCGACCCCGGCGTGCTCATGACCGCCTCCGGCGCCGGGCGATCCCGTCGAGGCTGATCGCCGCCAGCAGCACCAGACCGGTGACGACGTACTGCACCTGCGTCGAGGCCCCGAACAGGTTGAGCGCGTTCTGGATGACGCCGACGGTGAAGACACCGATGAGGCTGCTGATGACCGAGCCGCGGCCACCGACGAGGCTCGTCCCGCCGATCACGACCCCGGAGATCGCGATCAGTTCGTACCCGGTGCCGTTGACGGTGTCGGCGCTGGCGAGCCGCGACGTCAGGATGATTCCCGCCAGACCGGCGAGGAAGCCCAGGAGCGTGTACACGAAGATCTTCGTCCGGTCGACCTTCAGCCCGGACAGGCGGGCCGCTTCCGGGTTGCCGCCGATGGCGTAGATGGCGCGGCCGACCGACATGCGCCGGGAGATCCACCAGAGCGCGGCGACCACGATCGCGAACAGCCAGACCGGCGTCGGGATCCCGACCAGCGCGCCCTGTCCGATGAACGCGAAGGCGTGCGGCATGGGGTCGAAGTGGATCGGGTAGCCGCCGGTGAACAGGTACAGCAGGCCCTTGACGAAGATCATCGAGCCGAGGGTGGCCATGAACGGCTCGATCTTGGTCTTGGTGATGATCAGACCGTTGATGAAGCCGATCAGGCTGCCGACGGCGAGTCCGACGAGGACGGCCAGTGGTACCGGCAGCTTGAAGTCGGTCACGAAGTGGGAGTTGCTGGCGGATCCGGCGACCAGCGACGCCGTGACCGCCCCGACCAGCCCGACGGTGGAGCCGACCGACAGGTCGATGCCGCCGGTGATGATGACCAGCGTCATGCCCGCGGCGATGATGCCGGTGATGGACACGACCCGGGCGATGTCGAGGAAGTTCGAGAACGACAGGAACGCCGGCGAGACGATGCTCAGGATGATCACCAGGCCCACCAGCACGATGGCGCTGGCGATGTTCTCGATCTGAATGTTGAACTTTGCCAGGCCGCGCTTGGGCGCCTCGACGACCTTGCGGTCCACCTGCTGGCGGTCAATCTGCGCGGTGGTGCTCACGCGTTCGACCCTTCTCTCGTCGGCTCAAGGTCTCTCGTCGGCTCAAGGCCCGAGGCGTACATGACGATCGCCTCTTCGCTGAAGTCCTCCCGGGCGAGCTCACCGGCGATCCGTCCTTCGTGCATGACGAGGATGCGGTCGCTCATGCCCATGACCTCGGGCAGGTCCGAGGAGATCATGATGATCGTCGCGCCCTCGCCGGCCAGGTCGTTGAGCAGTCCGTGGATGGCGGCCCGGGCGCCGACGTCGACGCCGCGGGTGGGCTCGTCGACGATGAGGATCTTCGAGCCGGCGAACAGCCACTTCGCCAGCACCACCTTCTGCTGGTTACCGCCGCTCAGCCGGCCGGTCTCCTGCTCGGCGCGCGGCGGGTAGACCTGCAGGTCCTGGACGAGTTTCCGGGCCGCCTGCTTCTCACCACCCCGGTCGAGCTGACCGAACCGGCTCACCTTCGACAGGCTGGCGAGGCTGATGTTGTGCGCGTTGCTCATCGACAGGACCGCGCCCTGGTGCTTGCGGTCCTCGGGTACCAGGCCGATGCCGTGCCGGATGGCGGCGCCCGGTGAGCCCACAGTGACCTTCTCACCCTCGACGAAGATCTCGCCCGCGGTGATCGGATCGGCGCCGAAGATGGCCCGGGCCAGCTCGGTACGGCCGGAGCCGACGAGCCCGGCGATGCCGAGGATCTCGCCCTGGTAGGCGGTCAGGCTGACGTCCTTGAGCTTCGGGGTCGACAGGTTCGACACCCGCAGGGTCTCGCGGCCCCGCTCGTGCTCGGTCTTCGGGAAGAGCTCCGACAGCTCGCGCCCCACCATCATCGTGGCCAGCGTGTGCGAGCTGGTCGTCCTGGCGTCGACGGTGTTCACGATCTTCCCGTCACGCAGGATGGTGGCCCGGTCGCAGATCTCGGCGACCTCGTGCAGGCGGTGCGAGACGTAGAGGACGGAGACGCCGTCGGCCTTCAACGCCCGCATCAGCGTGAAGAGCCGCTCGATCTCCGATTCGGTCAGCGACGCCGTCGGCTCGTCCATCGTGATGATCCGGGCGTTCATCGACAGCGCCTTGGCGATCTCGACGAGTTCCTGCTCGGCGGTGCCCAGTCGGCCGACGATCGTACGCGGGTCGATCTTCACCGCGAGGCGTTCGAGGATCTCACCGGCCTGCCGGTAGCAGGCTGCCCAGTCGACCAGCCAGGGCAGGCCCTTGCGGCGGGGCAGGCGGCCGAGGAACACGTTCTCCGCGACGGTGAGGTACGGCAGGACGCTCAGTTCCTGGTGGATGAAGGCCAGGCCGGCGTCCTGCGCCTGCTTCGGCCCGGCGAACTCGACCGGCGCGCCGTCGATGTGGATGGAGCCGGTGTCGCGCTGGAGCACCCCGTTGAGGATGTTCAGCAACGTCGACTTGCCGGCACCGTTCTCGCCCAGCAGCCCCAGGACCTCACCGCGCCCGACCTCGAGATCGACGCCGTGGAGTACCTGGACGTTGCCGTACGACTTGGTTATGCCCTCCATGCGTAGGAGGGGCTGTGGAGCCGATGAAGCAACCATGGCACGCCCCCTTTCTCGTACTCCCCGTTGGTGGTCGGTCGACAAGGTGCCCTTCCCGCTCGCCACCGGCCGTCGGCGAGCGGGAAGGGGCAGGTGCGGATTGCGATCCGCGATGCAGAGCCGGGGCTGTTACCAGCCGACGAACATCGGGTCGTTCGCGTTGGTGGAATCGACACCGAAGAAGTCCGGCTTCACCCAGGGCATGCCCTCGTAGTCGACGAGAGCGGCCTTGCGGCCCTCGTACTCCTGGTTGCCGAAGTCGGGCTTCTGGCCCTTGAGCTTCTGGGCCATCAGCCGGGTGCCGATGACGCCCTCGTCCTTGGGGAAGAAGATGCCGTCGTAGTCGATCTGGCCCTTACGCAGGAGGTCCAGAGCGTTCTTGTCACCGTCGCAGCTGATGATCTTCAATCCGTCGCGGCGACCTGAGTTGTTGACCGCCTGGATGCCACCGAACAGCATCTCGTCGGCCATGTAGTAGATGGCGTCGAGCTCACCCTTGGGGAAGCGCTGGAGGATGGCCTCCGTCACCTGCTGGCCACCGCTGCGCTTGAAGTCGCCGTCCGCCTTGTAGACCACCTGGATGCCCGGGTTCTGGGCGATGACCTTGTAGAACGCCCCACCCCGGTCGACCGTCGAGCCGGCGCCGGCGGTGCCCTCGACGACGGCGATCTTGCCCTTGCCGTTCAGCGCCTTGACGACCTGCTCACCACCGACCGTGCCGGACTTGACCATGTCCCAGCTGACCAGGAAGTCCCACTTGATGCCCGAGCCCTTGGTCTCCATGCGCCGGTCGACGATCGCGAACGGTACCTTCGCCGCGTTGACCTTCTTGACCGCCGGGATCATCGGGTCGGAGACGGTCGGGGTCAGGATGATCCCGTCGACCTTCTGCGCCAGGAAGTTGTTGATCTGCTGGGTCTGGACGGCGGGGTCGTTCTTTCCGTCCGCAAGGATGACCTTCACGCCCTGCTTGGCGGCCTCCTCCTTGATCCCCTCCATCATGAGCTGGTAGACGGGGTGGTCGAAGTAGGCGACCGACCAGCCGATCGTGATCTCCTTGTTGCCGGACTTCGAGCCCGACGACGTGCCACACGCCGTCGCCGTGGCGACGGCGGCGACCGCGGCGGCGGCCAAGGAGGCGCGTCGCGTCATCCTTGCGTCGAAGATTGACATGCGGTGGGTCCTTCCGAGGAATGTGTCGTTATGGGGGATGTGCCTCTCAACCCGCTGATGCACCGCTGTCCCGGCTGCCTTCGTCCGTGACCCAGGGTTTGATGTCACGTCGTTGGTTCAGTGGGAGCGCGGGTCCAATCAGCGACGTTCGACGCCGCACTGTTCCGGTAGCCCATGACCGTTACGGTCACGGGAAGGTAATCGATGTCACCGTTAAGTGCACCCAAGCTAGGTAGCGCCGACCGGGGATGTCAAGCCTCTACAGACCGTGATCCTCCGGGTGCGCCACTACGTAGTTCTCAACCGGCCCATCCGTCCCGCCGCTCCACAATTTCCCTTGTGCCACAGGCATTTCGGGGTTCTCACGGACGACGCGACAGCATCGGCCCGCTCGCCCGGCCACCGGGTCGAGCAAGCCGACCGACCGGCTCGACGACGGCCCGCGACACCGGCGCGTCGTACGTGGGCACGACGCGTACACCGCGACACCGGCGCACGCGCCAGTCGCTCCCGTCGGACCGATCACCGTGGAACAGGACGGTCGCCCTGGTCGGGCCACCACTGTCCGCACGGCTCACCCCCTTGGAGGTCACCGTTCGAGGTGAGGTAATCGATGTCACAGCAGGGTGGTTTGAACTTAGACACGCGGATTTAACGTGTCAAGGGTTGTCGCCGCACCGTGTTCTTGTTATCCCGAGCGGCGCCCAGCCTCCGCTCAGGACGCGCTCGCGCCGGCGTCCCCGGCGCCGGTGAGCACCGTCAGCAGGCGCCGTACGACGGCCGTCATCTCCACCCGCGCCGGGGCGAGGTACTTGCGCGGGTCGACCAGCGACGGCTCGCGCAGGGTGTCCCGGACCGCGCCGGTGAAGGCGACGTTCAGGATCGTGCCGATGTTGACCTTGACAATGCCCGCGGCGACGGCCTCGCGCAGCTCGTCGTCGGCGACGCCGGACGAACCGTGCAGGACCAGCGGCACCGGTACGGCCTCGCGCAGCTTGCCGATCAGTCCGTGGTCGAGCGTGGCGGTACGGGTCGTCATGGCGTGGGAGCTGCCGACCGCGACGGCGAGCGCGTCGACGCCGGTGGCGGCGACGTAGGCGGCGGCCTCCGCCGGATCGGTGCGGACGCCCGGAGCGTGCGCGCCGTCCTTGCCGCCGACTTCGCCCAGCTCCGCCTCCAGGTGCAGGCCGCGCTCGTGGGCCCACTCGGCGGCGGCGCGTGTGGCGGCGACGTTGGCGTCGTAGCCCAGCTTGGAGGCGTCGAACATGACCGAGCTCATCCCGGCGTCGGCAGCCTGGTGCAGCAGTGCGGTGTCCTCGACGTGGTCGAGGTGCAGCGAGACCGGTACGGCCGCGGACCGGGCGACCGCCGCCGCGGCGGCCGCGATGGGCGTCAGCCGGCCACCGTGGAACTTGACCGCGTTCTCGCTGATCTGCAGGATCACCGGCGCGCCCGCCTGCTCGGCCCCGGTCACGATGGCCTCCGCATGCTCAAGGGTGATGACGTTGAACGCCCCGGCGCCGGCGCCCCGGGCACGGGCGGAGTCCACGATCTGCTGGGTACTGACGAGCGGCATCCACTGCCTCCGAGGTGACGGGCGCGAGGCGTCTCGCGGCGAATCAGGGTGTTGCCTTTTAGGAACATCAGTTCTCTTGACACCCCACCAACGAAACGCAACGATATCCACCGACTCGCAACTAGGCAACGGGTCGGGACAGTAAGGCTGGGTGCATGGATCCACTGATCGTCGGCCTGGACGTGGGCACGACCACGAGCAAGGCCGTCGTGTTCACCACGGATGGCCGACCCGTCAGCGAGGGCAAGGCGGTAACCCCGTGGGCGCTGACCGCACACGGGGCGGAGCTCGACGCCGTCGAACTGCTCGCCTCGGCCCGGGAAGCGTTGCGGCTGGCCCTGACCCAGGCCCCGGACGGCCCTGTGCTCGGCGTCGGCGTGACGAGCATGGGCGAGTCGGGTGTACTCCTGGACGCCCACGGCGTACCGCTGGCGCCCGTCATCGCCTGGCACGACACCCGCGACGGTGCCGAGGTCCGCGACCTGACCGCGGCACTCGGCGAGGACCGCTTCGCCGGCCACACCGGACTGCCGCTCCGCGGTCAGTGGTCGCTGACCAAGCATCGCTGGCTGCTGGCACACCATCCACAGACCAGGGGCGCGGTGCGCCGGCTCAACATCGCCGAGTGGGTGGTGCGGGGACTCGGCGGCGAGGAGTCGGCCGAGCAGTCACTGGCCTCACGTACCGGCTGGTTCGAACTGTCCACCCGGAGCTGGTGGTCCGACGCCCTGGAATGGTCGGGCGCCGCCCGCTCGCTGATGCCCGACGTCGTCACGGCGGGCACACCGCTGGGCCGGGTCAGTGACGAGGTCGGCATCCCGCGCCTGACCGGCGCGGTCCTGACCGTCGCCGGCCACGACCACCAGGCCGCGACCGTCGGCGCGGATGCCGCGGGCCCCGGCGACGAGCTGGACTCGTGCGGCACCGCCGAGGCGCTGGTCCGCACGGTTCCGGCCGGCCTCGTCGACACGGCAGCCGTCGCATCCCTCGCCAAGGGCGGGATCACGACCGGCTGGCACGTACTGGCCGACCGCTGGTGCCTGCTCGGCGGTACGCAGGGCGGCCTTGCCCTGCAACGGGTTCTGCGCCTGCTCGGCCGTACGTCCGCCGATGTCAGCGAACTCGACCGCGAGGCGCTGACCCGCGACACTCCCACCGTGACCGTCACCGGCGCCGACACCGACGAGCTGCGCATCTCCGGTATGACCAACGGCGTCGGCCCGGCAGACCTCTGGCGCGCCGCGCTGGAGGCCGTCACCGCGGAAGCCGACCAGATCCACTCCGCGATGTCCGCGGTCGTCGGCGGTCACCAGGCGCTCGTGGTCACCGGCGGGTGGTCGCGCAGCAGGGCCCTGCTCGAGGTGAAGTGCCGGGTCCTGGGTCCACTTCGGAACCCCGATGTGGCCGAGGCCGGCGCCCGTGGCGCCGCGCTGCTGGCCGGTCAGGCCGCGGGCGTGTACTCCGGACGGGAGCAGTTCCCTCCCCTTGACTAGCAGGTCGTCAAACGAAGGAGCAGCTGGCATGAGCACGCGTACGACCAGCGGCGGCGCGACGCGGCACGCTCTCGCCGACCGAGCCGGGGGCGCGGCATGAGCACGCCCGAGCGGGTCCCCTATGCCGCGCAACGCAAGCAGGCCATCATCACCGAGCTCCGCGCCAACGGGCGGGTGGACGCCGCCGACATCGCGGCCCAGCTCGGCGTCACCCAGGAGACGGTACGCAAGGACCTCATCGGACTCGAACAGCAGGGCCTGCTGCGCCGGGTGCACGGCGGCGCCGTGCCCGTGGAACAGCTCTCCTTCGAGCCGGCGGTGTCGACCCGCACGTACTACTCGGAGGAGAAGACCCGGATCGCGCGGGCGGCGCTCGCCCATCTGCCCACCCGTGGGTCCGTCCTCATCGACGCCGGTTCGACCAACGCCCGCCTCGCGGAACTGTTCCCGGCCGACCGGGAACTGACCGTGTACACCAACACCCTGTCGATCGCGCTCACGCTCGTCACCCGTCCCCGGCTCACGGTCCTCACCCTCGGCGGCCGGGTCCGTCCGCTGACGCTCGCCGGAGTCGACGACTGGGCCGCGCGCGCCCTGAGCGAGATCAACGTCGACGTCGCGTTCCTCGGCACGAACGCGATCTCCGTGGAGCGCGGCCTGACCACGCCGGACCCCGCGGAGGCCGCGATCAAGCGCCTCATGCTCGCGAGCGCCCGGCGGCGGATCCTCCTCGCCGACCACAGCAAGGTCGGCGCCGTCAGCCTGTGCAAGCACGGGGATCTGTCCGACATCGACCTGCTCATCACCGACACCGGCCTGTCCGCCGCCGACTTGAAAACCCTGCAGGCCACTGGCCTCGAAGTGGAGCAGACGTGATCATCACCGTTACCCCCAACCCGAGCGTCGACCGCACCGTCTTCGTCGACGCGCTGCCCAGGGGCGCGGTCATCCGCAGCCGGCGCAGCCGCAGCGAACCCAGCGGCAAGGGGGTCAACGTCGCGCTGGCCCTGCGCGCGCACGGCCACGACGTCGTCGCGGTACTGCCGGTGGGCGGCGCCGTGGGTAGCCAGATCATGACGATGCTCGACACCGCCGACATCCCCCTCATCACCGTCCCCATCGACGGTGACATCCGCAGCAACGTCAGCCTGGTGGAGCCCGACGGCACCGTCACCAAGATCAACGAGGCCGGGCCGGCCCTCAGCTCGGCCGAGGCCCGGGCGCTGGCCGTCGCGGCCCTTGAAAAGGCCGACAACGCGAGCTGGCTCGCCGGGTGTGGAAGCCTGCCCGCCGGCCTGCCGGAGGACTTCTACGCGCAGCTGACGGCCGACGCCCATCGCCGCGGCGTCAAGGTGGCCGTCGACAGCTCGGGCGCCGCCCTGCGCGCGGCGCTCCCGGCCGGCCCCGACCTCGTCAAGCCCAACGCCCACGAACTCGCCGAGGTCGTCGAACGCCCGCTGGCGACCTTCGGAGACGTCGTCGACGCGGCCACCGTCCTGCGGGAGCGCGGCGCCCGGTCGGTACTGGCGAGCCTCGGCGCCGACGGCGCGATCCTCGTCGACGACGACGGCGTGCACCACGGGATCGCACCGGTGACCCGGGTGGTGAGCGCGGTCGGTGCCGGTGACGCGCTGCTCGCCGGCTTCCTGGCGGCCGGTGGAAGCGGCGTCTACGCCCTGCGTACCGCCCTGACGTGGGGAGCCGCGGCCGTCCAGCACGAGGGGACCCTCTTCTCCGCCGCCGACCCGGGCGTCACGGTCACCGTCGACGACGTCATCGACCGCGAGCGGCCCCTCGCCGAACCGGCCTGACCTCTCGCCGCGCTAGGCTAGGCCGCGCGGAACGGGAGACTCGGCGGCATGCTTTGCTCTGCCAGCGAGGTCGAGCGCGGGCTTTTCGCGACGGCAACAGCACACTTTGACCACGCCGACGGCAACAGCACACTTTGACCACGCCTGAGCCCTCACTCGCCTGATCATCAAGAGGCCGTCAGGCCTGGCGGTAGACCGGCCCCCGGCCGATGACCGGGGCGAGGATGTCGTCCTCCAGGTAGTACTCGGCTTCGCCGTCCACCGCAGGCATCCGGCGCGGCGCGATACCGGGGTATCCCAGTGCCTGACGCACCGCGGGGTTCATGAAGTAGGCACCGCTGACGGCGAACGCGAACGCGTCGAAGACGTCCGTACGCTCGATCCGCAGCCTCTCGAGCACCTCACCGGGCGCACCCTCGATGGCCAGGACGTGTGCGACGGCGTCGGCCAGGTCGGGGTTCGCGGCCAGCGTACGGTTGATCCACTGACCCGCCACGTCGGCGTCGCTCGCGGGCGGAAGGCCGGACCCGCCCGGGATCAGGACGTCGGCCAGCGTGGCGAGGCGGGCCCGCGACGCGTCACCCAGTTCGTCCGAGAGGTTGACGACCGTCACGACCCGACCTCCTGGTTACGAGCGTTGGTTGCGATGTAGGTGGCGGTGCGCTTGGCCAGGGCGCAGATCGTGGCCGTCGGGTTCACGCCCGTCGAGGTGGTGAACACGCTCGCGTCGATGATGTAGAGGTTCGGTACGTCGTGCGCCCGGCCGAACCGGTCGACGACCGACGTGGCGGGGTCGTCGCCCATCTTCGCGGTACCGGTGTTGTGACCGGTCATGAAGTTGCGCCCGGCGACCCAGGTCCTCAGGGCGCCGGCAGCCTCGTGGGCCTCCAGGCTCCTGGCCAGGTTGAAGTCGATGATCTTGTTAGTGTTCTCGGAGATCCGGTACCGCACCTTGGCCGCCGGCAGACCGTCGGAGTCGGTGAGCGTGGGGTGCAGCGAGACGGCGTTCGTCTCCTCCGGGAGGTCCTCCGGAACGATGTGCCACTGCAGCATGCGCACGAACGACTTCATCCGGTCGGCCGAGCCCTCGCCCCAGAGCGCCTCACCGGCGAGGCTGCCCTTGTCGGTCCACTTCTCGGCCGCTTCGAGGGGCCCGGCGATGGGGAGCAGTGCCCACTTCGCGCCGCGTACGAAGCCGCGGGAGGAGTCGGTCTCGTAGAACTGCATCGAGCCGATGTGCTCACCGGCGGGCCCGAGCCAGTTCTCCAGGTCGTCGTCGTAGACGCCGACGGACGCGGCGTACGGGTGGAGCATGAGCCGCTTACCGACCAGGCCGGACGAGTTCGCCAGGCCGTCGGGGAAACGCTCGGACGCCGACATCAGCAGCAGCCGGGGAGTTCCGATGCCGCCGGCCGCCATGAGGACCACCGAGGCGGCCTGGAAGTGCTCCACACCGTCCCGGATGTAGACGGCCCCGTTGGCGCGGCCGCGTTCGTCGACGGTGACCCGGGCGACTCGTGCCCGGGTGATGACCTCGGCTCCCAGCGCCACGGCGTCCCGCCAGTGGGTGACGTCGGTGGAGGATTTGGCACCCTCCGGGCAGCCCATCCGGCAGATGCCGTAGCGGACGCACTTGCCCTCGTGGGTACGGTTCTGCGTCGGGATGGAGTTGGTGCCGGGCCACCAGTGCCACCCCAGCTTGTTCATACCCTCGGCCATCGTCCGGCCGGTCCGGTGGATCGGCGCGGCCGGCATCGGCGGCTCGAACCCCGGCGGGTACGCGGGGTTGCCGGCCAGGCCGGAGACGCTCATCTCACGCTCGACGGCCTGGTAGTACGGGAGGAGCTCGTCGTAGCTGATGGGCCAGTCGTCGGCGACGCCGTCGAGGGTCCGTGCCCGGAAGTCCGACGGCAGGGCCCGCGCCCAGATGCCGCCGTAGAGCACACTCGAGCCGCCCACCCCGTTGTACAGCCATACCGGCAGGTCGGCATCGGTGGTGTCCACCGGGTAGTCCTCGCGACGGCCACGGACGTTCGGGCTCGGGTGCCAGTTCTTGGACCCCAGCAGCTCATACTCGGGCTTGTTGCCCGGCAGGTTGCCCGGATCGACCCAGGTGCCCTGTTCGAGGGCCACCACCCTGAGCCCCGCCTCGGCAAGGTGTCTGGCCGCGATCCCGGCCGCAGTTCCCGCTCCAACGATCAAGACATCTGCAGGATCTTGCCTGGAACCCAACCCAACCACTCCCCATGCGGCCTTGCGTCGGTCGCAAGCGTTCACCGACCGCCCGGCTGGCGTTACTTGCAAACAGTTGGGAACTGTTGCAAGTCATTGGATTTCTGTCAAGCCTCTGGGAGTGTCGTCGCGACCGCGTAGTCGGTTCAGCGGCGGGTGGCCGCACGGCAGGAAGCTGGAGTGCTTCCTGCCGTGCGAAGAGTACGTACCTGCCGAGCAGGCCGAGCAGGCCGAAGTGGCCGAGCAGGCCGGCTTCCAGGCGGGACTGCCGGATCTCCGGCGCTGGTACACATCCGGTGATCACGATGAGCGACGATCGCTCGCGTAAGGTAGCCCGGATGGAACGTCACGTTCGAGACCGTGACCGCGGTACGGGGCCAGGACCGCGCTATCGGCGGCGTGCAGTGGCGCAGGATCAGGCCGAGGGCGAACGGAACGAGCTGCAGGATGGCCACGGTGCGCACCAGGGCGGCCACGTCCAGGGAGACCCCCGTGCCGACCTTGGCCGCAGTGAGGATGGCGTCGACGGTCGCACTGAAGGTCAGGCCGCCGATTGCGGCGAGCAGGACCTGCATGGCCGCGACCGTGCCCAGCTCGGCCGCGAGCGCAGCGTGGTCGACCGCATCCGACTGGAGCACACCGAGCATCTCGACGTGCTGCGCAACGACGGCCGGGGCGACCACACTGACGGCCGGCGCACCGAAAACTGCTTCCGCTCGCTACGCCCTCGCGCTGCTCTCCCACAAGCGCGCCGCGATCACCCGGCTGCACGACGAGCACCGCATTGACGACACCGTCCTACGCTGCGTGCAGACAATCTCGACGCCGCACAGGTACGGCTGTCCCGCTGCGACCATTGCGAGTAAGCGCCAGACATACAGCACATGCACCCCTCGTGCACGCCGTACCAGGGCGGCTCGTAGGGTAACAGGCGGGTACACCCCGGATGTACGTTCACGCCTTTGGCCCGCTCCCCCGGAGGGACCGACTGCAGGTGAGGTCAAGCAGTACGGGGGCCGATGCGGCGTACCGCTACCGCTGCCTGCCGGGCACATCTCAGCCGACAACCACGGGGAGGTAACGCCAGAATGCGATCGGACTCAAGGCCAAAGTCTGGTTGAAGAGTATTCGGTAACGCCAAGAATCGCGTATCCCTGCCGGCTATGACCGGAGTGCACGGTACGGGGTTGCCCCTCGTTCCGTGGCGGTTGCGCCCGGCATACGGGCATACGACATTGCCGCCGGAGAACCACGGGATGGAACCACTCCGCTTCGGGACGGTATCGTGCGCATTTGTTGGCTTCGGCGGGACGGGATGCGGTGCTTGAGACGTGGGCGTGACCGCACGCACCCGAGGGGTACGGCAGTGACAGCCGAGCTCGGGTCGTCGGCGTGGGATGCCAACGTAGCGGCGAAGCTAGCGGGGATGCTGCCCGGATCGGCACTGTCCGAGCTGGCCGGGGTGCCGGTCGTCCTGGCCGTGGTCGACCAGACCGCCGAGGCCCTGGAACTGGTCTGGTCGGCCGCCGTACCACCGGAGCAGGCCGAAGCGTGGACGCGCATCCCGCTCGCGGCGGACGTGCCGCTGAGCGAGGCGGTGCGCCGCGGCGAGCCGGTCCTCAGTGACGCGCTACCGCAGCGCCTGTCCCGCTACCCGACGATTCCCCGAAGGCTGAACGGAGCCGCGGCGGGCACCCTCGCGGTGCCGGTGTGGGCGCGGACCGGCGACGGCCCCGCGGTGATCGGCGCGGTCGGCGTCGGCTTCCGCGGTTCCGTTCCGCCGTACGCGCTGCAGACAGTAACCGTGTTCGCCGCGCAGTGCGCCCAAGCGATCAAAGACACCGGCGTGGCACACGGAACGGTCCGCACCGTCGACGAACGCAGCGACCCGCTGGCCCTCGGCGCAACGGCCGAGGTCGCCGACGCCGTAGCCGTGGCCCGCGCTCTGGCCGAGGAGCAGGCCCGCCGCACCATGCTGCTGCAACGGCTGACCGCCGCCCTAGCCGCCGCCGCCGACACGCAGCAGGTGGCCGAGGCGGTCCTGACGATGGTGCTCGACACGTTGGGCGCGGACGCCGGCGCGATCACCCAGCGCGACCCGTCCGGGCGGTCCCGGGCCCTGGCCTCGGTCGGGTCGCCGCTGTCGCGGTCATCCTGGGAAGAGGTGGCGCACGGCGCGACACCGATGTCGGCGGAGGTGCTCGCCACCGGCCGGCCAGTCGTGATCACCAACCGGTCCGACCGGGACGCCCGCTACCCGACGCTCGCCGGCCTGCCGATGCCCCACCAGGCGTGGGTCGCGGTGCCGCTGCTCATCCACGGCGAACGGGTCGGCATCGCCGAGTTCGCCTGGACCGAGCCCCGCCAGTTCGCCGCGGACGAGGTCGACCTGCTGGTCGCGGTGGCCGACTACACCGCCAACGCGATCGAGCGCACCCGACTGCTCGACCGGGAACGCCGCGCCCGCGCCCACCTGACCCTGCTGGCCGAAGCCAGCGCGCCGCTCACCACGGCGACCACCGAGGCCGACCAGTTGGCCGGCCTGGCCAACGCCCTGGTCGACGCGTTCTGCGACTGCTGCACCATCCTCGTGCCTGACGAGCTGGGAAGACTACGCCGAGAGGTCATCCGGATACGTGGCGTACAGAAGCAGCTGGTCGATCGGCTCACAGGTGCCGGTGTGATGCTGCTGGGCGAGCACGATCCACGCGCGGTCGCCTGGCGAGAACGCCACGTTGCCCGGGCCGACGTCGACGACCTCTCCGCCTACTTCGGCCAGCCCTCGGCCGACGTAGCCACCGACACCACGACGCCTGGCCCAGGCACGCTCATCGCCGCGCCGATGGTCGCCCGTGACGGCATGATCGGCGTCATCACGGCCTGGCGGGCCGCCGGCCGCGACGAGTTCGACACCGACGACGAACAGCTGCTGGCCGACCTCGGTCACCGCGCTGGCACCGCGATCGACAACCTCCGGCTGCTGGCCGAGCGCACCTACGTCGCCGCCCGGCTGCAAGACACTCTCCTGCCGGCGCAGCTGCCCACCATCGACGGTGTCGAGCTTGCGGCCGGGTACCTGGTCGCCGAAGCCGCCGCCGACGTCGGCGGCGACCTCTACGACGTCTTCCCCATCAGCTCCGATGGCGGCTACGCCCTCATCGTCGGCGACGTCACCGGTCGCGGGGCGGGCGCCGCCGGCCTGACCGGCATCACTCGCGCCGCTCTGCGGGCGCTCGCCGGTCAACTGCCCGTACCCGCTGCCCTGGCCCGACTCAACACTCTGCTGGCCGAACAAACCGGCGACGAACGCTTCCTCACCCTCGCCTACCTGCACCTGCAGCCGACGGCGGACGGTGCGGTCCTTGACACCTGGTTGGCCGGGCACCCCGCGCCGGTGCTCATCCACCCCGACGGCAGCCACACCGAGGTCGGCGTCCCCGGCCCGGCTCTAGGCATCCTCGACGAGGTCGAGTTCACCGCCACCCGACACCACCTGTACCCCGGCGACACGCTCCTGGCCTACACCGACGGGCTCATCGAGGCCCGCGGACCACGCGGGCAGTTCGGCGACGCCGACCTCCCCGCCCTGCTGCCCACTCTCGCCGGACACCCCGCCACCGACGTCGTCGCCCGAGTGGAGCAGGCCCTGCTCGATTACCGTGACGGCGGCGCCGACGACACCGCCCTCCTCGTCTCCCGACTGACCCCCCCGGCCGAGCCCAGTGAATACCTCCTGTTGGACGAGCACCTGCCCGCCAGCGCCGCCGCGGTCCCACAGACCCGGCACCAGGTCCGCGACGTGCTCGCCACCGAAGTGGCGCCCGATCTGATCTTCGACATTCTCCTCGCGGTCAGTGAACTGCTCGCCAACGCCGTCCAGCAGCTCACCCGCCAACCGCCACGCAGTCCCCGCCTCGACCCGATCCACCTGCGCATCCTGCGCCGCGGCAACCGACTGCGGGTGGAGATCAGCAACCCGGGTCCCCGCTTCCGTCTGCCCAACCCGGCGGATGTCCCGCCGGCAACCGACCTTGCCGAGTCCGGGCGCGGCCTGCAACTGGTGCAGGCCATCGCCACCGACCTCGGCGTCATCACGAGCAGCGGCACCACCTGCGTCTGGTTCGAAACGCCCCTACGGTATTGACGCCGCCGCACTCCCCATCCTTGATGGGCCTGTCCTGCTCCACCTGCTCATCCCACAGCCGTACGCCGTAGCGCGCTACTTGAGCCCGCCGCCGAGGGCACATCGGACAGCCTGCGGGGTTCCAAAATCCCACCCCGATGCATGAGCAGGGCAAGCAGTAGTGCTCGGTCATGCCCTCCGACATCATCATGACGCGTGTCGCTACACCTGCTCTACCTAGTGTTCCGCGGTATCACCGACTGGCTCGCACTCCTCGCCCACGCGTATGCGGCGAAAGATGCCAGATCCTGCTCCTACGCCACGAGAACACGGTCCTGCGCCGGCAGAGCCCCAGGTGAGTCGGTTGCAGCGGGCCTCCTCCGTGCGGGGAAACGGCCAACCCTCCACATCACGGCCCGCGCTTGCTCGCCGCACGTTCGAAGTCGCCGTATCAGTATCCAAACGGGCCGCACGCTCGGGGTCGTACTCGACGTCGTAGCAGGCGCAGTCACACGACCGCCCGGAGCTTGCGCACTATTCAATTTCTTTCCTCATCCACTGGACCTCGTACCTGCGTCGAAGCGGTAACGACGAAAGCCTGCCCCGTAGCCACAGGTCCCAGGTGGAGGTGCGCCATGGCCTGGATGGAACGACACGGTCCGCACTACCGGGTCCGCTACCGTACGCCGGCCGCACAGTCTTGGACGGCATCTACGACACCGCCGACGCCGCGCATGATCGAGTGATCCAGCTCGACCGTCTGAACCGAGCCGTGCGGCAACGACTCACCACACCGCCACCGACCGTGGCCGAATGGGTCGCCGCCTGGCTTCCCGCCCACTTCGCCGGCGCGGCGACCACCGCCAAGTACGGGTCGATGCTGCGCACACATCCTTCCCGTCTTCGGTGACCGCCGCCTCACCGGGCGGATGCCCAACCTCCACACCCGCATGCTCGTCGTCACCGCCGTCTACACCGGCATGCGCTTCGGCGAACTCGCCGGACCGAGCCGAACGAACGTGCACCTCGACCGCGCCGTCATCCACGTCGCCGCCGACACCGGCGCCCTCCACGAGGTCGCCGGCCAACGCTGGCTCGGCCCACCCAAGACCAAAGCCGCCGTCCGCGACATCCGCCTACCGCCGTTCCTCATCGACGGCCTCGAACGACTCCTGCGCGCCCACCCCTACGCCACCGCCTTCTGCACCGACACCGGCCGGTGGATGTGGCGCACCACCTTCGTCGAACGGACCTGGCGGCCGGCCTGCGACGGCCACGCCCGGCGCGGCTGGTAGCCGATCATCGACGCTTCCGCTTCCACAACCTGCGCCACACCCACCGCACCTGGATGGACGAGGACGGCATCCCCGAAGCCCTCAAAAGCCAGCGCCTGGGCCACCAACTGCCCGGCGTCCGCGGCGTCTACGCCCACGCCACCGAGCCCATGCAGACGCCACTGCTGGCAGCCCTACAACAACGCTGGCTCGCCAGCGGCGGCCACTCGTGACCAGGATGTAACCGACACAGCCGCGATCGGTAGTTACCGGGGGAGCAAAACTGCTCCCAGAAACAGATGATCGCCGATCCGTAAGATCGGCGATCAGTGCCTTCACCTGCAGTTTTTTTGGGGGGGCGATACTGGGTGTGAACCAGTGACCTCTTCCGTGTCAACGAAAATCCGATCATGCGCTGACCTGCGCAAACGCGAGGACCCGCAGGTCACGGCGAGACGATACAGGCAGCTCAGCCCGATCGAACGCGGTTCAGCGCCGTTGAACGCGCCCCGCTGCTCCCATTCCGCTCCCCTACCGCCAGCCCGATCCAGCCGTGAATGACGAGCGAATGGCACCCCGACGACGCCCCGTACAGCATCAAGATCGCTGACGGCCGCGTCCTCGCGCTGACCGCAGGGTTGGGGTCAGGGCTGGAATCGGTAGCCCATGCCCGGCTCGGTGAGCAGGTGCCGGGGCCGGCTGGGATCGGGCTCGAGCTTGCGGCGCAGGTGGACCATGTACTGGCGCAGGTACTGCGTCTCGGTCCGGTAGGTAGGCCCCCAGACCTCCTGCAGCAGTTGCCGTTGGCTGACCAGCTTTCCGGGATTGCTGATGAGCACGGTGAGCAGCTGCCACTCGGTGGCGGTCAGGTGGACGGTGCTGCCGTCGTCGGCTTGCACCCGGTGGCTGGCCAGGTCGACGGTGTAGTTGCCGATGCGGGCGCCGGGCGGGGCCTCCGTTCCGGCGAGTCGGCGGGTGACGGCGCGGATGCGGGCGAGCAGCTCGTCGACGCTGAACGGCTTGGTGACGTAGTCGTCGGCGCCGGCGTCGAGGGCATCGACCTTCTGCCTACTGTCGGTACGTCCAGACAGGATGACGATCGGGACCGGGGTCCAGGTACGCAGCTTGCGGATGACATCGACGCCGTCGATGTCGGGCAGCCCGAGGTCGAGGACGACCAGGTCGGGGCGGTGGATGGCGGCGGCGTGCAGCGCCTCGGCGCCGTCGGCGGCGGTGACGACGTCGTAGTGGCGGGCGTTCAGATTGATGCGCAGCGCGCGCAGGATCTGGGGTTCGTCGTCGACGATGAGCACCCGGGTCATGAGCTGGCTCCGTTGTCGCTCGCCGGCGTCTGCCGCGCCGGCTCGAGAATGGCGTCGTCGAGGTCGTCGGTGTGCGGCGAGGAGATAGCCGACAGCGTGAGGATCATCGTAAGGCCGCCGCCGGGGGTGGCGTCCGGATCGACGGTGCCGCCCATGGCTTCGACCAGGCCGCGGGAGAGCGCGAGGCCCAGGCCGACGCCGGTGGAGTTGTCCCGGTCACCGAGGCGCTGGAACGGGGCGAAGATGCGGTCCCAGTCGGCGGCGGGCACACCCGGGCCGTGGTCGATGACGCGGATCTCGACCTGGCCGGCGTGCGCGCTTGCGGTGATCATTGGGGGCCGGTCGGGCGGGCTGTAGCGGACCGCGTTGGTAAGCACGTTGACCAACGCGCGTTGCAGCAGCGCCGGATCGACCGACACCTCGGGCAGGTCGTCGGGCATCTGGATACTGATGGCGCGGCCACCGTCGCCGAGCTCGTCGACGGCGGCCGGTATCGCTTCGGCCAGGCTGATCACCTGCGGGAACATCGCCAGCGCACCGACCTCCAGCCGGCTCATGTCGAGCAGGTTGTCGACGAGCCGGCCGAGCCGGTCGTGCGACTCCTCGGCGGTGGCGAGCAGCTCGTCGCGGTCGGCCTCGCTGAACTCGACGTCGGGACTGCGCAGGCTGCTGACCGCTGCCTTCGCCGACGCGAGTGGGGTGCGCAGGTCGTGGCTGACGGCGGACAGCAGCGCGGTGCGCAGCCGGTCGATCTCGGCGAGCGGCCCGACGGCGGCGGCCTGCTCGGCCAGCCGCTCCTGGCGCAGGGCGACCGCGGCCTGGGCGGCGAACGCCTCGACGACCCGCCGGTTGCCGGCTGCGAGGGCACGTCCGCGTAGCACCAGCGACATCTGGCCGTCGACGGGTACGTCGGCGTCGCCCTGCGCCGGGGTCAGGCACGGTTGGTCGCCGACGGCGGCCGCCACCCGCCAGGCGGCCGGGTCGTGCCGCAGGTCCGGACCGGCGGCGTCGGGACGGCGCTCCAGCAGCGTGACGCCGGTCAACTGGAAGGTCTCCCGAAGCTGGTCGAGCAGGGCGGGCAGCGGGCGGCTGCCGCGCAACACGCTGCCGGCGACGGTGGACAGCGTTTCCGCCTCCGCACGGGCGTGGGCCGCCTCGCTGGTACGTCGGGCGGCGAGGTCGACGACGGTGCTGACCGCGACGGCGATCAGCAGGAAGACCGCCAGGGCGAGGATGTTCTCCCGCTCGGCGATGGTCCACTCGTGGATGGGCTGGGTGAAGTACCAGTTGAGCAGCGCGAACCCGGCGACGGCGGCGACCAGCGCCGGGTACAGGCCGCCGATGAGCGTGACCGCGACGACGGCGGCCAGGTAGAGCAGGATGTCGTTGGACAGCGTCAGGTGGCCACGTAGGTGGGTGAGCGCGACCGTCAGCAGCGGCAGCCCGAGCGTGGCGAGGGCGAACCCGGCCAACCGCCGTCGCGGCGTCAGGCCCCGGCTGAGGGTGATCGGCGGCCGGCCGCGCTTGACCTCCTCGTGGGTGACCAGGTGCACGTCGATCGGGCCCGACCCGGCGGTGGTGGTCACCCCCACCCCGGGTGCCAAGAGCTGCGCGAGGCGGCCGCGGCGGCTGGCGCCGAGCACGAGCTGGGTGGCGTTGACGCCTCGGGCGAAGTCCAGTAGTGCGGCCGGGATGTCATCGCCGAGGACCTGGTGGTAGCTGCCGCCCAGGCTCTCGACAAGCACCCGCTGGCGGGCCAGGTGCGCCGGGTCGACGCTGGCCAGCCCGCTGCTACGGGCCACGTGCACCGCGAGCAGGTCCGCGCCCTTGCTGCGATCGGCGATCCGGGCGGCCCGCCGGATCAGCGTGTCGCCTTCCGGGCCGCCGGTGAGCGCGACGACCACGCGTTCGCGGGTTTCCCAGGTGGCGTCGATGTGATGTTCGGCGCGGTAGCGCTCCAGTTGGTCGTCGACCTTGTCGGCCAGCCACAGCAGGGCCAACTCGCGCAGGGCGGTGAGGTTGCCGACGCGGAAGTAGTTGCTCAGCGCGGCGTCGATCTTGTCCGGAGTGTAGACGTTGCCGTGGGCCAGCCGCCGCCGCAGCGCCTCGGGGGTCATGTCGACCAGCTCGATCTGGTCGGCCCGGCGGACAACCTCGTCGGGGATGGTCTCGCGTTGGGTCACGCCGGTGATCTGGGCGACGACGTCGTTGAGTGACTCCAGGTGCTGAATGTTGACGGTGGTGATGACGGTGATGCCGGCGTCGAGCATCCGCTGGACGTCCTGCCATCGTTTGGCACTGCCGCTGCCCGGCACGTTGGTGTGGGCCAGCTCGTCGACCAGGGCGACCTGCGGCCGACGGGCGAGGACGGCGTCGAGGTCCATCTCCGTGAACGACGCGCCCCGGTACGTCACGGTCGTGCGGGGCACCACCTCCAAGCCCGCGACGAGGGCCTCGGTGTGCCGGCGGCCGTGGCATTCGACGAAGCCGACGACCACGTCGGTGCCGCGCTCGCGGCGGCGGTGGCCCTCCTCCAGCATCTTGTAGGTCTTGCCGACGCCGGGGGCGGCGCCGAGGTAGACGCGTAGTTGTCCGCGGGCCATCACCGCTTCTCCCTTCCCTGCGCCGGCCGCCCCGACGCCTCGCCTCACCGGTGGTACGGGTATCGCCGGTCCAGGTCAAGGTTGAGTTCGACGACGTTGACCGCCGGCTCGCCCAGGAACCCCAGGGACCGCCCGGTGGTGTGCCGGCCGATGAGGGCGTCAATGGTGGCGACGTCGACATCGCGGGCCCTGGCCACCCGGGCCGCCTGCAGTCGCGCGTACGCCGGGCTGATGTGCGGGTCGAGGCCGCTGCCGCTGGCGGTGACCGCGCCGGACGGCACCGCTGGCTCGGCCGGTGCGTCGCCGCGTACCGGGGTGACGACACCGCGGGAATAGTCCTCCCCCGCCTTGGCGCACTCGACGGCCACGCCGGCGTAGCCGTTTACGAACGGTGCCGCCGGGCACGGCTGGTTGAGGCTGACCACGCGGGTCACCGGGCCGGTGGCGCCGTCGCGGCGGAACACCGCGAGCACCGCGCCGACCCCGTCGGGAGTGCAGTACGGTCGTCGCCCGTCGGCACCTTCCAGCTTGCCGACCGCGACGCTGCGGGCGCAGACCTGGGTGAGCAGGCTGGGCTTGCCGGTGTCGCCGGGCTTGGCCTGGTCGGGCAGGGTGTCGACGATGCTCTCGGGACCGAGGTTGGACCCGCCGCTGGCGGTCGGGTCGTACCCGTTGCCGCCGCCGGCCGCCGAGGGGCGCGGCTGGAAGTACTGCACGAGGGGTTTGCCGGCGAGGTCGATGAACGACTGGCCGATGAGCGCGCTGCCCACCGTCCGGTCTCCGACCATGATCAGCGAGCCGTCGGCGCGGTGGGACAGGCCGGGCAGCTGGGCGACGACCGTGATGACCAGCGGGTACGCGATACCGGTGAGCACGGTGAGCACGAGCAGCACGCGCAGGGCGGCGACGTGCTGGGCAAGCCAGGAGGGCAGGCGCATCACGAGATCCCGGGGACGAACTGGATGAGCAGGTCGATGAGCTTGATGCCGACGAACGGGGCGATGATGCCGCCGAGGCCGTAGACGAGCAGGTTGCGGCGCAGCATCGCGGCCGCGCTGCTCGGCCGGTAGCGCACCCCGCGCAGGGCGAGCGGGATCAGCGCGACGATGATGAGCGCGTTGAACACGACCGCGGACAGGACCGCCGAGGTCGGGCTGGCCAGCCGCATGACGTTGAGCCGCTCCAGGCCCGGGTAGACGGCGGCGAACATGGCCGGGATGATCGCGAAGTACTTGGCGATGTCGTTGGCGATCGAGAACGTGGTCAGCGCCCCGCGGGTGATCAGCAACTGCTTGCCGATCTCGACGATCTCGATCAGCTTGGTCGGGTCGGAGTCCAGGTCGACCATGTTGCCGGCCTCCTTGGCCGCCGACGTGCCGGTGTTCATGGCGACGCCGACGTCGGCCTGCGCGAGGGCCGGGGCGTCGTTGGTGCCGTCGCCGGTCATCGCGACCAGCTTGCCGCCCTGCTGCTCGCGTTTGATCAGCGCCATCTTGTCCTCGGGCTTGGCCTCGGCAAGGAAGTCATCCACGCCGGCCTCGGCGGCGATGGCCTGGGCGGTCAGCGGGTTGTCACCGGTGATCATCACGGTGCGGATGCCCATGCGCCGCATCGCGTCGAAGCGCTCCCGCATCCCCGTCTTGACCACGTCCTTGAGGTGGATCACGCCGAGGGTGCGCGCCGGCTGGCCCTCCACGTGCTCGGCGACGACGAGCGGGGTGCCGCCGGAGGCGGAGATGCCGTCGACCAGTGGCCCGATCTGGTCGATCGGGTGGCCGCCGTGGTCGCGGACCCACTTCATCACCGCGGTCGCCGCGCCCTTACGGATGCAGCGCACCACGCGGCCGTCCGCGGCCAGGTCAACCCCCGACATTCGGGTCTGCGCGGTGAACGGCACCCAGGTGGCGGACGTCAGTTCGCCGGCCTGGCGTTCACGCAGCCCGTACGCGGTCTTGGCGTAGACGACGACCGAGCGGCCCTCGGGGGTCTCGTCGGCGAGGCTGGACAGCTGTGCCGCGTCCGCCAGGTCGGCCGGGTCGATCCCGTCGATCGGCAGGAAGTCGCTGGCCTGCCGGTTGCCGAGAGTGATGGTGCCGGTCTTGTCCAGCAGCAGGGTGTTGACGTCGCCGGCCGCCTCGACCGCGCGGCCACTCATGGCGAGGACGTTGCGCTGCACCAGCCGGTCCATGCCTGCTATGCCGATCGCCGACAGCAGTGCCCCGATCGTGGTGGGAATCAAGCACACCAGCAGCGAGACGAGCACGACGGCCGTCACGCCGTGCGCGGTCAGGGCCCCGGTGTCGGGCGCGAACACCTGCACGCCCTTGGAGTAGATCGCCAGCGGCTGCAGCGCGGCGACCGCGAGCAGGAAGATGATCGTCAGCGCGACGAGCAGGATGTTCAACGCGATCTCGTTGGGGGTCTTCTGCCGGTTGGCGCCCTCGACCAGGGCGATCATCCGGTCGATGAAGCTCTCCCCCGGCTTCTGCGTGATCCGCACGACGATCCGGTCGGATAGCACCTTGGTGCCGCCGGTGACCGCCGACCGGTCCCCGCCGGACTCGCGGATCACCGGCGCGGACTCGCCGGTGATCGCGGACTCGTCGACGCTGGCGATCCCCTCGACCACGTCACCGTCACCCGGGATGATCTCTCCCGCCTCGACCACGACGACATCGCCCAGCGTGAGTTCGGCCGCGGGTACCGACTCCTCGTCGACGCGTCCACCGCCGGGCGCCCAGCCCGCCAGTCGACGCGCGATGGTGCCCTGCTTGGCCCGGCGCAGCGTCTCGGCCTGCGCCTTGCCCCGGCCCTCCGCGACCGCCTCGGCGAGATTGGCGAACACCACGGTCAGCCACAGCCAGCCGGTGGTCAGCCACGCGAACACGGTCGGATGGGCGATCGCGAGGACGGTGGTGAACACCGAGCCGACCTCGACGATGAACATGACCGGGTTGCGCCACAACGTGCGGGGGTCGAGCTTGCGGAGCGCGTCCGGGGTGGATCGCAGCAGTTGGGTGGGGTCGAGCAGCCCGCCGGACACCCGGCGCGGGCCGGGCCCTTCCGGCGGGTGCGCCTGCGGTATGGCGACGTCGGTAACGGTCATCGGGCTTCCCTGTCGCGGTGTCACTTGAGGCCTTCGGCGAGGGGGCCGAGGGCGAGGGCGGGCAGGAATGTCAGGGCCACCAGGATCGCGGTCACGCCCACCAACATGCCCACGAACAGCGGCTGGTAGGTCTTGAGCGTGCCGGTGGAGGCGGGTACCGGACTCTGGCGCGCGAGCGAGCCGGCCAGGCCGAGCACGAACACCATCGGCAGGAACCGGCCGAGCAGCATCACCGCCCCGAGCGTGGTGTTGTACCAGGTGGTGTTGGCGGTCAGGCCGGCGAACGCCGAGCCGTTGTTGTTGGCCGCCGAGGTGTAGGCGTACAACACCTCGGACAGCCCGTGTGGTCCGGAGTTGAGCATGGACGCCCGCGCCGCCTTGAGCGCCATTGCCGCAGCCGTGCCCATCAGCACCAGCGCCGGGGTGGTCAGGAAGTACAGCGACGCGAACTTGACCTCGCGGGCGCCGATCTTCTTGCCCAGGTACTCCGGGGTCCGCCCGACCATCAGCCCGGCGACGAACACCGTGAGCACGGCGAGGATAAGCATGCCGTACAGGCCCGACCCGGTCCCGCCGGGCGCGACCTCGCCGAGCATCATGTTCAACATCGTCATGCCGCCGCCGAGAGCGGTATAGGAGTCGTGGACCGAGTCCACCGCCCCGGTCGACGTCAGCGTCGTGGCGCTGGCGAAGGTGGCCGAGTCGAGCACCCCGAACCTGGTCTCGACGCCCTCGCTCGCCGCGCCCGCCGCCTGCGGCACAGTGCCGTGGTGCAACCCCTGCAGCACGTTGATCGTGATGACGCTGCCGAGAGCCAGAATCGCCATCGCCGCGACGATCGCGTACCCCTGCCGGTTGCTGCCCACCATCCGGCCGAACGCGCGCGGCAGGCTGAACGGAATCACCAGCAACAGGAAGATCTGCAGCCAGTTGGTCCAGGCGGTCGGGTTTTCGAACGGGTGGGCGCTGTTGGCGTTGTAGAACCCGCCCCCGTTTGTGCCCAGCTCCTTGATGGCCTCCTGGCTGGCCACCGGCCCGCCGGGCAGGTGCTGCGCGGCGCCAGCGAGGGTGTGCACGTCGTGGCCGGCCGCCAGGTTCTGCGCCGCGCCGCCGGCGACCAACGCGATCGCCGCGACCGCGGAGATCGGCAGCAGGACGCGGACCACGATGCGGACCAGGTCGACCCAGAAGTTGCCCACCTGCGTCGTCTGGCGGCCGGCGAACCCGCGCACCAGCGCCACCGCCACCGCGATGCCCACCGCCGCCGAGGCGAAGTTCTGCACCGCCAGGCCGGCCATCTGCACCAGATGACCCATGGTCGACTCACCGGAGTACCACTGCCAGTTGGTGTTGGTGACGAAGCTGACCGCGGTGTTCCACGCCCCGGCCGGCGGCACCGCGGGGAAGCCCAGCGACAACCAGAGGTGACTCTGCAACCGCAGGAACGCATACAGGAACAGGATCGACACCGCGGAGAAGGCGAGCACGCTGCGCGCGTACACCGTCCAGGACTGCTCGCCGTCCGGGTCGACCCCGACCAGCCGACACACCACCCGCTCGGCGCGCAGGTGCCGGGGTGAGGTCACCGTCCGGTACAGGTGGTCGCCGAGCGGCCGGTAGGCCACCGCCAGGGCGACCACCAGCGAGGTGACAAAGAGGACTCCTGCCGTGGTGTCGCTCATCAGAACCGCTCCGGAAACAACAGGGCGACCACCAGGTAGGCGACCAGACCGACCGCCAGCACCAGACCCACCACGTTCTCGACGCTCACAGCCGCTCCACCGCCCGCGCCGCGAGCGCCAGCACGGCGAACAGCACCACCGTCACCAGCACGAACACCACGTCCAGCACGCCTACCTCCCGCTCTCCTCGACAATGCCGGCGCCCTCCACCCGGCCGTCCGGCCGCACGGACTGCGCCCCCGGCGCCAGCCGCACCTGCCCGCTCGACTCGCGTAGCAACACGGTGAACAGGCGCCAACGCCGCCGATTGCGACGCGCGCGGCGGATCGTGGTGGCGGCCGTACCCACCGCCGCCGCCCACAGCCGGCCGAGCAGGAACCAGGCGTCCAGCCGCCCGTGCCAGCTGAGGTCTCCGCCCCGGTTGACCAGGAACCCGTTGCCGACCGGCCAGGCCACCCCGGCTGCCGCCAGCGCCGCCCGGCCGTTACCGGTCATGGCGGAAAACGCCGCCACCGCGACCACCAGCAGCCCCAGTCGCGGGTCCGGCGTGCGGAGGATCATCACGGCGGTGGCCGCTACACCGACCACGACCGTCGCGCCGGCCGCCACCGCGATACCCGTGGGACCCCGTTCGTCGTCGGTCGGCGTCCGCCGGATCTGCCAGCCGCTCGCCGTCATGCCAGCCGCCTCCCTCGTACTCCGACCGCGGAGGCCCGCGGCCGCAGTCAAGTGAAGTCACGTGTAGATGAGCGGGACAGTGGCGTTGACGCGTTCTCTACGGTGGACGGTCGAATATTCACGCGATTTCTACGCGCCGCCCGTCGGGATGTCGAAGCCGTCGACTGTTACCAGAGAACCGGCCGCGCGCCGTTCGCGCCGCTTTCCTGTGACCGTGTCGGCGGATGCTGTGCGGTCGGTCGCCGCGCGCTGCACGCCGTCAGGGTGATTAGCGGACGGTCACGGGCGGCGCGACTGGCTGAGCAGCTCGTAGCGAGGGTTACAGATGGCCTGCGGGGTTCCAAAACCCCATCACCGTGTTTGACCTGAACAGACGCAACGCCTGACGATGCCATCGGGCATCATCATGATGCGTGTCGCTGCGCCTGACATACCTCGCGCTCTGCCGCGTTGTTGGTTGGCTCGCCCTCCTCGCCCGTACCAGCGCGGCCAAAGACCTGGAGATCTTGGTTCTGCGTCACGAGAACGCGGTCCTACGCCGGCAGAACCCGAAGCCGCGCCTGGACTGGACCGACCGAGCCGTGCTCGCCGCCCTGATCAGGCTCCTCCCTCAGGCGTTGAAGAACCACCGCTCCCTCAGGCGTTGAAGAACCACCGCCTGGTTACCCCGAACACGGTCATGCGCTGGCATCGGCGACTGGTCGCCCGGCACTGGACCTATCCGCACCGGTCCGGCCGGCCGCCGATCGACCCGACCATCACCGCCGTCATCGAGCAGATGGCCCGCGCCAACCCTGGCTGGGGGCACCAGCGCATCCAGGGCGAGCTGATCGGTCTCGGTCACCGTGTGAGTGCGTCCACCATCCGCCGCATCCTCAAACAGCTCTGCCTACCACCAGCACCCGGTACGCCGCGACCGCACCACCTGGCGAAAGTTCCTCTCCACCCAGGCGTCGACCGTGCTCGCCTGCGACCTCTTCCACGTCGACTGCGCACTCACTCTCACCCGCCTGTACGTCTTCTTCGTGATCGAGGTCGGCAGCCGCTACGTCCACATCCTCGGCGTCACCGCCAACCCCGATGGGGACTGGACCACCCAGGCCGCCCGCAACCTGCTCATGGACCTCGGCGACCACGCCAAACAGTTCAGGTTTCTCATCCGGGACCGCGCCGGGCAGTTCACCGCCGCCTTCGACGCCGTCCTCGCCGACGCCGGCATCACCAACTGCAAGATCCCATCACGCAGCCCGCGGGCCAACGCGTACGCGGAGAGGTTCGTACTCACCGTCCGCACCGAGGTCACCGACCGCATGCTCATCCTCGGTGAGCGACATCTCCGCCGAACCCTCGACGAGTACGCCCGCCACTACAACGGATACCGTCCGCACCGAGCCCTGCAGTTGCAGCCACCACGGTCCGACCGTCCCGCCGTCGACCTCACCCGTGAACGGATCAGGCGTCGATCGGTCCTTGGCGGACTCATCACCGAGTACGAACGAGCGGCATAGCACTGCAGGTCACCCAGGATGCCTGGATGCCAGGCGCCAGGATTTTGACACCCCACAGCCGTTTCTCTGGTGGGCGATACTGGGCTTGAACCAGTGACCTGTTCCGTGTCAACGAAAATCCGATCATGCGCTGACCTGCACAAACACGAGAACCCGCAGGTCACGCCGAGACGATGCAAGCGACTCAGCCCGGTCCAGCGCGATTCGGCGCCCGTTGGACGCGCCCCGCTGCTCCCATTCTGCTCCCCTACCCTCGGCCGCCGCAACGACTTCGAGCTGGGCGCACTGACACGACCCCGCGGTGAGGTTCGCGAGGCGGGCAAGCCTCAAGAGCATCGATCCCCGCATTGTCGGTGAGACAACTGCGGGGATCGATCCAGTCGGTTTATGTGGGGCCGACCATCCCGTCGTTCATTGGTGCGACCGCGCGGGTCTGAGGTGCCGGCCGCACGCGAGCTTTGATCAGAGCGGACGAACGTTCTCGGCCTGCGGGCCCTTCTGGCCCTGCGTGATGTCGAACTCGACCCGCTGGTTCTCCTCAAGCGACCGGTAACCGCCGGACTGGATGGCGGAGAAGTGGACGAACACGTCGTCGCCGCCGCCGTCCTGGCTGATGAAACCGAAACCCTTGTCGGCGTTGAACCACTTCACGGTGCCCTGTGCCATTGCCGTTCTCCCTTGTCAGGCGAGGATCTGCACCACGCAGATCCGGAAGCCGTTGGTCTAGCGGCCCCACATCGCCCAACCCGCTGGCGACGCATCTGCGGTCTGCCAACTGGCCGGGATAAGGCGAACCACCGATCCAATAACTTCGTTCACCCTAACAGGGACGCGGCGGTGGCGCGCAGTCGTCGTGTGACTCCCCGGGTCCGCCGGCACTGGCTACTCGTAGGGTCAGCCCCGCCGACGAGGCGCCGTTGGACCGCAGCGCGGGACGCGGCCCCGCCATTTGCCGAGCGGCACGGTCAGCGACGCAGCCCGAGGACGTAGGCGTGTCGGATCTGCGCGTCCTCGGGCGCTCCGATCATGGAAACCGGGTAGCTCGCGACGACCTCCAGGCTGTCGTGCGGCAGGTAGACCCGGCCGGGATCGCCGATCAGGATCCGGGCACCGCGCGCGGCGGCGCGGTGCAGGAACGGCAACATCCGCTCGGCCATGGACCGGCTGTAGAAGACATCTCCGGCGAGCACCACCTCGGCGTCATCACCGTCACCGTCGAGCAGATCGCCCCGGCTTACCTCGACAGCCACGTCATTGGCATGGGCGTTCAGCGCTATCGCGGCCAGAGCGTAGGGATCGATGTCGTTGGCGGTGACGGCCGCCGCACCGGCCACCGCCGCCGCGATGGCCACCAGACCCGACCCGGAGGCCACGTCGAGCACCCGCAGACCGGCAACGACGTCGGGATGGTCCAGGACGTACCGCGCGACCGCCTGACCACCGGCCCAGGCGTCAGCCCAGAACGGCGGCGGCAACGCCGCCCCCACCTGAGCCTCCAGCCTCGCCCGCAGCACGATCGCGTCCTCGGCGAGGTGCAGACGGATCTCGGGCACGAAGGGCACCTCCGCGAGGCGTAGTCCGTCGTGACCGGCTGCGTCGGGCACTACGAAGGGATCGAGGACGGGGCGGTCGTCGGTGGTCAGGGCGGGTGCCGTCCGATTCATCACTTGCCCAGCATGCCGCACAAATCGGAAACTGATCGGCTCGTCGGCGACATCGGGCTTCTCGTACCCTGCGCGCCAGGCCACGCTGCTGGCATGCGACGGCTGGAACCGCACCGACCGGGCCAAGTCCGTCACCGCAGCGGTGGGCGCTGCCGGGGAGCCGAAATCGGCATTCTGATTCCGTCACCACAGGCACGGCGTTGACCGGCCCCGATCGACGACGCAGACGAGGGGCACTGCCGCCCGGAGTGTCACCGCAGAGCGTGTACAGTCCACAGAACGGTTTCTTACTTTGTGGTTGCCTTCTGCCCAGTTACGGCCCGGATCGGTCTGCTTGCGGATTCGTCTTGGTTCGCCGCTGCTTGAGACGGCCATCTGGCCCTCGCAGCGCGAGGGCCGTGACCGCACAGAAGGAGATGTCCTTGTCCACTGGCACCGTGAAGTGGTTCAACGCCCACCAGGGTTTCGGCTCCATCCGCGTCGGTCGCGACGGGCCCGACGTGCTCGTACACCACGCCGCGATCCGGACTGACGGCTTCCGCGAGCTCCAGGAAAGCCAGCGGGTCGAGTCCGACATCGCCCCGGGCGCCAAGGGCCCGCACGCGGACGCCGTCCGCCCGATCTGACTCAGACTCCCGGGCCCACTGTGGTCCGGGCGGCGCCGCACGGCGCCACGGTGCTCGGGCCCCGCATTACTGCCCTGTGCTGCGGGGCCCGACCTCACCATCCCCCGCCACCGGCGGGGCCAGCCGGTACGGGGCCAGGTCGCCAGGCGGGCGGGCGTGGGCAAACTCCAGGCCCAGCCACTGCCAGGCCTGCTCGATAAGCGTCTCGTGGTCCGCCGTCGGCCAGGGCTGCCCGAACGTGTGGTGGCAGAAGGCGAGCCGGTCGCGCAGCGCCCGGGCATCGCGCCCCAGAGCAGCAGCCGGATGCCCTTCTGACGCGGCCCGTTCAGCACCGCCTCGACCAGCATCCCGCACGGCTTACCATCGCACCCCCCACGGGCGAACTACGGCCAGCTCGCGCTTGTCACCGTACGTGCGGCGCAGCCTCCCCGACCGAGGGTTGCGCCACCCTCTGAGCGGCGGCGCCCTCGAGTTGGGTGATACGCCTGCGGGCCACGGCGAGCTCGTCTTCGGCGCGTACCACCCGGCAGGCCGCAGCGAGGGTCATGCCTTCGTCGACCAGCTCGCGGGCCCGGCCCGCCAGCTCCAACTGGTGACGGGAGTAGCGCCGGTGCCCGCCGCCGGAGCGGTGCGGCGTGAGCAGTCCTGCCTCGCCGAGACTGCGCAGGAAGCTGGGCGTGACGCCGAGTATCTCGGCGGCGGCACCCATGCTGTAGGCGGGGTGGTGCACGTCATCGAACTTGCCTGCCGACGCCGGCTTGGTGTCAGCCAAGTATCACCTTCCGCAACGCGGTCAGGGGCCCCGGCGCGACATGGACAGCGCCGGGGCCCAACGGAGGTAAAACACCATCTATTGACTTCACAATGCGCTCATGACACGCCTCACCACAGAAGTGACGGCGAAGCGGAGCGCTTGCGGGCGCCTTCCGCACGGTCAGGGACGCGGGTACCGAATGCACCGTCGCGCCGACCGGAGCGGTCGAGGCCGCACCGCTGCAATATCGATGTCTGACCTCCTTCCTCACAAACCCATCGGATGCTCAAACTCGGCAGTGCTCTTCTGCGGCGGTCCGGCCCTGACGATCAGGCCTTTCCGCCACCGGGTCAGCGACTCCGTCACATCGATGCGACAAAGCCACAACTGCCGACCCGACGGGCCAACCGGCACGCCTGTCGCGCGACCGGCTTCCCGTTCGGCGTTCACCGTCGAACCTCTTCATCAACTTCAGATAAGTTAACCGCCCGGCGACATTATTTCTAGTCCCGCCATGGCAGATTTTATAGGCCGGCAGATGGCCGTGGACTCCGCCGCCTCGCGGGCATCGACGTGGACGATGACCGGGCGGTACCCGACACCGGCGCGGCCCGGTCGACCCATTCCCCGGCCACGTTCGACGATCAGGGCGGTCGGGGCACAGCGTCGTCCACGGCTCGACCGCCCCGCCGGCGGACTTCACCCATGAACAGAACAGACGTCGATCCGTCCTCGACGGGCTCATCACCGAGCATGGACCGGCCGCGTAGAACTGCAGTTCACCCGCGATGCCAGAGTTTTGAAACCCCACACGAAGTCACGAGCCATTCCTACTAAATTGATAGACTAAGTAGGTGATTCGCGTCACAGTGTGCTGACGGTCCGTCACCGCCGCGGTTAGCGTGCATACATGGATCGAAGCAAGCGTCTCGTCCGGCGCCGCTTCGTCGACTTCCTCCGGGTGTGCAGCAGCACCTGTTGAGTCTGACGGCGTAGCGCGAGCACTGACCGTCCCATCACACCCCGCCGCGACGGCCGCCGTGTGACACCGCCCGTGCGGCTGACCCCACCGGGCCAACGCCGTGGTCGGTCCCCACCCCCTCCCGTGCCGGGATTCCCACCCGCCGCGGCGCGGCGAACCGCCCCGCGCCTGACGGTCGGGTCGGCCCGGACGCCGGGTCCGCTCCCCCGCTGCGCCTTCCCGCATGCGACGACGCCGCGTCGGCGTCGCCGGCACCGTGTCGTTTCCGTTCACCCGGGCTCCGCCGCCGATGCCGGTCGCCCCCACCCATCCGCCGCCTGACCGCGAGGAGACGCACCGATGACACACATCTCCCCTCGACATCCCACCCGGTCCCGGCAGGCCGCCGCTGTCGCATTGTCCGCCGACGTCGTCGTGATCGGCGGCGGGCCGGCGGCGACCTGGGCGGCGTTGAGCGCCGCCGAATCGGGGGCCGACGTCGTCCTGGCAGACAAGGGGTACTGCGGAACGAGCGGGCCGACCGCCTCCGGCGGCACCGGCGTCTGGTACGTCGAGCCGCGGCCGGCCGCCCGGGAGGCGGCGATGGCCAGCCGGGAGGGGCTCGGCGGGTACCTGGCCGACCGGCGCTGGATGGCCCGGGTCCTGGAACAGACGTACGAGAACATGCACCGCCTGGGTACCGAGGGCCGCTATCCGTTCCCGGTGGTCGACGGTGCCCAGGTGCGCACGGGGGTGCAGGGGCCGGAGTACATGCGCCGGATGCGCGCCTGGATCAAGCGGCGCGGGGTACGGGTGCTCGACCACAGCCCGGTCCTGGAACTGCTGGTCGACGCGACGGGTGGGGTCGGCGGGGTGGCCGGATACCGGCGTCAGCAGCACCGGCCGTACCGGGTGCACGCCGGCGCGGTCGTGGTCGCCACCGGCGGTTGCGCGTTCGGAAGCGGCGCGCTGGGCACGAACGTCGACACCGGCGACGGTGCGCTCATGGCCGCGGAGGTGGGCGCGGCCCTGTCGGGGATGGAGTTCTCCAACGCGTACGGGATCGCCCCGGCGTTCACGTCGGTGACCAAGACCGCGTACTACAACTTCGCCTCCTTCTTCCACCCGGACGGCACTCCGCTCGAGGGCGCCGGCAGCCAGCGCGGCCGGTCGGTGATCGCCCGTGCGCTGCTCCGCGGCCCGGTGCACTGCCAGCTCGACCAGGCCGACGCCGACACGCAGGCGGCGATGCGCCGGGGCCAGCCCAACTTCTTCCTCCCCTACGACCGGCTCGGCATCAACCCGTTCACCCAGCGGTTCCCGGTGACGCTGCTGCTGGAGGGCACGGTGCGGGGAACCGGCGGGATCCGGGTCGTCGACGGCGACTGCGCCACAGGCGTGCCCGGCCTGTACGCGGCCGGCGACGCGGCCACCCGGGAACTCATCTGCGGCGGGTTCACCGGCGGCGGCAGCCACAACTCGGCGTGGGCGATGTCGTCGGGCACCTGGGCCGGGCGGGCCGCCGCCCGCCACGCGCGTGGGATGCGGGGCGCGGCCGGCCGCCCGCGGTTGCACCCGGCCGGCGAGGCCGGGCTGCGCCCGACCGGACCGGCGACGGCAAGAGTGGACCACCGGGTGGTACGTGAGGTCATCTCCGCGTACGTCCACCCGTACGACCGCAACTACCTGCGCCACGGCGACCGGCTGGCCCCGGCGCTGGCCGCGCTCGACGAAACGTGGGCGGCGCTGCGCGCCGGACTCGGGGGCGGTAGGGGCGACGGCTACGACCCGGTCCCGGCGCGGCAGGTGGCCGCTATGGTCGCGCACGCCCGCTGGATGTACACCGGCGCACTCACCCGTACCGAGAGCCGCGGGATGCACAAGCGGGAGGACCATCCGGACACCGACCCCGGCCAGTGGCACCGGCTGGTCGTCAGCGGCCTCGACGAGGTGCACGTCGAGACCGAGCCGGTACGGCCGGCACTGGCGACCGCATCATGATCGAGATCGTCTCCGCGGCGCGCTGCATCGGCTGCGACGTCTGCGTCGCCGTCTGCCCGACCAACGTGTTCGACCCGACCCCCGGCGGTGGACCGCCGGTGATCGCGCGGCAGACCGACTGTCAGACCTGCTTCATGTGCGAGGCCTACTGCCCCGTCGACGCCTTGTTCGTCGCGCCGCACGCCTGTCCACTGCCGACATCGTCGCCCCTGCTCGACGAGGAGTACCTGGTGGCCACCGGGCTGCTGGGCAGCTACCGCAACGAGATCGGCTGGGGCAAGGGGCGTACCCCCGGCGCGCGTACCGCAGTTGGGCCGCCACTGCCGCCGGCCCACATCACCGCCGCGGTCGGCCGATCCGCCGACCCGCTCACCCCGGAAGGAGCCACTGGTGCGTAGGAGAAGAAGACTCAGGACGGCCGTCGCGACGATGGCGGTCGCCGTGGCGGGGCTGGCCGGCTGCGGCACGGCCGGCGCCTCGCCCGGAAAGCAGGTCACCGAGCTGCGCTACCAGGGCTCGGTCGGCGCGGTCACGCTGCCCGAACTGGCCGCCGACCTCGGTTACCTGGGCAACGTGAAGCTCAAGTGGATCGGCAACACGATCAGCGGCCCGCAGGACATCCAGGCCGCCACGACCGGCGACACCGACTTCGGCGGGGCGTTCAACGGGGCGATCGTCAAGCTGAAAGCCGCGAATGCGCCGATCAAGGCGGTGATCGGCTACTACGGCGTCGACGAGCAGTCCTACGGCGGGTACTACGTGCGCGACGACAGCCCGATCAAGTCGGCCCGTGACCTGGTCGGCAAGAAGGTCGGCATGAACACCCTCGGGGCGCACTACGAGGCCGTACTCAAGACCTACCTGACCCGAAACGGCCTGTCGGACGCGGAGGTCAGGCAGGTCACCGAGGTCGTGGTGCCCCCGGTCAACGCCGAGCAGGCGCTGCGGGCGGGCCAACTGGACGTCGCCGTGCTCAGCGGTCCGCTGCGGGACAAGGCCCTCGCCCGCGGCGGCATCCATCCCCTGTTCACCGACTACGACCTGCTGGGGAAGTTCACCGCCGGCAGCTACGCGTTCCGCGCCGACTTCATCAAGAAGAACCCCGACACGGTACGCGCCTTCGTCACCGGCGTCGCGAAGGCGATCGAGTGGGCCCGCACCCAACCACGGGACACCGTCATCGCCGAGTACGAAAAGATCCTCAAGGCCCGGAGCCGCAACGAGGACGACAGCCAACTGCAGTACTGGAAGAGCACCGGCGTCGCCGGCACCGGCGGGGTCATCGTCGACCGCGAGTTCGCCACCTGGATCGACTGGCTCACCAAGGACGGCGAGCTGAAGGGCAAGACGGTCAAGGTCGCCGACCTGTACACCAACGAGTTCAACCCGTACCGGTCGGGCGGTGACCGACGGTGACGGCGAAGATCAGTTTTCAGGGCGTCGGCAAGACGTTCTCCTCCCGCGGCCGCCAGCTGAGCGCGCTGGAGGACATCACCTTCGACGTACGCCGTGGCGAGTTCCTGGCCCTGGTCGGGCCGAGCGGCTGCGGCAAGTCCACCCTGCTGGACCTGCTGGCCGGGCTGTCGGCGCCCACGACGGGCGCGATCGAAGTCGACGGCGCGCCGGTGACCGGTCCGGGGCTGGACCGGGGCGTGGTGTTCCAGCAGTACGCCCTGCTGCCCTGGCGCACCGCACAGGCCAACGTGGAGTTCGGCCTGGAGGCCAAGGGCGTCGCCCGACGCGAACGCGCCGACCGCGCCCGGCACTTCCTCGACCTGGTCGGCCTGTCCGGCTTCGGCGACCGGTACCCGCACGAGCTGTCCGGCGGCATGAAACAGCGCGTCGCGATCGCCCGCAGCCTGGCCTTCGACCCGGACGTCCTGCTGATGGACGAGCCGTTCGCGGCGCTGGACGCCCAGACCCGCGACAGCCTCCAGGACGAACTGCTGCGCATCTGGGAACGCACCAACAAAACGATCGTGTTCATCACCCACGGCATCGACGAAGCCGTCTACCTCGGCCAGCGGGTCGCCGTGATGACCTCGCGGCCAGGCCGGATCAAGAAGATCATCGACATTCCGCTCGGATCGCGCACCGAGACCGAGGACCTGCGCTCCGACCCGACGTTCGCCCGGTACCGCCACGAGATCTGGGCGTTGCTGCGCGACGAGGTCGTCACGGCGCAGGAACAGGAGCGCACCGCCGGCCGTCGGGACGCCGACGGCGAACACCGGCCCCGGACCCGGTGGCACGGACTCGGGCGCAGCCGGCCGCCGAGGCGCGACAGAAGACCCGGACCAGCCGCCAGCAGCGAGCATCAGGAGGCCCGCGTTGACTAGCACCGCCTACTCCACCCGCGCCGACACCGCTGCGACAGCTGCCAATTCACCACCGGCCGGATCGACGCCGCTCGCTGGCGGCACCCGTCCGCTCCGCCGGCGACGCCCGATCGCCCTGCTCGGCGCCGCCACGCAGCGCACCGCCGCCATCGCCGCGCTGCTCGCCATCTGGGAGACGTTCCCGCGCCTGAACCTGGTCGACCCGACCTTCCTGCCACCGCTGTCACAGGTACTCAAGGCGTGGTGGACCCTCGCGGCCACCGGTCAGCTCGCCCAGCACGTCGAGGCCAGCCTGGTCCGGTCGCTGTCCGGATTCGGGCTCGCGATCATCGTGGCCGTGCCGTTGGGTCTGCTCATCGGCTGGTACCGGCCGGTCGCGACGCTGCTGAACCCGCTGCTGGAGGTGTTCCGCAACACCGCCGCCCTCGCCCTGCTGCCGGTGTTCGTGCTCATCCTCGGGCTGGGCGAAACCTCCAAGATCGCGATCATCCTGTACGGCTGCGCCTGGCCGATCCTGCTCAACACCATCAGCGGGGTGCGCACCGTCGACCCGCTCCTGGTCAAGTCGGCCCGCTCGCTCGGTCTGTCGCCGCTGCGCCTGTTCAGAAAGGTGGTCCTGCCGGCCGCGGTCCCCACCATCTTCACCGGCATCCGGCTCGCCGGCGCGTACTCGATCCTCATCCTCATCGCGGCGGAGCTGGCCGGCGCGAAGGCCGGCCTCGGGTACCTCATCACCTACGCCCAGTTCAACTTCGCCGTGCCGGACATGTACGCCGGCATCATCACCATCTCGGCCATCGGCCTGGTCATCAACCAGCTCCTGGTCCTCCTGGAGCGCCGGTTCTCCTCCTGGCGGACCTCATGACCGCCGCGCCCCCGGCAGTGAGCGCCGCGCCGTCCGCAGTGAACGCCGATGTGCTCCGCGCTCTGCTGCGCCACCAGGCCAGCACGGTGACCGTGGTGACCGCACCCGGAACGCCTCCGGTCGGCTTCACCGCCACCTCGTTCACGTCGGTGTCGCTGTCGCCGCCGTTGGTGTCGTTCTGCCTCGCGCGGACCTCCTCGAGCTGGCCGACGGTGGCCCGGGCCGGGCACGTCGCCGTGCACCTGCTCTCGCAACGGCAGCAGGCCCTTGCCCGGACATTCGCCACGAGCGGGATCGACCGGTTCGCCGAACCCACGGCGTGGCGGCCCGGCCCGCACGGCGTACCCGTCCTCGACGGCACGCTCGCCTGGCTGCTGTGCCGCGTGGTCGACCGGGTCGCCGCCGGCGACCACACCGTCGTGCTCGCCGAGCCGCTACTCGCCCGGCACGGTGAATCGGACGCGCCGCTGCTGTACCACCAGGGTGGCTACACGGCCCTCGTACCCGCCGTACCACGAGCGGGAGCCGCGACGTGACCGCCCGCGCCGCCGGGGACCTGCTGGCGCTGGACGCCGCCGCGCAGGACCTACTGTTCCGCGCGGCCCGCACCGCGAACACGTTCACCGACGAGCCGGTCACCGACGAGCAGATCCACGCGATCCACCGCCTCATCCGGTACGGCCCGACCGCGTTCAACGCCCAGCCGCTGCGCATTCTCCTGCTCCGCTCGCCGGCGGCACGGCAGCGGCTGCTGCCCCACCTGGCCGAGGCCAACCGGGCCAAGACCGCCGCCGCACCGCTGACGGCGATCCTCGCCGCCGACACCGCGTTCCACGAGCACCTGCCGCAGGTGTTTCCACGCCGACCCGGCCTCGCCGACCGGCTGGCCACCGACCCGGCCGGCCGGCACGCGCAGGCCCGCTTCAACGCCGCGCTGCAGATCGGCTACCTCATCGTCGGCATCCGCGCCGCCGGCCTGGCCGCCGGCCCGATGGCCGGCTTCGACCCGGCCGGCATCGACGCGGAGTTCTTCCCCGACGGGCGGCTACGCGCGCTGCTCGTGGTCAACATCGGCCGCCCCGGACCGCACGCCTGGGACGGGCGACTACCCCGCCTCACGCACGACGACGTCGTGCGGACCGCCTGAGAAGGCACGACTTCATCATGCAGACCGTCCAAGGAGGACAACCATGACCACCACCCACACCGGCCTCGACGTCAGGAAGATCGGCGGCCGGATCGGCGCCGAAGTCGTCGGCCTCGACCTGTCCACCCCGCTCGACGCGGGGACGGTATCGGAGCTCACCGCCGCGCTGCTGGCCAACAAGGTCCTCGTGTTCCGCGGCCAGCACCTCGACGATACCGGCCAGGTGCGTTTCGCGGCCGCGTTCGGGCCGCTGACCACCGCGCACCCCACGGTGCCGGCGCTGGACGGCAACGAGCACATCCTGCCGGTCGAGGGCGGCGAAGGGGCACGGGCCAACAACTGGCACACCGACGTCACGTTCGTACTCACCCCGCCCAAGGCCAGCACGCTGCGCGCCCTGGTCGTGCCGCCGTACGGCGGCGACACCCTCATCGCCAACGCCGCGGCAGCCTACGCCGACCTACCCGAGGAGCTGCGGTTACTGGCCGACCGACTGTGGGCGGTACACACCAACGACCACGACTACGCCACCCACCCGCAGTTCCGCACCGAAGAAGCGGTCGAGCGGCACAAGGTGTTCGTCTCCCGCCCGTACTCCACAGCCCATCCGGTGGTGCGGGTGCACCCGGAGTCCGGGGAGCGGGGCCTGTTCATCGGCGGCTTCGCCCAGCGAATCGTCGGCCTGTCGAACACCGAGTCACGCGACATCCTGCGGCTGCTGCAGGCGTACGTCACCCGGCCGGAGAACGCGGTCCGCATCCGATGGTCACCCGGCGACCTGGTGCTGTTCGACAACCGGATCACCCAGCACTACGCCGCAGACGACTACGGCGACCTGCCCCGCCGGCTGCACCGCGTCACCGTCGCCGGGGACGTGCCGGTCGGCGTCGACGGCCGACGCAGCCACGTCATCGAAGGCGACGAAGCCGACCACTACACCCCGAAGGCAGCCTGATGAGTACCCGACACGGCACACTGCACCTCAACGCGTTCCTGATGGGCGTCGGACACCACGAGGCCGCCTGGCGGCTTCCCGAGGCCGACCCGTTCGCCCACGTCGACGTCGCCCACTACCAGCACCTCGCCCGCATCGCCGAACGCGGCAAGCTCGACTCGCTGTTCCTGGCCGACGGGCCCGTCCTGTGGAACGACCTGGGCCGCCGGCCGGCCGGCACACTGGAACCCACCGTACTGCTGACCGCCCTCGCGGCGGTCACCAAGCACATCGGACTGATCGCCACCGCATCGACGACCTACAACGAGCCCTACAACCTGGCCCGCCGGTTCGCATCGCTGGACCACATCAGTGGCGGGCGGGCCGGCTGGAACATCGTCACCACCGCCGACCTGCAGGCCGCCCGCAACTTCAACCTCGACTCCCTGCCCGCACACCGCGAGCGCTACGAACGGGCCGCCGAGTTCGTCGAGGTGTCGCTGAGGCTGTGGGACAGCTGGGACGACGACGCCGCGCTCGGCGACAAGGCCGCCGGGGTGTGGGGCGACAGCGCGAAGATCTACCCGCCCGCGTACGCGGGCAAACACTTCCAGGTCGCCGGAGCGCTCAACGTACCCCGCCCGCCACAGGGCCACCCGCTGCTGGTGCAGGCCGGCTCCTCCGAAGACGGCAAGGACTTCGCCGCCCGCTACGCCGAGGCCGTCTTCACCGCCCACCAGACCCTCGCCGACGCGCAGGCGTTCTACGCCGATCTCAAACGGCGCGCCCTCGGCCACGGCCGGGACCCGGACACGGTCAAGATCCTGCCGGGCATCGTGCCGATCCTCGGCGCCACCGAAGCCGAGGCCCGCGCCCTGGAGGCCGAACTGGGCCGGCTCATCCGGCCGGAGTACGCCCTGCCGCAGCTGGCCGAACTGCTCAAGGTGTCGCCGGCGGCACTGGTTCTCGACCGGGAACTGCCGGCCGACCTGCCCGACGAGGACGCCATCGAAGGGGCCAAGAGCCGCCGCACCCTGGTGGTCAACCTGGCCCGCCGCGAACGGCTCACCGTCCGTGAGCTGATCGGCCGGCTCGGCGGCGGCCGCGGACACTTCACCGTCGCCGGCACCCCGGCACAGGTCGCCGACACTATCGTCGAGTGGTACGAAAACGGCGCGGCGGACGGGTTCAACATCATGCCGCCGGTACTGCCGTCCGGGCTGTCCGCCTTCGTCGACCACGTCGTGCCGATCCTGCAGCAGCGCGGCCTGTTCCGCACCGACTACGACGGCCGGACCCTGCGCGACAACTACGGCCTGCCCCGCCCGGCGAACCGCAACACCGCCGCTCCCGCGCCGGCCCTGACCGGCGACGGCCGGTAGCCCCTACGGGTGCGTGGCCCGCGCGGGTAAAGCCGTGCGGGCTACGCAGCCGGGGGCCGAGCTTCCCGGGGGCCAGCGGACGCGGCGTACGAAGGAAGTTGCCGGGCGGAATGATTACCGGCGGTGGGAGCGGGTCAGGCTGAGGCGGGGGCATGGGCGACAGCGGCACGGCCATGATCAGCTCGCCCGGCAACGAGGAAAAGATCAGGCTGCTCAGTTAATCGTGCGGGGACGTGTACGAGGTGGCAAGCCTCGACCGTGCACGGTCGTGGAATGCGCCTCCCCACCGCGGCGATCACCGCGGGCTCCCTCATCGGCGGATGGCAGCCCGCCCGCCGGACCGGGAACCGCCCCTCGGCGGCGTGGTCCTTGCCGCGGGCGGTGCGCTGGCCGGACGCAAGTGGGCCCGGCGGACCAGCCCAGCCGTGACGACAGCGCTGGTCACGACCTACGTCGAGGCCTTCGGCCTGTCGCACCCACTGGCCAGGCGCATCGACACCTGCGCTCCCCCGCCGCGCGAGTTGGAGCGCAGTACTCTTCCGTGCCGGGAAGCGGACAACCCTCCGCATCGCGGCCCGCGCTTGCTCGCCGTGCGTTCGAAGACGCCACGTCCGCGTCCGAGCGGGCGCCACGCCGGGGTTGTACTCCACGTCGTCGCAGGCGCAGACACACGAAGCTTGCACATATTGGGTTCCATTCCTCATCGACTGGACCTCATGCCTGCGTCGAAGCGGTAACGGATCAAACCCGCAGTCAGATCCCAGGTGGAGGTGCACCATGGCGTGGATGGAACGACACGGTCCGCACTACCGGGTCCGCTACCGGTACGCCGGCCGGACCATTCTGGCCGGCACCTACGACACCGCCGACGCCGCGCACAACCGAATCGCTCAGCTCGACCAGCTCAACCGAGCCGTACGGCAACGCCTCACCACACCGCCGCCGACCCTGGCCGAATGGGTCGCCGACTGGCTCCCGGCGCATCTCGCCGGCGTGGCCACCACCGCCAGATACGAGTCGATGCTGCGCACACACACCCTTCCCGTCTTCGACGACCACCGCCCCGACGCGATCACCCGCAACGAGGTCAGAACCTTCGTCCGCACCCTCGCCACCCGGCTGTCCCCGGTCACGGTGCGCAGCATCGTCACCGTCCTCGGCCTGGTCCTGCGGGAGGCGATCGACGAGCACTACCTGCTCTTCGACCCCACCGCCCGGCTCCGGCTGCGCGACGGCCCCGGCGAGCCGCGCCCCGTCGCCACCCCGGCACAGGTCTGGCGCATTGCCGGGCGGATGCCCAACCTCCACGCCCGGCTACTGGTCATCACCGCCGCCTACACCGGCATGCGCTTCGGCGAACTCGCCGGGCTCAGCCGCGCGAACATCCACCTTGACCGCGCCGTCATCCACGTCGCCGCCGACACCGGCGCCCTCCACGAGGTCGCCGGCCAACGCTGGCTCGGCCCGCCCAAGACCAAGGCCGCCGTCCGCGACATCCGCCTACCGCCGTTCCTCGTCGACGGCCTCGACCGGCTGCTGCGCGCCCACCCCTACGACACCGTCTTCTGCACCGACACCGGCAAGTGGCTGTGGCGCACCACCCCTGCTGGCAGCCCTGCAAGAGCGTGGGCTCGACAGCGGCGGCTACTGGTGACGGCGACGTAAGTCCAGGTTCGGTCGTTACCGTGGTAGCAAAATTGCTCCCAGAAACAGATGATCGCCGATCAGAAAGATCGGCGATCATTGCCTTGACCTGCAGTTTTGGTGGGCGATACTGGGTTTGAACCAGTGACCTCTTCCGTGTCAACTTTGTTCGGTCCACCGGCCTGACCTGCCACAACAGCGTTTCGGCAGGTCAGGCCGGCTCTGTTCAACGCCCCTGACACCCCTTCGGCGCCATTGACGCTCGTTCACGGCACCCATCGACAGCCCCAATGACCGGCCCGCCATGGGGAGCATGCCGCCAGTCGTCATCCCGCCAGGGCCACCCAACATCACGCACTGCTCCCCCAATGCCACCTCGACAGCGACCATGACCAGCACAAACACCCGAGCAGCAGGGAGCAAGGTGCGCAGCCGGAGGTCGAGGGCAGGCTGTCGGCATCCCGAAGCGCCCGGGTCCAGGGCCGATGCTCGGCCGCCGGAGGCACGGCCAGGGACGGCCAACCCCGGAACCGGTGATCGCGCGGGAACAAATCAAGGCCGCATCCGACGTTTTCGCCGGTCACAGCCTTAACCTAGTCGCACGCCCGAAGAACTCGAACCCCTAACCTTCTGTTACCGACCGTCGCAATCCCTAGCTTGTGCCGATCGTCAAATCTTGGCACTGAGCTGCACAGACGCTGCCACACGGCGATCAACGCTTGTCGCCGATCGTCAACGCTTGGCACGGGTTTTCGGGGGTAAACGGGGGCGCATCCCGGCCTGCGGGTGCCCGTACCGTCGGGACGCAGGGATGTCGGCGCAGGCTGGTGCCCCGCCGGGGGCACCAGACAAATGGGCACGGTCGTCGAGATCACGGACGTTGGTGATCGAGGCAGCCGTTTCGCTTTCTGTCGATCGTGAGGGCGCGGGTCGGCGCCGGTCGGGTGGTGCCCGATGAGCGCCACGAATCGGGTGATCGTCGGTGCGGCCGGAACGACGGTGGTTGGGCTGGCCGGGGTTGCCGGGGCTATCCCTTATTCGCACGGACTATCTACACGAAGGCCGACCAGCCTAACCTTCAAATAATCTTGATTAGCCAAGCTCGCCGACCGCGCAAGAGCTGCTCCGTCTTCTATAGCACCAGCCGTCCACCGTCAACCTGATCCGGCGCGTGGATCAGACGTCGCCGCTGGCTGCCACCTGCATCGATGCGTCAGAGCGCGCCGTTCGATAGCTTGATCGTTTCGTACACGTCCCGGGTCTTGCGCTGCCTACGGTGGACCATGCCTTAGCCCCCAACGGACCACCCACTCGCACCCACGCTCACTCTGCGCTATCAGGTCTTTCCATAACGTAGCAAGTTGAGTTACGGTCATGCCTGCCTATCTGGAGCGGCGGAGGACACATGGCGGGTTGCGTCCACGGAGATGGTGTACGACGGGCTCGTTGATGAGCGTGTCGTGATGTAGGAGACGGCCACCGCGTAGATCCTTCGAGACGGCTAAGTCACAATGAGCTGTGTCAAGGATCTTGGACAGGTCCTCGTGGGTTTGCTGGTCAGGCGGCGATGCGGATCTGGTAGTCGGTGAGGGCTTCGGCTGGGGTGCGGTAGTCGAGCGCAGAGTGCAGCCGCTGCCGG
>NZ_JBLYUB010000038.1:0-53310 GCF_049999945.1 Planosporangium spinosum | reverse complement strand
GGCCGGGGGGGGGCCGCCCCGGCCGGCCGGGGGGGCGGCGGGACGGCCCCGACAGCCTGGGACGGACCGGATGCGACCAGCATCTGGGTGAGCGGGCCGACGGTCAGCAGCGCGGCCAGGACGGTGAACGTGCCGAGCACCGCGCTGCGGACCGGACGCGGCAGGTACCTACTCATTCACGGCCCGACGGTGACGCGCCATGACCAGGCCACCCGCGCCGAGCAGGCCCGCGCCGGCCAGCGACAGCAGCAGCGTCGGGTCGCCTCCGGTGTCGCCGGCGGTGCCGCCACCACCGGCGCTGACCGCACCGGTCGGCGTCACCGACACGGTGGCTCCGGCCAGCGGCTGGCTTGCGGCCGCGCCGCCAGCGCCGCTCAGCACCGCGACGCCGACCGACACCGCCACCACCGTCGGCGCTGCCACCAGCGACAGCCGCCGCCACGTTCTGCCGCGCGGGCGAGCCGGACGCCCCGTACCGGGCAGTGACTTCTCGTCGAACAGCTTCTCGGACATCTTCTGCACCATTCCCCTCTGAGATCACAAAGTCGGCTACTGACCTGGAACTACTGGGGTTTCGCGTGATGAGACGACGCGTGGTGCGAACTGCGCCGGCGGCCCGAGGGTGACTCCGCCATCGGTACTAGGCCGGCAGTGTGAGTGGTACCCGGACCGCGGCGAGCCATTCGCCGCGGCTCCGAAGAATCGGGCCGTTTTCCATCGGCCGCCGGCGGGTGGGGAGCGGGTCGGCCGGCGGCCTGTAGCACCATCGGAGGCGAGGCGCCCGGCTGACGCGATACCGTCGCAGGGGAGGGAGGTCCACGCGATGACGATTTCCCTGAACCACACCATCGTGCCCGCCACCGACAAGCAGGCATCCGCCGAGTTCCTGGCCCGGATCCTCGGGCTTGAGGCAGCGCCGCAGTGGGGTCCGTTCGTTCCGGTGCGCGTCGGTGAGGTCTGCCTGGACTTCGCCGACACCGGCCTGCTGGGCACCCGACAGGTCACTCCGCACCATTACGCGTTCCTGGTCAGCGAGGACGAGTTCGACCAGATCTTCGCCCGCATCCGCGACACCGGGCTGGCCTTCTACGCCAACCCGCACGAGCCCAAACGGCCAGGTGAGATCAACTACGACCGGGGCGGCCGGACGGTCTACTTCGACGACCCCGACGGTCACGTCATGGAAGTCCTCACCCACGCCCCCGGATGACCCGCGTCGCTCGCGACTGAGCGGTGCTTCGGCTCTCGAAGCGGCCGGGGTTGGCGTCGACGATGCCCCGTGCGCCCGACGCAGGCCGCAGTACGTGCGCAACGTTCTCAAGAACGACCCCACGCTGACCGCGCGGCAGCGTCAGGCCGCGACCGCCGACACGCCGCTGCGGAAGCGCTGGACGGTCAGCCGTACCTGAGTTTCCCGGTGCCGAGCCGCCAGATCACCTTCGGCGAGAGCGGGTAGGGTCCCGCCGCACCGCACCCGTGCGGACCGCCTTCCGCGACCACCGGGCCCGCCGACCACCAGTGCCGGCCACGGGGCCGGCCGGCTCCCCGACCGGCGGTCGCCATCATCCCCTGTGGAGGGTCGCGCCTCGGCGGCGGCCGGGCCGGATCAGGTCGACCGGCCTCGACGGACCGGTGCGGCGAGGCGATCACCGGCGCCTGCTCCGCAACCGGCACGTACCCCTCCGACCCTGCCATCACCCTCGCCCGGGATGACGAAAGCAACAGTCACGAAACGGCATCCGTGTCTTTTCAGCCATGCGAACATGCCGTAGCTTCTGTTCGGGAGCGCTCCCAGCGCCACCGCCCCCGCACAAGGAGCACCATGAAACACCCCCTCCGCGGTCTCGCGACCGCGGGCCTGCTGCTCGTCAGCTCCGTCGCCGCCGTCGTGACCACCGCCGGCCCCGCGCACGCCGACACCCGGATCTGTGACACGTACGGCTCCACCGTCCAGGACCGCTACGTCGTGATGAACAACCTCTGGGCGTCCGACACCCCGCAGTGCCTCACCACGGCGAACAGCGGATTCACGATCACGGACGCCAACCACGACAAGCGCACCAACGGCGCGCCGGTCTCGTACACGGCGATCTACCTCGGTTGCCACTACAACACCTGCTCCCCCGGCACCAACCTGCCGATGCCGGTCAACCAGATCAGCAGCGCAACGAGCGGCGCCAGCTTCTCGTACCCCGGAAGCGGCGTCTACAACGCCGCCTACGACATCTGGCTCGATCCGTCGCCGAAGAAGGACGGCGAGAACAAGCTGGAGATCATGATCTGGTTCAACAGGACGGGACCGATCCATCCGTACGGCTCCCCCGCCGGCTCCGCGACGGTCGGCGGCCGTACCTGGGATGTCTGGACCGGTGACGCCGAATACCGCAGGGTCGTCTCGTACGCCGCGCCGTCGACGATGACGAGCTGGGACTTCAACGTCATGGACTTCATCAACGACGTGAAGACCCGCAGCGACCTCACCGACACGTGGTACCTGACGAGCGTCCAGGCCGGCTTCGAGCCGTGGGTGGGCGGCGCGGGCCTCGCCGTCAACTCCTTCACCGCCACCGTCACCGGCGGCGGTTCGCCCGAGCCGGACACACCCACCCGGTCCGCGGAGCCGACCCGGCCGGGCACACCGGAGGCATCCCCGTCGACGCGGGTGGCGCCCACGACCCAGGCCAGCCCCGCGACGCAGGTCACGCCCACGACGCAGGTCACGCCCACGACCCAGATCACGCCCACGACGCAGGCCGGCACCGGTACGGAAGCCGACGGCGGCACCTACGTGGTGCGGCCCGGCGACACCCTGTGGACCATCGCCCGACGCGAACACGTCACGGGCGGTTGGCGGTCGCTGTACCACCGCAACCGCGACGTCGTGGGCCCCGACCCGGACCTGATCCTGCCCGGTCAGCGGCTCACCCTCGAATAGGCGTACCGGGGTGTCCACCGAGCCACGGTGGCACCCCGAGGGAGGCGAAGACGACGCCGCCGGGTGACCCGTGGCCGACGGGCGGGGCGGTCCAGCATGGACGACCGTGGAGCGGCCCCGGTGGGCGCCGGCCGGGCGCATCGCGTACGCCGGCACCGAGACGTGTCGGACCGGACGGACCCGTTCACCTGACTCCGCGCGTCGGTGGTGCCGTCCGTGATGGCCGCGCGGCGAGCGGATAATGGTGGGTGCGGCGCGAAGGCTGCCGACGTTCCGGTCCGCGAAGCGTCGCCGGGCGGCCCGGAACGTTCCCGACCGAGGTGAGGCGATGACGTGGGCCGTCCTGCGATGCTCACCGTCGACGACGACCAGGCGGTGTCCCGGGCCGTCGCCCGTGACCTGCGCCGCCGGTACGCTCCGGACTACCAGATCGTCCGGGCCGCCTCGGGTGCCGAGGCCCTCGACGCGCTTCGCGAGATCAAACTGCGTGGCGGGCGGGTGGCGGCCATCCTCGCCGACTACCGGATGCCGCAGATGAACGGCATCGAGTTCCTGGAGCAGGCGATGGACCTGTTCCCGCGGGCCCGGCGGGCACTGCTGACCGCGTACGCCGACACCGACGCGGCAATCCAGGCGATCAACATCGTCGACGTCGACCACTACCTGCTCAAGCCGTGGGACCCGCCCGAGGAGAAGCTCTACCCGGTGGTGGACGCCCTGTTGGAGGCGTGGCAGGTGGCCGGCGACCGGGAGGTGGAGGAGGTCAAGGTCGTCGGACACCGGTGGAGCGCGCCCTCGTACCGGATCCGTGACTTTCTGGCCAGCAACCTGGTGCCGTACCGGTGGTTCTTCGCCGACGAGGCGGAAGGACGCCGACTGCTGGACGCCGCAGAGGCGGGACCGGAGGCTGTCCCGCTCGTCGTGACGCCTGACGGCCGGGCGCTGTCGGCGCCCACCACCGCCGAGGTCGCGGCCGTCGTCGGACTGTCCACCGCACCGGTATGCGACTTCTACGACTTGATCATCATCGGCGGGGGCCCGGCCGGGCTCGGCGCGGCGGTCTACGGCGCCTCGGAGGGCCTGCGCACGGTCCTGGTGGAGCGCCGAGCCGTGGGCGGGCAGGCCGGCCAGAGCTCCCGCATCGAGAACTACCTGGGCTTCCCCGACGGGGTGTCCGGCGCGCAGCTCGCCGAACGGGCGCGCCGGCAGGCTGGCAAGTTCGACGCCGAGGTGCTCACCACCCGCGACGTGGTGGGCCTGCAGGCCCGTGGCCCGGCCCGGGTGGTGCGCTTCGGTGACGGAGGCGAGCTGTCCGCGCACACGGTGATCCTCGCGACCGGGGTGTCCTACCGGCCGCTCGCCGCGCCCGGCGTGGCCGCGCTGGTCGGACGCGGCGTCTACTACGGCTCCGCCGCCACCGAGGGGCCGTCGTGCGCGGCCACCGACGTCTACGTCGTGGGCGGGGCCAACTCCGCCGGTCAGGCGGCGCTCTTCTTCTCCCGCTACGCCCGCAGTGTCACGCTCCTGGTCCGCGGCGACTCGCTGGAACGGTCGATGTCGTACTACCTGACCCAGCAGATCGCCGGCGTGGACAACATCACGGTCCGTACCCGCTGCGAGGTGATCGAGGCGCACGGCGACGCGCACCTGGAAGCGATCACGGTTCGCGACAGCAAGGACGGCACGCCCACCACCCTGCCCTGCGGGCACCTGTTCGTGTTCATCGGCGCCGAGCCGCATACCGAGTGGCTCGACGGCACCGTGCGCCGCGACCGGCGCGGCTTCGTCTGTACCGGCCCCGACCTGCTGGTCGACGGCAAGCGGCCGGCCGGCTGGGACCGCGACCGCGACCCGTTCTACCTCGAGTCCAGCGTGCCCGGCGTCTTCGCCGCCGGTGACGTGCGGGCCAACTCGGTCAAGCGGGTGGCATCGGCCGTCGGTGAGGGCGCGATGGCGGTGACCCTGGTGCACCGGTACCTGGAGGCACGATGACTCCGGCCGAGCTGAAGACGCTGTTCCTGTTCGAATCCCTGACCGACGAGCAGCTCGACTGGCTCGCCGCGCACGGCAGCCAGCGCACCTTTCCCGCCGGCACCACGGTGTTCACCGAGGGCGAGCCCGCCGAGTACTTCTTCGTGCTGCTGTCCGGCACGCTGGCGCTGTACCGGCGGGTGCAGGCCGACGACGTGGAGACCGTGCGCACCGACCGCCGCGGCGTCTACATGGGCGCGGTGCGCCCGTACCTGCGCGAGGAGCCGGGGGGCGACGCCTACCCCGCCTCGATGCGGGCGATCAGCGACTGCGCGTTCTTCGCCCTGCCGGCGGAAGACTTCGGGACGATGCTTCGCGAGTGGTTCCCCATAGCGGTGCACCTGCTCGAAGGGCTCTTCTTCGGCATCCGCGCCAACCAGGCCGTGGTCGACGAGCGCCAGCGGCTGGCCGCGCTCGGCTCGCTCACCTCCGGGCTGATGCACGAACTCAACAACCCGGCGACCGCCGCCGTCCGCGCGACCGCCGCGCTGCGGGAACGGGTCGCCGGGATGCGGCACAAGCTGGGCATGCTCGCCGACGGCCGGATCGCGCCGGAGCAGCTGCACGCGCTGACGCGGCTGGTGGAACCGATCATCGAACGCGCCGCGAAGGCACCCGAGCTGACCCCCATACAGGCCAGCGACCGCGAGGACACGCTCGGTGACTGGATGGACGAGCACGGTGTCGCGGACGGCTGGGACCTGGCACCCGTCCTCGCCGCGGGTGGCCTCGACGTCGACTGCCTGGACGAGATCTCCCGCAGCGTGGCGCCCGAACTGCTAGACCAGTCGCTGCGCTGGATCGGGTACGCCCTGGAGACCGAACAGCTCATGGCCGACATCTCCGACGCCGGCAACCGGATCTCGTCGCTGGTCACCGCGGCGAAGCAGTACTCCCAGCTCGACCGGGCCTCATACCAGTGGATCGACGTGCACGACGGGCTCAAGAGCACCCTCGTCATGCTCACCCACAAGATCGGTGACGGTGTCCGGGTGGTCAAGGACTTCGACCGCACGCTGCCCCGGATCCCGGCCCACCCGGGCGAGCTCAACCAGGTCTGGACCAACCTCATCGACAACGCGGTGCAGGCCATGAACGGGTCGGGCACGCTCACCGTGCGGACGGCCTCCGACGGTGACCGGGTGCTCGTCGAGGTCGGCGACACCGGGCCGGGTATCCCGCCGGAGCTGTGCCGACGGGTTTTCGAGCCGTTCTTCACCACGAAACCGGTCGGTGAAGGGACCGGGCTGGGACTCGACATCGCGTACCGGATCGTGGTCAACCGGCACGGCGGCGACATCGGCGTCGTCTCCCACCCGGGCGACACCCGTTTCCAGGTCCGGCTTCCGCTCAGCGAACCGGCCACCCGCGCTCAGCCGTAGTCATAGCCGGTTACGGCGATCTGGCGACGGCACAGGTTGGCGATGACGAGCGGTTCGATCCTCTCCCCACGACCGCCGGCGAGATCCGACGTGACAAGCGGGCATGGCGCGACCGGCCCCCGGTCCTTCCGGCGGTGGACTGACCTCATCGCCGGGGCGGATGCGGTGGCTGGTCAGGCGCGTAGCGTCCGGACCAGCCAGGCGGTGATGAGCTCGAACAGACCGGGGGCGCGTCGCAGGTGACCGGTGCCGGGGTCGGGCACGAGGATCCGGTGGTCGGCGCCGGGGAAGACGACGATGCGGTGCTGACGGTGTCCCGACGTGGCGAAGGCGTTCCGGTAGGCGGAGACGCTGGCCTCGGTCGGGACCAGGACGTCGTCGGAGCCGAAGATCGCGAGGATGGGGCAGCGGAGACGCGCCAACACGGGTACGGGGTCGTAGTCGGCGATTCCCGCGAAGAACTCCAGTTCCTTCACACTCGTGATCTCCGCCAGTTCCGCTGCCCGGCTGCCGAGGACGTCGATCTCGTCGACGAGGACCTCCCGGGCGGTGTCTCCCGTCCGCAGTCGGGCGATGACCCGGCGGTACAGCGCGAGAGCATCGGCTATCTCCTGGGCCGTGTAGCCCTCCCGGACGCCTTCGGCTCCGATCTGGTACTCCTCGGACTCGGCGACCGTGACACCAGGGCCCGAGATGCTGACGATCGCGGTGACGGTGTCGGACATGGTCGCGGCCAACGGAGCGATCCATCCACCCTGACTGCCGCCGAGCAGGGCGATCCGGTCGCCGTCGATGCCGGGCTGAGCGGCGACCGCCGCGACTGCGGCCAGGGTCTCCTCGGCCCGGTCGTGGAAGGTCAACCGGGTCCAGTCACCGGTGGACTCTCCGCAACCGGGCTTGTCGTACCCGTAGAACGCGAGGCCGGCGGCGGTGAAGCGGGCGCCGGCGTCCTCCCAGTTGCGGGCGTGGGCACCCGAGGCCGGACCCGAGCCGAGCACCATGACGAGCGCCGGGACGGGAGTGTCCGGTGTCGCGCCCGGTGGCAGGTGGAGGTCCCCGACGATGCGCGAGTCGCCGTGCCGGAAGGTCACCTCACGGCGCGTCGGAGCGAACAGCATCCGGGAACAATATCGATGGCTACGAGGGTCATCAAGAGTCGCCATGCGCCACCGTGGTCAACCGGATAACGGATCAAGCGGGGTACGACAGCGCCATGGCGTGCCGCAGGTAGCCACCGATGACACCCGGACGACTCCCACTATCTGGTATGGCCTTTTGTGCAACGCCACCGCTCGGTAGGGGCGTCTTCATCGGACATCCGACACAGGGCACACCGGACGGTCCACCGGCAGCGGCCTGGACGCGCTCGTCAGCGCCCTGACGAGGTGGAATTGACTGGCTGTCAATAGACCGTAGCCCGAAATTGGCACCTGTCCGAGGGAGCGGCGACACCATTGCGTTGTGTAACGCTAACTCTGCGTCACGGAAGCGGGGTGTGCGCACGGTGGCATCCAGCGCCGGCAAACCCTTGCGCAGAGCGGCGCGGTAATGACGCTTACCAGTCCGCCGGTAAGCGACCTCTGGGGGGAGGGTGGCTTCTCGATGCGGTTTCGCGTGCGGCAACATCCACGTTTCCGGCCGTTGGTAGGCGTACCGTCCGCCGGGAAACGAGGTCGGTGGTGTTGATTTCTGTGCAGGCCGACACCATCGTCACAGGCACGTCCTAAGCGGAACCGGGGCGGGGCGACGGTGCCTCCGCGGACCGGCGTGATCCATTCCACCGACGATCAGGACCGTGGCAGCCCGGCGCCGTTGCCGCGAGCACTGTCCTCGTTGACCACTCAGCCATCCGCCCGGCCTCGTACCTCTGTCCGCGTGGGTTGCGCCCCACGGGGAAGGCAACGCCAACGCTCCGGGCACCATCCACCCAGCCAGCTCGAATAGACGCGCGTCGGGCCAGGCGGCGGTTCGACTGTGATCGTTCCCGTTCGCCCGGACCGGAACAGCGCGCGCGGAAGACCTCAACCGAAGGGGGAACAGCGTGGCCTTGGTCAAAGGATTGCGATTATCACTCGTCACGGCGCTGGCCTGCGTCACCGGCGTCACGGCGCTGCCCGCGCCGAGCCGGGCCGCCGCCACCAATGCACCACGCATCGACCTGAATGTACTGGTGATCACCGACGGGACACCGTGGGTGCAGGCCATCCGGGAGCAGTTGGCGTCGGAAGGGGTACCGACGACGGTCGTTGACCTCGCCGACGCGGCGCGCCCGGCGATAACCGATGCGTTCCTGGCCGACCAGCTTGCCGACGGCACGCCACACGCCAGGTTCCAGGGCGTGGTGCTGCCGGGTGACGCGCCAAGTGGACTGTCCGCGGCCGAACAGTCCGCGTTGGCCACCTTCGAACAGTCCTTCAACGTCCGGCAGGTGGACGGGTACGTCTACCCGAGCGCGAACGTCGGCCTGAACCCACCCGTCTACTCCGGTTCGTTCGACGGCACCACGGCTACCGCGACCGCGTCGGCCCGCGCGGACGCCTTCCGGTACCTCAACGGTCCGGTGGCGTTCGAGGGCAGCCCCGGGGGCAACGGCTCGTACGGCCACCTGGCCACCCCGCTGCCCGACGACCCGACCACCGGCGCCCACTTCGAGCCGTATCTGACCGGGCGCGTCCCCGGCGGATCCGCCACCGGCACGCTGGCCGGCGTATTCACCGCGGGCGGCCGCCAGCAACTCGTGCTCACCTTCGCCTACAACTACTACCAGCAGCAGTACCGGGTCCTCGCGCACGGGATCGTGGACTGGTTGACCAGGGGCGTGCACCTTGGTTACTGGCGCAACTACTTCTCCACCCACATCGACGACGTCTTCGCCAGCGACTCCCGGTGGAGCGACGTCGGCAAGTGCACCCCGGGCGAAGGCGACTGCGCCCCGGGCGTACCCGCGACGGCGCCGATCCGGATGACCCCGGCCGACGTGGTCAACGTGCTGAACTGGCAGCTGCAGAACACCTACACGCTGGACCTCCTCTACAACGGCAACGGCAGCGTCGAGGCCGGTGGTCCCACCGACCCGCTCACCGTCACCCTCCTGTCCTACAAGAGTTTCTTCCGGTGGCTCAACCACACCTCCACGCACGCGTACCTGGGCTGCGCGCAGGACTTCACGGTGATCCCGTGGCGGTGCCAGACCGACGCCGGCGGCAACGTCGTCTGGGTCGACCAGGCCACGATCGACCGCGAGATCGCCGACAACGTCCAGTTCGCCAGGGCCAACGGACTGCCGATCCGGCCGGACGAGCTGGTCGCCGGTGAGCACTCGGGCACCAGGATCCTGCCGCAGCAACCGGTGGACAATCCCCACTTCGCCAGCTCGCTGGTGAAGAACGGCATCGGCTGGCTCGGCCTGGACGCGTCGCGGGAACCGGCGCAGCGCCAGGTCGGATCGGCGGCGGGGGTTCCCCGCCATCCGATCAACGTGTTCTTCAACGTGGCGACGGCGCGGGAGGAGGTCTCCGAGTACAACTGGATCTACACCTCGAAGGCCGACGGCGGCAGCGGCATCTGCGAGAACAACCCCACCACCACGTGCATCGCGCCGCTCAATCCGACCACCGGGTGGTCGGCGTACATCCTGCCGCTCCAGGTCAAGATCACTCTCGGCTACGTGCTGTCCAACGACCCGCGCCCGTTCTACATGCACCAGTCGAACCTGGCCGGGGACAGGCTGGCGCTCCAGGCCGTCGGCGGCGTCCTGTCGGCCTACCGCACCACGTTCGCGACCAACACCCCCGTGGTGAACCAGTCGATGACCGACGCCGGGTTGGCGCTGCAACGGCAGGACGCGTGGGCGCAGGCGCGCGACGCCGGCACCGTGAGCGGCTACGTGCGGGGCGGTACCGTGACCGTCGCGGGACCGGCCGGTACGAACGTTCCGGTGACGGTGCCCACCGGCACCACGGTCGCCGGGGGCGGCGCGTTCGGCAGCGCGTACGCCGGTGAGCGGTCGGGACACCTGACGCTCGGGGCGTCGGCCACCACACTGACGTTGCCGGGTACGGCGTACCCGGCCGCGGCGGTGCCGCCGAAGGTACGGGGCGGCGTCGCGGCTCTGCTGAGCGTGACCGTACGCGGCACCGCGGTGACGATCACCAGTCCGGCCGGGACGCGCACGCTGCCCCGCCTGGCCGCCACCGCGCCGACGGGCGGCTGATCCGACGATGAACGTGGCGCTGATGACCGAGGGCACGTACCCGCACAGTTTCGGCGGGGTGGCCGTGTGGTGCGACCAGCTCGTCCGCGGCATGGCCGACCACGACTTCCACCTGGTCGCCCTGGCCGCCACCGGCGACGAACCGGTGGCCTGGACGTTGCCGGCCAACGTGCGGTCCGTGGTCACGGTGCCGCTGTGGGGATCCCAGCCGGCCCGGCGCAAGCCGGGCCGGCCGGGCCGGCGGCTGTTCGTCCCCCTCCTACGGGAACTGCTGGACACGCTGCTGGGCCCCGCGGAGCAGGCACCGCGGCGCCTCGGCGCGGCGCTACGCCACCTGTTCGACTACGCCCAGCGAGCGGATCTCCGCGCCAGCTTCCGCAGCGAACAGGCGGTTCACCTCCTCACCGACGCGTGGCGGGCCGGCTGGCCGGCCGGCGGGGACCCCGCGCCGACCCTGCACGACGCGCTGACCGCGCTCCAGTTGCTGGAGGCCTCGCTGAGCCCGCTGTCCGCGGCACCGGTACGGGCCGACGTCTCGCACTGCGTGGCCAACGGACTCGCGGTGTTGCCGGCGCTCGCCGCCAAGTGGGCGTACGGCACCCCGCTCCTCCTCACCGAGCACGGCATCTACCTGCGTGAGCGCTATCTCGAATTCCAGGGCGCGCCGTACCGCTGGCCGGTCAAGGCGCTGCACCTGTCGTTTCTGCGCGGCCTGTGCGCGCTCGCCTACGCCGAGGCCGACACGATCGCCCCCGGAAACGTCTACAACAGACGGTGGGAGGAGCGGCTCGGCGCCGACCCGGCGCTCATCCGCACCATCTACAACGGGGTCGACCCGGCCGAGTTCCCCCCGGTGGACCGGGAGCCGGACGTGCCCACGGTGAGCTGGGCCGGCCGGGTCGACCCGATCAAGGACCTGGAGACCCTGATCCGCGCGTTCGCCCTGATCCATCAGGAGATCCCGCAGGCCCGGCTGCGGATGTTCGGCGGCACCCCGAAGGGCCGGGAAGACTACCTGGAACGCTGCAAGCTGCTGGCCGACGAGCTCGGAGTCGGCGAGGTCGCGACGTTCGAGGGCCGGGTCCCCGAGATCCGCGACGCCTACGCCGCGGGTCACGTGGTCGTGCTGTGCAGCATCTCCGAGGGCTTCCCCTACACCGTCATCGAGGCGATGACCAGCGGGCGGGTCTGCGTGGCCACCGATGTCGGCGGGGTGGCGGAGGCGGTCGCGGAGACCGGGGTGGTCGTGCCGCCCCGCGACCCGCACGCGATCGCCCGGGCCTGCGTGGAGCTGCTGCGCGACGGCGAGCGGCGACGGCGGCTCGGCGCACAGGCCAGGGCGCGGGTCCTGGAGTACTTCACGGTTGATCGGGCGACCGGCACGTACGACGAGATCTACTGTTCGCTCGCCGCGGGCCGGCGGCTGCTGGCTACCTACCCCGACGAGCCGGACCCCGGACCGGAGACGCTGGAGATGGCGCTGGGGGTGCACACGCGATGAGCGCGGGTACGGTCTACCTGTCGGCCGCCAGCAGGCGGTACGCCGATGCTCCTCCCCCGCCGACGGCGCCGCCAGGTGACCCGGGCGGCGTGGCGGAGCTACGCCGCCGGATGACCGCGGTGTGCGAGTCGGCCGTCGACGCGCTGGAGGTCGCCGCCGCCCTGGAGGCGGACGGGCTCAGCGACCAGGCGGTGCGCACCCGGTACGGCTTCCCGGACGTGTTCGCCCTCGCCGAGGACCTCTACCGCCGGGTGCCGCGCCGGCCCGCGGAGCCGCCGGAGGCACCCGAACCATGGCAGGTGAAGCCGGCCGAACACGTCGTGAACGGCCTGCTCTACGCGGTGCCCGCGGTGTGCTTTCCGGTGGCCGCACCGCTGCTGGCGGGGCGCGCCGCGCTCGTCGGCTTCCTCGTGGCGACGCTCGCGTCCTGGGCGCTGAGCCAGGGGCTGGCCTACCTCGGCCACGCCCGTGCGGGACGGCTCGACCCGGGCGGCTCGCGGTGGATACTGCGCGCCGGGGCGGGTGTCGCGCTGGCCGTGCTGTGGGGGGTACTGGCGGCCAGCACGTCGCTGGTACCGGTACCGTTCGCCGCGCTGCTGTTCGCGGGTGGTCAGGGCACGTACCTGATCGCCGCGACCGTGCTGCTGGTGCGCGGGAAACACCGCTGGCTCCTGCTCTGCCTGGCGCCCGGCGTCCTGGGCAGTGCCGGGTTCCTGGTGCTGGGCCGGCCGGCCTGGTTCGCGCACCCCGTGTGGTGGACGTTGGGTGCGACGATCGCCGCGACGCTCGGCTGCGCCGCCGCCTGCACCGCCCGGCCCGGTCCGGTGGGCGGCCGGGTTCCAGCGGGGCACGAGCTGCGGGCGGCGCTCCCGCACGTGCTGTTCGGTCTGGCCGCCGCCGGGCTGCTCACCTACCTTGTCGTGGCGTCACACCTGACCGGGCAGCTCTCCCACCTGGCGCCACTGCTGGCAACGCCGCTGTCGCTGAGCATGGGTGCCGCCGAGTGGAGCCTCTACCGGTACCGGCGGCGGACCTACCGGCTGCTGCGCACCACGCGCGACCCGTGGGAGTTCGCGGCCGGTGCGCGACGGGCGCTGCTGGCCGCGACGGCCCGGTACCTGGCGGCGACCGCGGTGCTGCTCGCCGTCGTGGCGGGCGCCGTCGCGGCCAGCGACCAGTGGCGTACCCCGTGGGTGGCCCTGATCGAGTGCGGCGCGTACCTCGCACTCGGCGGTGCGCTGTTCGTCGCGCTGCTGCTGCAATCGTTCCGCGGCACCCTGGTGCCTCCCCTGGCCTGCGCGGCGGGGCTCGGAGTCGAAGCCGCGCTGACGGCCCTGGCACGGATGGACCCGGCGCCGGCCCAGCTGGTGACGTGTGCCGCGCTGGCCGTGCTGCTGCTCGGGTACGCGGGCAGCGTCCTCGCCGGAGCAACCCGGCACGGGTAGCCACCGGCCCCTCTCTCCACGGATCTCACACGACGAAGGGCAGGACACATTCATGACGGACCTGGTATCGGTGACCGGAGCCGACGGTTTCATCGGCTCGCACCTGGTGGAGGCGCTGGTGCGGCGCGGACACCGGGTACGGGCGATGGCGCTGTACAACTCGTTCGGCTCGTGGGGTTGGCTGGACTCGCTGCCGGTCGACGTGCGCGACCGGGTCGAGGTGGTGCTCGGCGACGTCCGGGACCCGGCCTCCGCCCGTGAGCTCGTCGACGGTGCCGCGGTCGTCTACCACCTGGCCGCGCTCATCGCGATCCCCCACTCCTACCGCGCGGTGCGGTCCTACGTGGACACCAATGTGATCGGCACGCTCAACGTGCTCGACGCGGTACGTGCCTGCGGGACACCGCGGCTGGTGCACACGTCCACGAGCGAGACCTACGGCACGGCGCGGACGGTGCCGATCGACGAGACGCACCCGTTGCAGGCCCAGTCGCCCTACGCCGCCTCGAAGCTGGCCGCCGACAAGCTCGTCGAGTCCTACCACCTCAGCTTCGGCGTACCCGCGGTCACGTTGCGCCCCTTCAACACCTTCGGCCCCCGGCAGTCCGCGCGGGCGGTGATCCCGACGGTCGTCAGCCAGGTGGCCGCGGGCCGGCGTGAGATCCACCTCGGCGCGCTCGACCCGACCCGCGACTTCCTCTACGTCGCGGACACGGCCGAGGCGTTCGTGGCGGTGGGGACCGCACCGGCGTCCGCGGTGGTCGGCGGGCTGTTCAACGCGGGGACCGGCGTCGAGGTGTCGATCGGCCAACTCGCCGCGGACATCATCCGGCTGATGGGCGCGGACGCGGAGATCGTCGCGGACCCGCAACGGATCCGCCCCAAGGACTCCGAGGTCATGCGGCTGATCGCCGACGCGTCCCGGCTGCACGAACGCACCGGGTGGCAGCCGACCCGCACCCGGGACGAGGGCCTGCGCACGACCATCGAGTGGTTCTCGGACCCGGCCAACCTCGCCCACTACAAACCGCACGAGTACAACCGGTGAACCTCGGAGGGGCAATGCATGCGATCATCCTGGCCGGCGGAAAGGGAGTCCGGCTCCGGCCGTACACCACGCGGCTGCCGAAGCCGCTCGTGCCGATCGGCGACGAGTTCTCGATCCTCGACATCGTCCTGACCCAACTCTCGCAGCGCGGTTTCGAGACGGTGACCCTGGCGATCGGGTACCTCGGTCACCTGATCCGGTCCTACGTGGGCGACGGCAGCCGCTGGCACCTGGCGGTCGACTACGCCGACGAGGACAACCCGCTCGGCACCATCGGCCCCGTCCTGCAGATCCTCGACCGCTTGCCCGACGACTTCCTGGTCATGAACGGCGACGTACTGACCGACCTCGACTACGCCGACCTGCTGAGCGGCCACCGCGCGTCCGGCGCGCCGCTGACCGTGGCGACCTACGCCCGCCGGGTGAAGATCGATTTTGGGGTGCTCACCACGAGCGGGAGCCGGGTCGTGGAGTTCACCGAGAAGCCCACCATCGACTACCGGGTCAGCATGGGGGTCTACGGGCTCTCCAAGCGGACACTGCGCGGGTACGCGCCCGGGACGCCGCTCGGCTTCGACGAGCTCGTCCTCGATCTGATCGCCGGCGACGACCCACCCGGCGAGTACGCGTTCGACGGGTACTGGCTCGACATCGGCCGGCCCGACGACTACGACCGTGCCAACGCCGAATTCGACGAGATCAAACCGCGGCTCCTCAAGGGCGCGTAGGCGCCGGGGGCAGCCGGGCCCGCGACGCCTGGCGGGGCGGCGATCGCCAGGCACCGCACACCACGCAGGGAGGCGACGAGGATGCGCGTACTCGTGATCGGTCGGCACGGTTTCCTCGGCAGGCACATCGGGCGGCGGCTGGCGGCGGCCGGGTGGGAGGTCGTCGCCGCCGGCCGCACGCCCCGGCCCGGGCACACCGGGTACGTCCGGCTCGACGTCTCGGCGGACGGGGCGGCACGGATCGCCGAGCAGGTGGTCAAGGTGACTCCCGACGCGGTGGTGAACTGCGCCGGGGCGGTCGGCGGCGACCCGGCGCGGTTGACCGCCGCGAACGTGGTCGGCCCGGCCGCCCTGCTCGAAGGGCTGGTGCGGGCCGGGCTGGCCCCGCGACTGGTGCACCTGGGCTCAGCGGCCGAGTACGGTGCGGTCGAGCCCGGGGTACCCGTCCACGAGCGGACACCCACCCGGCCGGTCGGCGTGTACGGGGCCACCAAGCTGGCCGGTACCCGCCTCGTCCAACTGGCCCGCACCTGCGGCCTCGACGCGGTGGTCCTGCGGGTGTTCAACCCGGTCGGCCCGGGCTGTCCGGCGAGCGGCCTGCCCGGGCGGGTCGCCGCCGAACTGGCCCGGGCGCTCGCCGCGCACGACGCGGTACGGCTCGGGCCGCTGGACGCGGTACGCGACTTCGTCGACGCCCGCGACGTCGCCGATGCCGTGCACGCCGCGCTGACCGCCCCCGTCCTCGACCATCCGGTGCTCAACGTCGGCAGCGGCACCGCGGTGCCGGTCCGTACCCTCGTCGACGGCCTGGTCGCGATCACCGGGTTCACCGGGGCCGTGCACTCCGACGCCGCGGGGTCGCCGCGCTCGGCGACCGTACCGTGGCAACAGGCCGACATCACCGCCATCCGCACGGCGCTGGGCTGGCAGCCGCGCCGGGACCTGACCACGTCACTGGACGACCTGTGGAAGAGCGTTACATGAACCCCCATCGCTCCGCGGCGGCCCGCCCGCTGCTCGTCGTACCCGCCTACTTCCACCCCGCGGTGCGGGCCGGCGACTGGGACCGGCTGGTCACCCTGGCCCGGCGGGTACGGCTGGTCGTGCTCAACCTGGCCAGTGGCCCCGGGGAACGCCGCGACGAGGCATTCGGACCGGTGCTCGCGCGGATCCGGGACGCACGCGTCACGGTCGCGGGTTACGTCGACACCGACTACGGCCGCCGCCCGCCCGGCGCGGCCCTGGCCGACCTCGAGCGCTACCAGAGCTGGTACGGCGTCGACGGCGTGTTCTTCGACCGCGTCTCCGTCGGTGCCGAGCACGTCGCCCGGTACCGCGCGCTCGCCGAGTCGGTGCGGCGGCACGGCGCCGGCGTGGTGGCGTTCAACCACGGCGCGCAGCCGGTGCCGGCCTACGCCGAGCACGCGGACCTGCTCGGTACGTTCGAAGGCCCGTGGCACGCCTACCTCGACGCCGCCGTTCCCCACTGGGTACGGGCGAGCGCCGCGCACAGGTTCTTCCACCTCGTGCACTCCGTGCCGCACGCGCACCTCGGCGACGCGCTGGACCTGGCCGGCAAGCGCAACGCCGGCGGCGTCTACGCCACCAACCAGGGCGGCGGGAATCCGTGGGACCGGCTCCCCGGCGACCCGGTCGACGCGGGGAACACCGACCGATGACGGGCCACCGACCGATGACGCCGACGCTCGTGCGGCGCCTGACGCTCCCGGCCGTCTGCGCGGCGCTGCTGTCCGCCTGTACCGGCGGCGGCACGCCCCCTCCGCCGGTCCCGGAGGGCCCGTCCCCGCACGGTTCCGCCACGTCGACCGGCGCCGCGCCGGGCACGGCCACGCCGCCGTCGACGGCGTCGGTACCGCCGCCCGGTGCCCGCCGGTGGGTCCCGGCACCGGGTACACCCTGGCAGTGGCAGCTCACCACGCCGGTGGACACCGGCGTCGACGTGCCGGTGTACGACATCGACGGCGTCGAGAACGGCCCCGACGTCGTACGGTCCCTGCACGCGAAGGGGCGCAAGGTGATCTGCTACGTCAACGCCGGCGCCGCCGAGACCTTCCGCCCGGACTACCACGCGTTCCCACCACGGGTCCTCGGCAAGCCCAACGGCTGGAAGGGCGAGCGTTCCCTGGACATCCGCCGGCTCGACGTCCTGCGCCCGATCATGGCCGCGCGGTTCGACCTCTGCCGGGGATCGGGCTTCGACGCCGTCGAGGCCGACCTGGTCGACGGCTACACGAACGACACCGGCTTCCCGCTCTCGGCGGGCGACCAGCTCGCCTACAACCGGATGCTCGCCGACCTCGCCCACCAGCGCGGGCTGTCGATCGGGCTGAAGAACGACCTGGACCAGGTGCCCCAGCTGGTCGGTGACTTCGACTTCGCCGTCAACGAGGAGTGCGCCAGGTACGGCGAGTGCGACAAGCTCACGCCGTTCATCCGCGCCGGCAAGGCCGTGTTCCATGTCGAGTACGGGCTCGACAACGCCCGGTTCTGCGCCCAGGCCAGGGCGTTGCGGTTCAGCTCCATGCGCAAGAACCTCGACCTGGACGCTCCCCGTTGGCCGTGCTGAAGCGTCCGCACTCCGACGTCGGCGGCGCGCTGCGCGACGGGGTGACCGGACCGGCCCGTTGTCGTCATCGACGATGCGGGCCGGCCCGAACCTTCGGACCGGCCCGTTGTGACCCACGCTTTCGCCAGCGGATCGCCCGACGGCACCAGGCTGGGTGATTCCCGGTGCGGCCGGTCAGCCCACCGCGAACGAACCGATGGGGATCTCGCCCGCCGGCTCGTACGTACCGATCACGACTCCGGTGGTGGAGACCTTGCTGTCGACCAGCTTCAGACCGGCGGGGACGGTGCCATCCGCGAACAGCCGCTTGCCCGAGCCGACGACGACGGGGAAGATCCACAGGCGGTACCGGTCGACGAGGTTGTGGCGCAGCAGCGTCTGGACCAGGTTTCCGCTGCCGTGCACCTGTAGCTCCGGCCCGTCTTCCTTCTTCAATGCCGCGACGCCGTCGGCCGCGTCGCCCTCGATCAGGACCGAGTTGTTCCACTCCAGCGTGGGACGACCGCGCGACGCGACGTACTTGGTGGCGTTGTTGAGCACGTCGGCGCCGTCCTCGTCGGCGTGCGGCCAGTACGCGGCCATGATGTCGTAGGTCCTACGTCCGAGCACCATCGCGAACGGCCTGCTCGTCGCCTCGGCCATGACCTGGCCCATCGTCTCGTCCCAGTAGTTCACCGACCAGCCACCGTGCGCGAAGCCGGCGCTGTCCTCGTCGGGTCCGCCCGGGGCCTGCATGACCCCGTCGAGGGTCAGGAACGTGGTCACCATCAGTTTTCTCATCTGCCGTGTCCTTTCGATCGCTGTTCGGTGATGTCGAGTTTCGTCGTTACGACGGCTGTCGCTCCGTCGTGAGCGGGTGGGGCGGCGTGGTGATCGGCGGGCTCAGCCGCGACGGGCGGAGACCCGCACCATCGGGATCAGCGCCACCCCGACAGCGACGTGGATGACGGCCAGCAGCACCCGCGTGTCGGTGGTGGCCCGCTCGATCCAGATCGGCGGGAGCGAGAGCAGCACGACCGCGGCGGCCAGAATGCTCCAGACGATACGGGCCCGCGAGGTGAACCGCTCGAGGACGGCGAGCGCCGCCCAGCCGGCGAGGCCGATGATCAGCGTGATGATCGCGATCTCCGGCAGGACGAAGGTGTGCGGTACGGCGTTGTCGCCCGGGTCGGTGATCGTGAATTCGGTGCCCGCGGCCTTGCCGATCGCGAAGATCACGCTCGTGACGCACGCGGCACCGACGACCGAGGCGGCCCGGACGAGCCGGCGCGTGCGGCGCTCGGCGCGGGCGGCGGAGACGGTGGTGGCGGTCGTATCGGTCATGGCGGCGCTCCTCGTCGTGTGCGGGTCGGTACCCGGTCCGTGCGGCCCGCCCGGTGCGGGCCCTTCACCTGAACGTCGAACGGGGCCGACCGGAAATCGACAGGGCCGCCGAACCTTTTTTCGGACGGCAGGTGAGCGGCCGGGACGGGGAAGGTGGCAGGCCGGGAGCGGGGAGGCAGGTGCCTGCAGAGCCCCGCACCGCTGATACTCCAGTGACACGTCGCGATCCGAGGCTGGAACCCGTCGGCCCGGATACGTTCGTGCGATGGGCCGCCAGCGCCGGATACGGTCCGGTGTCCACGCGATCACCGCCGACGCAGTTTCCACAGCAGCAACCATCGCGACCGAACAGGAGCAGCGTGCACGACGACGCGCACAACCAGCAGCCGGACCACGGCTTCCACCTCGACCCGGCCGGCAGCGCAACCCCCGGCTACGGTCCCCCGGACCCGTACGGGCACCAGCAGCCCTACGTGGCAGCCCCGCACGCGGCGCCGGTCGACTCGGACGCCGCGACCGCGCATGGGTCCGCGGCCGCTCAGCCGGGCGGATGGCCCTCGGGTGTGCCGGCGCCTCCGGCGGTCAAGCACCGGCCGTGGTCGACCTTCCTGCTGACCATACAGATTCTCGGTATCGTCGCTGCCAGCCTCCTGCTCGCCGCGGGCCTGGTCATGCTGGCTGCCGCACGGGGCTCCTCGACCTCCGACGCCCGCTGGGTGGTGCTGATCGGCGGTATCCTGACGGTCTGCGGGGTCATCCTCGCCGCACAGACGGTGCCGCTGCTGGTGTGCACCGTCAAAGGCCGGCGCCGTGCCGACCAGGGCCGGCCCACGATGCTGTTCGTCGTCGCGGTCATCGGCGCGTGCTGGTCCGGCCTGGGCGTACTGCTGGTTCTGAGCAATGTCGCGGCAGCCACCGCCAACGGAGGAGTGTTCGATCCCGGTCGCGTGCTCGCCGGCCTGGTGGTCAACGGGCTTTACCTGACGGTGTCCGTGAAGACGGCGCTCGCCAGCCGACAACCACGCCCACCGAAGCAGAGCACCCGGACCGCGGGCGGTGTCGCGCGCGGGTGAGCGGCCCGGACGTTACGCCCGGTTGTCCCCGGCCGGCTCGACGCGGTCCTGCCGGGGAACGGCGGCGACCTGCTGGAACCGACCGTCGACCACGGTATTGAGGAAGGTGCCGGTGGCGAGGTTGTCGCCGGCGGCGTCCCATCGGGTCGGCTCCGGATACGCGATACCGCGGAATTCGATGGCCCGTACCGCCTCCAGCGTCCGGCGCCGGTCCGGGACACCACCGGCGTCCCGCGTCACCGCCGCGACAGCGGCCAGCAGCAGCCTGGCCGCGTCGTACGAGTTGACCGCGTAGTTGCCGATCGGCCCGAAGCGGCGCTCGTAGTGGTGGGCGAACTCGGCCGAACCGGGTACGTGGCCCGTCGCCGGTGACGCCGCGAGGACGAGTGCCCCTTCTCCCTGCGCCGCCGCGCGGCCGGCCGGTTCGAGGAAGGCGGCCCGGTCCCAGCACCCGTCGCCGGTGGCGAACAACTGGGACAGTCCCGCGCTTCGCATGGCGGTGACGATGCCGGCCCCCTCGAAACTGCCGCCGTAGAAGACCAGGTCGAGTTCGGCGGGTAGCCGCCGGACCAGCGGCGCGAAGTCCGTGTCGCCCTCCTCGACGGTGTACCGCTGCCGCACCTCGCCGCCGAGAGCGGTGAACGCCCGGACGAACTCGGCCGCCATGCTGCGTCCGTACGTCGTCGCGGTCTCGACCACCGCGCAGTGGCTCTTGCCCCGCTCGCGGCGCAGGTACGACGCGATGGCCCGGGCCGTGACGTCGTCGCGGTTGGTCAAACGGAACACGTTGGACATCCTCCGCTCGGTCAGCGCGGGGTGGGACACGATGGGATGGACCATGGCGAGGTCCGCGTCCCGGTAGATCGGCGCCGTGTCCAGAGCGACGTTGCTGTTGTCCGGGCCGACGACGCCGAGCAGGGCGGCACGGGCGCGGAACGCGCGGGCGACCTCGGCGCCGGCCTCCGGACGGCCCCGGTCGTCGGCGGTGACCGCGACAACCGGGTTGCCGTGCACGCCGCCGGCGGCATTGACCTCGTCGACCGCCAGTTGCGCGGCCTGCCGCATCTCCCGGCCGAGGTGAGCCGGGGTGCCGGTGAACGGCCCGGTGACACCGATCTCGATCTCCGCCGGCCGTCCGCCGTCCATGACCTTCCTCCCGGTCGCGGGATCCCGTCGGGGAGTCCTTCCCGGACCGGCGGCCGGTAATCACGCCGGCGAACGGCGCGGCGCCCACCGCCCGCGACCGGCGGCCGGTCGTTCCGTCACCGCGCGGGCGAGATCAGGACGGCGACCGTACCGTCCGCGCCGCGGCGCAGCTTGCTCCCCCACACCGTCAGCCGGCCCACCAGACCGTACTTGCGACCGAGAGCACGCCGCACGCGGTCGGTGTCGACGCGCTCGCCGATGCGGGCGCGGGCCTCGACGGGATCGCCGGTGGCGTTGCCGCGGAAGTCACACGGCGCCACCGTCACCCGGCCGTCACGGCGGATCCGCTTGACCTTGCCGCTGTCGACCGGGGTCCAGACGGCGATCCCGTCGCCGTCCGGCACGGCCCAGACCGGGGTGGGCACGGGACGTCCGTCTTTACGGAACGTCGTCACCGACACGTACTTCGCGGCACCCAGTTCGGCGACATCGCTCATGACTTTTCGGACCTCCTGGAAACGTGGCGGTGATGGTAACCGCGAAACCGCCGTACATGGCCGGTGGCGTCGTCAGGGGTGGCGGCAGCCCGAGCACGGCGGCAACGTACGGTGAAAGTAGCACTACTATCCGGCGAGTATCCGGCTACGCCTGGCTGCCCCGGTGGTACGAGTGACCCCGGGGCCCCGCAGCCGACCGGGCAGCCCGTCCTCGCCACCGGCTGCCGCGCAGCGCACGCCACGCTCGTCCGGCTCCCCGCTGCCGCGGCCGGTATTCCATCCGCACCGGCACGGGAAGCATTGCGATGATTCAGAGATCACCAAGCGACGACCAGCACCATGCGCCCGCCGGCCTGTCCCGGCGTCGGTTGGGAGCGCTGGCCGCAGGCGGTGCGGCGGCCCTCGGCGGAGCAGCGCTGGGAGCCGGTGCCCTCACGCCACAGCCGGGCCGGGCACAGGGTACGGAGCCACCGCAACCGCAGGCCGCCGTCGGATACGTCCTGGCGCACGAGCAGTTCCCCACACCTGCCCTGGTGTGCCATGCGGTCTGCGCCGAGCAGGCGGGCTTCAGTCACGTGTGGACCAGCGATCACTCGCAGCCGTGGCAGGACAACCAGGGCCACGCCATGTTCCCCTGGTTGACGCTCGCCCTGATCGGCGATCACACCTCGCAGCTGTGGCTGGGCACCGGCGTCACCTGCCCGTCGTACCGGCACGACCCCAGCCAGGTGGCCCAGGCCTTCGCGTCGCTGGGTGTCCTGTCGCCGGGGCGGGTGTTTCTCGGCGTGGGCAGCGGGGAGGGGGTCAACGAACTGGCGGCCACGGGCCGATTCGGCCGTTACCCCGAACGCCACGACCGGCTGGCCGAGGCCATCCAGCTCATCCGTACCCTGTGGACCGGCAAGCGGACCACCTTCCGCGGCCGTTTCTACCAGACCGACCAGTTCAAGCTCTACGATCTGCCGCGCGAGCCGGTCCCCATCTACGTCGCCGCCGCGGGACCGCGGAGCGCGTACCTCGCCGGCCAACTCGGCGACGGCTGGATCGCCCAGGAACGCGACTTCACCGACCCGGCGGTGCGCGTGGCCTTCGCCGCCGGCGCCCTGTCCGTCGGCAAGGATCCGGTGAGCATGCCGATCTACGTGGAGCACTTCGTCGTGGTCGGCGGCCAGGACGAGGCCACCTATGCCGCCGAGCGGTGGCGGTTCACCGCCGACCAGTCTCCGGACCAGGTCTACCAGCCCGATCCGGTGGTCATCCAGTCCCTCGCCGAACAGCGGGTGCCGCTGCCCGAGGTCTACGCCCAATGGACGGTTGGCGACGATCCCGCGGTGCACATCCGCGCCCTGCAGAAGATCATCGCTCTGGGTGGCACCCCGTTCGTGCACTCCGGGCAGGCCGACCAGCAACGGGTGATCGATTTCTACGGCAGCAGCGTGCTTCCGCACGTCCACGGCTGACGCGCACGGCGCGACGATCGGCGGCCGTGTCCCGCCCGTCACACCCCCACCGAGCCGCCGGGGCGGAATAGGCCAGCCACCCCGACAGCGTTGACCAGGACGGTCAACGCTTCGGTAGCTGCGGCGTCACTGCGCGAACATGCTAACGTGCCAGCTCCCGGGAGCGCTCCCAACCGCACCCTGCCCCTCGCACCAAGGAGCACCGTGGCACGTCTATCCCGCCGCCGCGGCCTGATGGCCGCTGGCCTGGCAATCGCGGCCTCGGCCGCCGTCACCGCCGCTGTCGCCGTCGACGGCCACCCGGCCGCCGTCCGCGACAACTCGGTCGTCACCGCCGCCGGCAACCCGGCCGCCGCCGTCGGAGGCGCCCCGGTCGACGCCATCGGCAGCACCACGCACGTCGACACCAGGATCTGCGACAAGACCGAGACGACGACCATTCAAGATCAGTACGTCGTCATGAACAACGTCTGGGGCGCCGACAGCGCCCAGTGCATCCACGTGACGGACAAGGGCTTCACGGTCGCCGCGGACCACGGCAAGCGCACCGACGGCGCGCCTGCCTCATACCCGGCCGTCTACTACGGCTGCCACTACACCAACTGCTCGAACGGCACCAACCTGCCGATGCAGGTCAGCAAGGTCAAGAGTGCGACGAGCAGCATCAGCTACACGCACCCCACCAGCGGCGCCTACGACGTGGCGTACGACATCTGGCTGGACCCGGCGCCCAAGGAAGACGGCGTGAACCAGCAGGAGCTCATGATCTGGCTCAACCACCAGGGCGGACCCCAGCCGGTCGGCACCAAGACCGGCACCGTGACCCTCGGCGGCCGCAGCTGGGACGTCTGGATCGGCAACAACGGCATGAACGACGTCGTCTCGTACGTCGCGTCGTCGCCGGTCACGAGCCTGAACTTCAGCGTCCTGGACTTCGTCAACGACATCAAGAAGCGCAGCAAGGTCACCGACGCCTGGTACCTGACCAGCATCCAGGCCGGCTTCGAGCCGTGGCAGGGCGGCACCGGCCTCGCCATCACCTCGTTCGCCGCCAGCGTCAACGGTGTCGGCGGCGGGGCGAAGCCGCCCGCGCCGCAGAGCTGCACGGTGTCGTACGCGCCCACGTCCTGGACCGACGGCTTCACCACCACCGTCTCCATCACCAACACGACCAGGAGCACCATTCACGGCTGGAAGCTGGCGTTCCCGTTCGCCGGCGACCAGAAGATCACCAAGGCGTGGACGTCCACCGTGAAGCAGAGCGGCAACACGGTGACCGCCGCCGACGCCGGCTACAACGGTTCGATCCCGGCGAACGGCAGCGTCTCGTTCGTGCTTCAGGGCACCCACGGCGGCGCCAACCCGTCGCCGACGGCCTTCAACCTCAACGGAACCACCTGCACCACCGCCTGACCGGCGACCGCGGCACCCGCACGTCGACCCGAGACACGGCGTGCGGGTGCCGTGGTGGACCCCCGGTTCCCGGAGGCCCGCACGGCCGCCCGGGTCCCGCTGCCGCGCTTACGCTGCCGGCGAAATGACCGCCGTCGAGGTTAGGGCCGCCCGACGTCGCTGAGTATGGTGACGGGATGTCGGGCATGGCGTACATCGGCCGCGGCGGGCGTCGGCGGCCACCGCGACCGCTGCTGCGCACCCTGGTCGGGAACGTCCTGCGCCGCCACCGACTGGAGCAGCGCCGCACGCTGGCCGACGTCGCGCGGGACGCGCGCGTCTCGGTCCCCTATCTGTCCGAAGTGGAACGCGGTCGCAAGGAGGCCAGTTCCGAGATCCTGGCCGCCGTGTGTGACGCGCTGCGCATCGAGTTGTCCGACCTGCTGGCCGAGGTGGGGCGTGATCTCGTCAACGACCACGCCCCGGTCGTGCGGTTGACAGCCGCGCCTGGGCGTCACGACATCGCACCCTCGGCCCGGCGCTCGGGCGATGTCGTCCTGCTGGCCGCTTGATCAGCTCGCCTGCGCCAGCGGCGCCGGGCGCGCCCTGCGGTCGGCGATGACCCGGTCGGCGAGACCGTACGCGACGGCCTCCTGGGCGGACAGGGTCAAGCTCCGGTCGGTGTCCATCCGGATCTTGTCGATCGGGTGGCCGGTGTGCCGGCTGAGAATCTCGTCGATTTCGGCGCGGACTTTGACCACCTCCTTGGCCTGCACCGCCAGGTCCGGCAGCGTGCCGCGGGCCTGTGCGGACGGCTGATGCAGCGTGACCTTCGCGTGCCGCAGCACCGAGCGCTTGCCCGGGGTACCCGCCGCGAGCAGGACCGCGGCCGCGGAAGCGGCCTGCCCGACGCAGATGGTGGCGATGTCGCACCGCGCGAAGTGCATCGTGTCGTAGATCGCGGTGAGTGCACTGAACGAGCCGCCCGGAGAGTTGATGTACAGCCCGATCTCCTGCTCGCTCGCCGATTCCAGGTGAATCAGTTGTGCGATCACCACGTTGGCGACGCCGTCGTCGATCTCCGTGCCGATGAATATGATCCGTTCGGAGAGCAGTCGCGAGTAGATGTCGTAGGCCCGCTCACCGCTCGGTGTCCTCTCCACCACGGTGGGGATCGTGTAGGTGCTCATGCGCGCACCCCCATCGCGCCCCGCGCCGTCGCCGGACGCACGTCGGCCACCTGATCGAGGATGTGGTCGATCAGGCCGTACGTGCGAGCCTCCGCCGCGGTGAACCAGCGGTCACGCCGGCTGTCCCGCTCGACCGTCTCCAGCGGCTGCCCCGTGTGTTCGGAGATCAGCCCCAGGACCATGGCGCCGACCCGCTCGAGCTGTTGCGCGTAGATCTCGACGTCGGCCGCCGTGCCACCGAATCCGGCCGAGCCCTGGTGCATCAGGATCTGCGCGTGCGGCAGGCTGAACCGCTTGCCGGCCGTTCCCGCCGACAGCAGGAACTGGGCCATGCTGCCGGCCAACCCCATCGCCAGCGTGCTCACGTCGTTGGGGATGAGGCGCATCGTGTCGTAGATGGCCAGCCCCGCGCTGACGGAGCCACCCGGCGAGTTGATGTACAGGCTTATGTCTCCGCGCGGGTCCTCCGCCGACAGCAGGAGCAACTGGCCGCACAGCCGGTTGGCGACCTGATCATCCACCTCCGCGCCGAGCACGATGATGCGCTGATGCAGCAGCCGAGCGGCCACCTGGTCATCGAGCGTCCCCGCGCTCAGCGCGGTCAAACCTGCGGCAAGTTGCATGGCCTCTCCTCGGCTTCAGACTCGGCCTCCTGCCATCCACCATCGGACCGGGACCAGCCGCCGGCCAAGCGAATCTGCTGTCAGCAGATCAGCCGTGGTCGGGCGCTGGTGTGCGCCGTTCGTCGTCGTTCCGGAGGGGTGAGGGAGACGGGCCCGGCGGGAGGGACACCCCGCCGGGCCCGTCTCAGCGGATCACGCCGGCACGTTCCACTTCTGGTTGTCGCCGCCGGTGCACGTCCACAGCTGCAGCTTCGCGCCGTCGGCGAGGTTGTTGTCCTTGATGTCGAGGCACTTGTTCGCCGCCACGTTGACCAGGTCACCGCCCGCGGTGTACTGCCACCGCTGGCTGGCCAGACCGGCGTAGCAGGTCCACAGGTGCACCGTGGCGCCGTCCGTGGTGGCGTTGCCCGCGACGTCCAGGCACTTGCCCAGGGCCTGTACCGCGCCGTCGGCGGTGCGCTGCCAGGTCTGGTTGGGCCCCGGGTAGCAGGTCCACATCTGCGGCCACGTGCCGTCGGCGGTGGAGCCGTCGGTGACGTCGAGGCACTTGCCGTTGGCCCGGCTGACGATGGCACCGGTCGCGGCGGGCGACCCCGACTGCGTCCCGCTCCAGGTGAAGGTCGCCGACGTCCTGGTCGGCAGGCTGTACGTGAAGGACTGGCCGCCCCAGTTGACCTTGATCGACTGGGTGCTGCCGCTGGTGTTGTAGGCGATGAGCGCCTTGGAGCCGTCGGAGTTGCGGAAGGCGACGTTCGGGACGGTACCGTTGGCGGTCGAGTCGATGCGGACCGCGCCGGGCCGCACGAACGTGGTCAGGTGGCCCATCGTGTAGTACTCGATCGTGTAGTCGACCTGGCCCGAGCGACTGTCGCCGCGGTGCACGGTGACCAGCCCGGTGCAGGTGCCACAGCCGCCGTTGTGCGGACCCATGTTCTGGTCGACGGCGAGGCTCCACTTGGTCCAGGACCGACCCCAGTTGCGGAAGTAGTCGATGAGGTCACCCATGTCCTCCGCGTGCTGGTTGCTGACCCAGGTGCCGCCGGAGTGCTCGGTGACGTACTGGTTCACGTTCGGGTACTGGTTGTGGACGGTGGTCATCTGGGAGGGTGAGCCGCCGTAGTCGTGCCAGGCGATCCCGCCGAAGTTCGGGTGGTTACGGATCGCGGCGTCGCCCACCAGCGGCGCCACCCACGCGTCGTAGGTGTCGAAGTTCCAGTCGCCGATGAGCAGTTTGGTGCTCAGGCCGGCATTCTGCAGCGCCGGCAGCAGGTTCGTCTTGGCGAAGTAGTCCAGCCCCGAGGCGTTCCACTGCATCGACGGGTAGCCGGGACAGCAGCCGGGCTCGTTCTGCTCGGTCACGTACCGGATCGGTACGCCCTGGGCCTGGTAGCCCTGGATGTACTTCACGAAGTACTGCGCGTACGTGCCGTAGTACTGCGCCTGCAGGTAGCCCTGGCTGTAGGCGTTGTTGTCCTTCATCCACGGCGGCGCGGACCACGGCGACGCCATGACGAACATGGCCGGGTTGAGGCCGCGCGCCTGCTTGGTCAACGCCATGATGTCGTTGTCGCGGCTCAGCGAGAAGTCGTTCAGGTCGCAGCACGTGGTGTCGTACGAGTAGCTGTTCTGCGCCAGGTCGGACGATCCGATGACGTTGCGCAGCGCGCTGACGCCGATGCCGCTGGTCGGGCTGAACAGCTTGGTCATCACGTCGTTCTGGGTGGCGGCCGACAGCGCGCCGCTTCCCCTGAGGGCGAACGCCGCGGTGTCGGTGAACGACGCGCCCGCGCCCTCGAAGGGCTGGTACGTGGCGTTCTCGTTGACGGTGATCGTCTGGTTCGCGCTGCCGCCGCTGCCGCCGAACGTGACGGGAGCCTGCCGCTGCAGCCCGCGGGTGACGGTGCGGCCCGCGCTGTCACCGGTGGTGGTCAGATAGACGTTCACCGTCTCACCGGCGGCGAAGGCGGCCGGGCCGAGGGTGACGGTGGCCGTGCCACCGGCCACGAGGCTGAGGCCGGTGATGCCGGCGAGGAGGAGGCGCCGACGTCGACGCGTCCGGTGCGGGGTACCTGGTTCGGGCATGGGGGCTCCCTGTGCTTGGGGTGACGCGCCGTTCTGGCGGCCGGGTACGGCCGGGGCGCGGCGGTGGTGGACAGACCCCGGCCACGGGTGGGAGGTGTGACCGTCCTCGGGTGGGTCCGCGCGCCGTCGGGGAGGACGGGACGCGTGCCAGCGCTGCTGCAGTCCGGGGCTGCCCGGCGCCCTGACTGGTAACCAATACGAAACACGTTACAGCGCCGCGTGTCAATCGATGCGCATGAGTTTCACTCACCGCGCGCACGAGCCGGCCTTCCGTCCCTGGTGGAGTGACGTGTCCCGGAAAACGGGAGGACGGCGGCTATGATCAGCGGGTCTGAAACACATCTCATCGAAGAGGCTCTCGTGCGACAGCGTGCAACGGTACGGGAACTGGCCGCCGAGACGGGCCTGTCGGTCGCGACGGTGTCCCGGGTCCTCAACGGACAGGCCAACGTCGCACCGCGTACCCGTGAGGTGGTGCTGCAGGCCGCGGGCCGACTGGGCCACCAGGCACCACGGCCGCGCACCGACCGGGACGCGATCTACATCCGCTGCCCGTACCTGCTCGACGACTACTTCGGACGGATCGTCTCGTCGATCGTGGAGACGGTCGAACTGCACGGCATGACGGCCATCCTCAACGCCGGGAACGCGGCGCAGCGCAGCGACGTGCTGTCGGACCTGCCGGGCCGGGCCGGCGTCGAGGGAGGGATCCTCATCCTGCCGCCGGAACCCGGGGACGACCTGATCCGGCTGCGCGACCGGGGGTTTCCGTTCGTGGTGGTGGACCCGCGCACGCAGCCGCCCCGGGACATCGTGGCCGTCTCCGCGGCCCATGTCACCGGCGCCCGCAGCGTGATGACCCACCTCGTGGAGCTCGGTCACCGCCGGGTGGGCATCATCGGGGGCCCGCGGGAGTGGCTGGTGACCGACTCCCGGATGACCGGATACGTGGCGGCGCTGGCCGATGCCGGCGTCCTACCGTCACCCGAGCTGCTGCGGTTCGTGGTGGAACCGAGCCTCGACAACGGGTACCGCGCCGCCTGCGAGCTGCTCGACCAGCCGGACCGGCCCACGGCGCTGGTGGGCTTCAACGACAAGATCGCGATCGGGGCGCTGCGCGCGGCGGTCGAGCGCGGATTGCGCGTGCCCGACGACCTGTCGATCGCCGGCTTCGACGACCTCGAGATCAGCCAGATGACGCAGCCGATGCTGACCACCGTACGGCAGCCGCTGGCGGAGCTCGGCCGCATGGCCGTCACGCTGCTGCTGCGACTGCTCAAGCGGCACGAGCTCGACGCCCGGCACGTCGAACTCGCCACGGACCTGGTGGTGCGCGGCACTACCGGCCCGGCACCGGGCACGGCGTGAGCGCGCCGGGCACGTGGTCCGCCGGCGGCGTCACCAGCCAACCTCGGTCGTGAACGGGCCGGTGGCCGTCCATCGGTGGCACCGCCGTCCCCGGGGCCTGACGCAGGAGTCGCGCGGCCAGTTGTTACAGAATCTGTTCCAGACGATCGCTTAAATCTTGCTGCGTTTGATTGACATGATGACCGTCTAATTGTTCCCTATCACTGACCGTCGACGCGATGTCTCCGCGGAGCGGAGGAACCGTCGCTGCTCCTCGGCAACGACGGTTCAGGGCGGCCCGGTGCGCCTCGCCGGCATCCGCCCACCGGGGGGTCGGTGCTGCCCGGCCCGACCCCCCGGGCCTACCGCCGTCGCCGGATCCGACGGCACCCGCGTCAGCGCGGGTGACGTGCCCGGTCCAGGTCCTCGCGCACCGCGCTCAGCACCTCGGGACGGCCACCCGCGAGATAGAAATGGTCGCCGGCGAAGAGCCTCGTCGTGAACTCCCCGGTTGTTTCCTCATGCCATCGCAGCAGGCCCGCCCGGTCGACCTCCGGGTCGTCCACCCCCAGGTACGCCGCGATCGCGCAGGTGAGCCGACCGCCCGGCAAGGGCCGATAGGTCTCGCTGAGTTCGAAGTCCGCGCGCAGCGCCGGAAGGACCATCGTCAGCAGGTCAGGGTGCTCGAACACCTCCGGCGGCGTGCCACCCATCCGGCCGACCGCGGCCACGAACTCGTCATCGGGCAGCGTCCACAGGGTCCGGCGCGTGGAGGTCGCCCGGGGCGCCTGCCGCCCGGAAACGATCAGGCAGTCCGGGCCCGGCCGCCCACCATCCGACAGCCGGCGGGCGACCTCGTAGGCGATCACGGATCCCAGGCTGTGACCGAACAGCGCGTACGGCCGGTCCAGGTGGGGCTCCAGCGCCGCGCAGAGCGGGTCGAGCAGGGGCTCGATCCGCCGGTACGGGGCCTCGTCGAGCCGGGACTCCCGACCCGGCAGGAGCACCGGGCGCACGTCCACGGCGGGCGCGAGCGCGGCCCGCCACCGTCGGAAGAACGCCGCGCCGCCCCCGGCATGGGCGAAGCAGAACAGCCGGACGCGCGCGCCGTCCGCGCGCTGCCGACTGTCGCCGGCAAGCCACCGCGCCGCCTCGGGGGTGCGCCCGGCGCGGGCGTCGACGACGTCGTGCATCTGAACGTCTCCTTCCTCGAAGGTGAGCCGCCATGGCCCTCGAAGGTGGGCCGCCATGGCCGGATCCGCTCGCGCGGTTGCCCCGCCACCGGGATCGGGCGACGGGGCAACCACCACGGTCTACGACCGGACCGCACCGTCCATGCGTTCGCGCAGCGAGCGTGGCCGCATGTCGGTCCACACCTCGTCGACGTACGCCGAGCACTCCTCCTTCGTGCCCTCCTTGCCCACCTGGTGCCAGCCCGCGGGCACCTCGGCGTCGGCGAGCCAGAGCGAGTACTGGTCCTCGTCGTTGCGCAGCACCTGGTACCTGGCGTTGTCGTCCATCCTGCTCTCCTTCCGGTTCCGGTGGTCGGGATTGTCGAACTCACACGGCGACCGGGGACTCGTCCACGGCCTCGTGTCGGGGAAACGTCCGTATCGTGGTGCTGACCGTGGCCAGCACCGTGACGGCCGCGATACCGCCGGCGCACGTCAGCACCGCGCCGGTGGGCGCGACCCACTCCGTCAGGAACCCACCCAGCGCCGGGCCGACCGCCGACGAGACCCCGGCGACCAGGCCGAGCACGCTGCTGAGCCGGCCACGTAACGCATCGGGGGTCAACAGCAGTTGCTGGGTGGTGATGGTGGTGTTCGCGGTCGGCGGCAGCAGGGCCATGGCGAAGAGCAGCAGGCCCATGGCGTACCCGCCGCGCGCGAAGACGGCCAGCGGGGTAAGCACCGTCAGCGCCCAGAACACCGTGACGATCGACGTGTACGGGCTGAGCACGCGATGCAGGTACGGGGCGACGAGGGAACCGACGACCCCACCGACGCCGAGCATCGCGGCCATCACGCCGATCTCGCCCGCCGGCACTCCCCGCCCCCGGGCGAGCACGATGACCACGAGGTAGAAGGCGCTGAAGAACAGGTTGAGCACGACGGCGCACAGCGCCGTGACCCGGATGTGCGGGTGCCGCCACACCCACCGCAGGCCGGCGGCCACCTCGCGGCCGAGGCGATCGGCCGGCCCGGTGCGCGGCGCGCGCGGCGGCAGGCGCAGGAACGCCAGGGCGCAGAACGCCGCCACGTGGGTCACGAGATCGACCGCGAACGGCACCGCCCTGCCGACGGCGAACAGGAACCCGCCCGCGGCGGTGCCCGACAGGTGGCCGAGCGAGGCCCGGGCCGAGTTCATCGCCACGGCCGTCCCGACCTGGTCCGTCGGCACGATCGCCGGCAGGGAGGCCTCCTCCGCGGGGGTGAACAGCGCGGCGCACACCCCGATGACGGCGGCGACCACCAGCAGGTGGACGATGCTCACCGCGCCCCACACCACGGCCGCGACGAGACTCCCGGCCGCGACCGCCTGTGCCGCCTCACAGGCGAGCATGGTCTTCTTGCGGTCCCAGCGGTCCACCAGCGCCCCCGCCGGCAACCCGGCCATCAGCTGCGCCGCGGCGACCGTCCCCAGCACCATGCCGGACGCCGCGGGCGAGCCGGTGACCGCGAGGACGAGCAGCGGGAAGGCGATGGCCGACGCGTGGAAGCCGAACTGGGTCAGCGCCTGGCTGCCCCACAGCAGCCGGTAGTTGCGGTTACGCGCCAACGACGTCGTCGTCACAGCGCCCCCCGGCAGTCGCCGGCGATGCGCCGCAGCGCCTCGGTGAAGTCGGCGAGCACGCTCTCGACCGTGGCGCGGGAGACCCCGCCCGAATCGTACGAGCAGGAGAACTGGAGCCGGCCGGACTGGACCCCACCCGTGATGTCCAGCAGGTAGAAGCTTCGGTCGGCAGGGTCGCCGTCCCGGCCGAGCGAGCCGTGCACCGCGTGGTAGAGGCCGTCCGAGGTCTCCTGGGAGCGGGCGTCCCACTGACCCAGGTAGTTGAACACCACCGGCGACCTACCGGCGCCGGACAGCCGGTCACGCACCTCCGGCCGGCCGAGGTAGCGCAGCGCGCCGTAGCCGAACCCGTTACGCGGCATGGCGCGCAACTGCCGGCGGACCGACTTGGCCAGGCCGCGCCAGTCGGCCCCGTCGGCACCCGCCACGTCGAGCGCGACCGGGAAGAGGGTGGTGAACCAACCGACCGTCCGGGAGAGGTCGACGTCGTCGACGATCTCCTCCCGGCCGTGGCCCTCGAGGTCGATCGTCACCCGGCTGTGCCCCGTCCAGCGCGACAGCGCCCACGCGAGAGCCGCGAGCAGCACGTCGTTGATCCGGGTGCGGTAGGCGGTGGGCGCTCCGCGCAGCAGCGCCTCGGTGTCGTCGGCGTCCAGCTCCACCGTGACCGGCTCGGCCGCGGTCGCCGGCTCGTCCGCCGTCCGACTCGCCGGGAGCGCGGGTACGTCCAGCACGCCCGCCCAGTACTCCACCTCGTCGTCGAGGTGGCCGTCGGCCACGTACCCGCCCAGCCGGCGCGCCCAGTCCTTGAACGAGGTCGACTTGGGGCCCAGGTCGATGGCCTTGCCCTGCGACGCCTGCTGGTACGCCACGCCCAGGTCGTCGAGCAGAATCCGCCACGAGACGCCGTCGACGACCAGGTGGTGCGCCACCAGCAGCAGCAGCGGCGTCCGCGGCGCGCCCCGCTCGAACAGCGCCGCCCGCAGCAGCCGGCCGCGCTCCAGCCGGAAGCCCGCGTGGACCTCGTCGGCTGTCGTCTCGACCGCGGCCGACTGGGCATCGGGGGCCAACGCCGACAGGTCGTACCGCTCCAGCACCTCCACCGGTTCGACCGGCCCGTTGACCTGCTGCCACCCCCCGTCGGCGGGCACGAACCGCATCCGCAGCGCGTCGTGATGGGCCAGCAGCGCGGCCAACGCCCGGCCGAGGACGTCCCGGTCCACGTCCGCGGTCAACTCCACCAGCATGGACTGGTTGAAGTGGTGCGGGTTCACGGTGTGGGTCTGGAAGAACCAGTGCTGGATCGGGGTGAGGGGTACCTCGCCGACGACCGGCTCGTCCGCTCCGGCCGCGGTCGCCGCCTGCGACACCTGCGGCGCGAGCGCCGCCACGGTCTGGTACAGGAAGAGATCCTTGGTGGTCAGGGCGAATCCGACCTGACGGGCCCGCGACACGACCTGGATGGTCAGGATGGAGTCGGCGCCGAGGTCGAAGAAGTTGTCCTCGATCCCCACCCGGTCCAGGCCGAGCACGTCCGCCCAGATCCCGGCCAGGATCCGCTCGGCCTCGGTTCGCGGCGGGACGTAGCCGCCGCCCGTCGCGGCACCGAAGTCCGGGGCGGGCAGCGCCCGGCGGTCCAGCTTGCCGCTGGCGCTCAGCGGCATGGCCGCCAACGTCACCACCGCCGCGGGCACCATGTAGTCGGGCAACGAGCCGCTCAGGAACCCGCGCAGCTCGGCCGGGTCCACCGCCGCCCCCGCCGCCGGTACCACGTACGCCACGAGGCGTGTGACGTCTCTGGCGTCCGCCCGCGCGACCACGGCGGCCGCAGCGACACCGGGGTGCGCGACGAGAGCCGCGGTGACCTCGCCGGGTTCGATCCGGTACCCGCGGATCTTGACCTGGTCGTCGGCGCGGCCGAGATATTCGAGCGCACCGTCGGCGCGCCACCGCACCACATCCCCGGTGCGGTACATCCGCTCCCCCGCCGGGCCGAACGGGTCGGCCAGGAACCGCTGGGCGGTCAACCCCGGCCGGTTGAGATAGCCACGTGCCACCTGCGCGCCGGCCAGGTACAGCTCACCGACCACGCCGACCGGCACCGGGCGCAGCCGCCCGTCGAGAACGTAGGCCCGCAGGTTGCCCAGCGGCCAGCCGACCATCGGCCGCGGCTGTTCGTCCACCCGGCAGACCACCGCGTCCACCGTGCACTCGGTGGGCCCGTACAGGTTGTAGGCGGTGACTCCCGGAGCGGCCGACAGCCGCGACCACAACGCCTCGCCCGCGGCTTCGCCACCCAGCAGGACGACCGACGGCCGGTGGTCGCGGTCGTCGGACAGCAGACCGGCGGGCAGCATCTGCTGAAGATGCGACGGCGTGAAGTTGACCACGTCGATGCGCCGGTCGGCCACGTACGCGGCGAACCGGTCGGCGTCCACCCGGACCAGTTCGTCGATGACGTGCAACTCGTGGCCGCTGGCCATCATCAACAGCGGATCCCACGACGCGTCGAAGGTGAACGAGGCCGTCAACGCCACCCGCAGGGGCCGCTCGCCGACCGCGTCGGTCGCCGCCGCCAACACCCGTACCCGCTGGTTGGCCAGGAGGTTGGTCAGGTTGCGGTGCGAGACGACCACCCCCTTCGGGGTGCCGGTGGAACCGGAGGTGTAGATCACGTACGCGCCGTGGTCGGGGGCCACCCCGCCGGCCCGGTCGGCGTCGGTCAGGTCGGTGTCCGGCAGCGACTCCAGCTCGGCGCGTACCGCCGGGTCGTCGAGGAGCAGGTCGGTGCCGCCGGCCGCGGCGCGGACCTCGGCGCTGTCGCCGGTGGTCAGGACGAGACCGGCGCCGGCGTCGCGCAGCAGGAATCCGATCCGGTCGGCGGGCAGGCCCGGGTCGACCGGCAGGTACACCCCGCCGGCTTTGAGGACCGCCAGGATCGCCACGACCGTCGCGTGCGAGCGGGGCAGCGCCAGCGCCACCACCCGCTCCGGACCGGCGCCGCGCCGCACCAGGTACCGGGCCAGGCGGTTGGCCTGCGCGTTCGTTTGCGCGAACGTCAACGCGGTGTCTCCGCTCACCAGCGCGGTGGCGTCCGGCGTCCGCCGGGTCTGGGCCTCGAACGCCTCGTGGACCATCGTCTCGGGTACGTCCAGGGCGGCGGTGTTCCATCCGTCCACGACCTGACGGCGCTCTGCCTCGGTCAGCAGCGGCAGCTCCGCGAGGGGCCGCTCCGGGTCGGCGGCGATCGCGGCCAGCAGCACCTCCAGGTGACCGACCATCCGCGCGATGGTGGCCGCCTCGAACAGGTCGGTGTTGTACACCAGCGCGCCGCCCAGGGCACCGTCGCGCTCCCGGAACTCCAGGGTGAGGTCGCAGCTCGCGGTGACCACCGGCGAGGCCAGCTCCTCGACCGCGACGCCGGGTAGCTCCGGCGCCTGGCCGGGGGTGTTCTGCAGCACCACCATCACGTCGTACAGCGGGTTGCGGCTGGTGTCCCGCTCCAGGTGGAGCTCGTCGACGACCCGCTCGAACGGCACCTCCTGGTGGGCGAAGGCGCCGAGTGCGGTCTCGCGTACCTCCGCCAGGAACTCGCGGAACGTCCGGTCCCCGTCCACCGTGGACCGGAGTACCAGGGTGTTGACGAAGAACCCGACCAGCCCGCCCAACTCGGCCCGTTCCCGACCGGACACGACCGTGCCGACCGCGATGTCGTCCTGGCCGGACCACCGCCGCAGCAGCAGGGTGCAGGCCGCGAGCAGCGTCATGAACAGGGTGGCGTCGCCGTGCCGGCCCAGCTCCTTGAGCCGGACGGTCACCTCGGCCGGCACCTCGAACTCGTACAGGTCACCGGCCGAGGTACGCACGACCGGGCGTGGCCGGTCGGTCGGCAGGTCGAGCCGTGGGACGCCGGATAGCCGGTCCGTCCAGTACCGGAGCGCGTCGGCCAGCGCCGCGTCGGACAGCCGGTCCCGTTGCCACACCGCGTAGTCGGCGTACTGGATCGGCAGCGGCGCCAGCGTGGCCTCCTCGCCGTCGACGGCCGCGGTGTACAGCGCGCTCAACTCGTCGGCGATGACCCCGATCGACCAGCCGTCGGTGATGATGTGGTGCATCGCCATCACCAGCACGTGCTCGTCGGGGGCCAGCCGGACCAGGCACGTGCGCAGCAGCGGCCCCCGCCGCAGGTCGAACGGGGTCGTGGTGACCCGTGCCAGCACCGTCCGCAGCTCGGCGTCGCGGTCGGGCTCCGGTAGCGCGGACAGGTCGAGCACCGGCAGGTCGACCTGCCGCGGCGGATGTACCACCTGGACGCCGTGCCCGTCGACGGTCTCGACGGTCGTACGCAGGGACTCGTGCCGGGCCACCAGTGCGGTGAACGCGGTGCGGAGGGCGTCGACGTCGAGCCGTCCGCGCAGCCGCACCGCCGACGGGGTCAGGTATTCGGCGCTGTCGGGTTCGAGTTCGTTGAGGAACCACAGTCGCTGCTGGGCGAACGACAACGGCAGCGGGCGGTCGCGGGGCGCGGTCGGGATGGGCGCCGGTGCGTCGGCGCCCGCGGTCTCGACGGCGTCGGCCAGGTCGGCGACGGTCGGCGCGGTGAACAGGACCCGCGGCGACAGCCCGACGCCGAGCTCGGCCCGCAGGCGGGAGACCACCTGGATGCTGAGGATCGAGTCGCCGCCGAGTTCGAAGAAGTTGTCGTGGAGTCCGACCCGGTCGGCGCCGAGGACGTCGGCCCAGATGCCGGCGACGGCCCGTTCGACGTCGGTGCCGGGCGGTACGTAGCCGGCCGGGTCGGTGTCCACGCGGTCGGGTGCCGGCAGGGCCCGCCGGTCGAGCTTGCCGTTGGGGTTGAGCGGCAGCGCGTCGAGAGTCACGTACGCGGACGGCACCATGTAGTCCGGCAGTGAGCCGCCGAGCAGTTCGCGCAGCAGGGTCGCCGGTGGCACCCACTTGCCCGGCGCCGGGACCAGGTAGGCGACCAGCCGCTTGACGCCGGGCTGGTCCTGGCGGGCGACCACGACCGCCTCACCGATGTCGGGGTGGCCGGTCAGCGCCGCTTCGATCTCGCCGAGCTCGATCCGGAACCCGCGGATCTTGACCTGGTCGTCGACCCGGCCGACGAACTCCACCACCCCGTCGGCCCGCCACCGCACCACATCCCCGGTCCGGTACATCCGGGATCCGGGCGGCCCGTACGGGTCGGCCACGAACTTCTCCGCCGTCAACCCCGGCCGGCCCAGATAACCCCGCGCCAACCCGGCACCCGCGATACACAACTCCCCCGGCGCCCCCACCGGCACCGGCCGCAACCACTCATCCAGCACGTAGACGCGCATGTTGTCCAACGGCCGCCCGATCGGCACCACCTCCGGCACCTCATCCACCGACGCCATCGGATACGACGTGGCGAACGTGGTGGTCTCGGTCGGCCCGTACACGTCCACCGCCACGATCCCCGGACACGCCGCCATCACCCGACGCACCGCACCCGCCGGCACCACATCCCCGCCGGTCCACACCTCCCGCACCCCGGCCAGACACCCCGGATCCTCCTGCGCCACCACCCGGAACAACCCCGACGTCACGAACACCGCGGTAACCGCATGCCCGGCGATCAACCCCCGCAGCGTCTCCACGTCCAGATCCCCCGGCGGCGCCACCACCACCCGACCACCACGCAGCAACGGCACCCACAACTCGTACGTCGACGCATCAAACGCCAACGACGAATGCAACAGCACCCGCTCGTGCCCACCACCGGCGAACCGCCGGTCGAACACCAGGTCGACGATGTCGCGGTGGGTGACCGCCACCCCCTTGGGCCGGCCGGTCGACCCCGACGTGTACATCACATACGCCAAGTTGCCGGGGTGGATCTCCACCGCCGGCGGCTCGGCCGACTCCCGGACCAGGCCCGCGTCACCGTCGACCACCACGATCTCGCCGCCGTGCACCTCACCCGCGGTGGCCTGCCACGCCCGGTCGGTCACCAACACACCCGCGCCGGCCTCCCCCACCACCAGCCGCATCCGCTCCACCGGCGCCTTCACATCCAGCGGCACATACACCCCACCGGCCTTGAGCACCGCCAACTCCGCCACCGCCAGATCGGCCGAGCGGTCCATCAACACACCCACCGCGCTCTCCGGGCGAACCCCCAGCCCGACCAGCCGATGCGCCAACCGATTCGCCCGCGCCTCCAGCTCCGCGTACGACAACGCCACGCCACCACAGACCACCGCCACCTCGTCCGGCGACCGGCGCACCCACTCCGCGAACAACCCCGGCACCGTACCGTCCGGCACCTCGGCCACCGTGTCGTTCCACTCCACCAGCACCCGTTCGCGCTCCTCGGGCGACATCCACGCCCAGTCCGCGAGCGGCCGGTCCGGGTCCGCGGCGAACCCGGTCAGCAGCGTCCGTAGCCGCTGCGCCACCGCCCCGGCGGTGGCCGCATCGAACAGGCCGGGGTCGTAGGCGAGACCGAAGTGCAGCCGGTCGGCCAGGTGGGCGGTCAGCATCAGGGGGAAGTTCGTGGTGTCGACCGCGCGCACCTCGCGTACCCGTACGCCGTCACCGGAGACCGCGGCGTCGTCGATCGGGTAGTTCTCGAACACCACCGCGCTGTCGAACAGGTTCACCCCGGCCGGCACGTCGCTCCAGCCCTGAAGCTGGGCCAGGGAGACGAAGTCGAACCGGCGCGACTCGCTCTGCTGCGCCTGGAGCGCGCGCAGCCACGGCACCATCCGCTGCGCCGCGTCGATCCGTACCCGGGTGGGTACGGTGTTGATGAACATGCCGACCATGGACTCCACGCCGGGCAGCTCCGCCGGCCGGCCGGACACGGTGGTACCGAAGACCACGTCGCGCTCGCCGCTGTAACGCGACAGCAGCAGCGCCCACGCGCCCTGGATGATCGTGTTGACGGTCAGGCCGCTGCGCCGGGCCGCCCGGTGCAGCCGGGCCGAATCCTCCTCGGGCAGCTCGATCCGGATCGTCTCGCTGGACTCGGTGGTGTGCGCCAGGACGGGCGGGCGGTCGTACGGCAGCGGGGTCGGTGAATCGAAGCCGGCCAGCGACCGCTGCCAGTACTCGTGGGCCGCGTGCGGGTCCTGCCGGCGCAGCCACTGCAGGTACTCGCGGAACGGCCGGCGGGTGGCCAGCCGTGGCCGGCGTCCCCGCGCGACGGCCGCGTACTGTTCGCAGGCCTCGGTGAACACCTGGCCTGCGCTCCAGCCGTCGAGCACGATGTGGTGCGAAGTCCAGATCACCCAGGTCTCGTCGTCGCGGACGCGGGCGATGGTCAGCCGCATCAGCGGGGCCCGGGCGAGGTCGATGCCGGCCGCGCGGTCGTCGGCGAGCAGCCGCCGCAGCTCGCCGTCGGCGTCCGCCTCGGACAGGTGGCGCCAGTCGTGGTGGACCACGGCCAGTTCGGCCCGGCGCTGCACCACCTGGACCGGCTCGGCCACGCCCTCCCAGACGATCCGGGTGCGCAGGGCGGGTGTCCGGTCGACCACGCGCTGCCAGGCCGCGCCCAGCGCGTACGGGTCGGACACTCCCGACAGCCGCAGGCACAGCTGGTCGAGGTAGGCGCCGGTGTCGTCGACGAGGCCGTGGAACAGCATGCCGGCCTGCAACGCCGTCAGCGGGTAGATGTCCTCGACCTCGCGGCCGCTGCCGGCGATCCGGTCGACGGCCGCCTGGTCCAGCCGGGCGAGGGGGAAGTCCGACGGGGTACGGCCGCCGGCCTCCGCCGTCGCGCAGTGCGCGACGATCTCCTTCAGCGCCGCGAGGACGTCGTCGGCGAGCCGCCGCACGGTCGCCTCGTCGTGCACCTCCCCCGCGTAGGTCCAGCCCAGCTCCAGCTGCCCATCGGCGACGATCCCGGTGACGTCGAGCAGGGCGGCGCGGGGGCGCTCCGGCTCGGCGTCACGCCCGATCGCCGGCAGCCAGGCGCGGTAGAGGCCGTCGCCCCCGTCGGCGCCGCCGCCCCACTGGCCGTGGTAGTTGAAGGTGACCTGCGGCGCGGGGTCCGACCGCAGCGCGGCGGCCGGTGAGTCGGGCGCGCTCAGGTAGCGCAGCGCCCCGTAACTGAGCCCCCGGTGGGGCACGGCACGCAACTGCTCCTTGATCGATTTGAGGACCGTCCCCCAGTCCGCGGTGGCGGGTACGGTCAGGCCGACCGGGAACTCGGCGGTGAACCAGCCGACCGTCCGCGACAGGTCGAGGCCCTCCAGGATGTCCTCGCGCCCGTGGCCTTCGACGCCGATCAGCACCTGCTCCCGCCCGGTCCACCGGGACAGGGCCCGGCCCAACGCGGCCAGCAGCACGTCGTTGACCTGCGTCCGGTAGAGGTCGGGGACGGTACGCAGCAGGGCGTCGGTATCGTCGCGGCCGAGCCGCACCGAGAGGGTACGGGTGGAGCCGGCCGTGTTGCCGCCGGCCCGGTCGACGGGCAGGTCGGCGGCGTACGCGGACGTGCCGGTCCAGTACGCGAGGTCGCCGTCGAGCCGACCGGCGCGCACGTGCGCGGCCAGCCGCCGCGCCCAGTCGCGGTACCCGCTGGTGGTGTCGACCAGCCGGATCGGCTGGCCGGACCGGGCCTGGGTGTAGCCGGTCTGCAGGTCGTCGAGCAGGATGCGCCAGGACACCCCGTCGATCACCAGGTGGTGGACGGTGAGCAGCAACTGCGGTGGCCGGTCCGGGCCGAAGGTGAACAGCACGGCGGCCAGTAGCGGTCCGCGTTCGACGTCGAGGCCGGTCTGCGCGGCCACGGCGATCCGTTCCATGGCCGCCGCCCGCGCGCCGTCGTCGAGGCCGGACAGGTCATGACTGCGGAACACGCCCGCCGACTCGGCCGGCGCGGGTTCCTGGAGCCACTCGCGGTCGGCGGTGCGGGTGAAGCGCATCCGCAGCGCCTCGTGGTGGGCGACCACCGCGTCGACGGCGGCGCGCAGCGCGTCGGCGTCGACGTCCCGGCCGGTCGCGTCCAACTCGACCAGGGTGGTCATGGTGAAGTGGGTGCCGCCGTCGCGCGCATCGTCGAGCAGCCAGTGCTGGATCGGGGTGAGCGGCGCGGGACCGGTCGCCGTCGGGCCGGCTACTGCCGGCTCCGGCGCCGGCCGGGCGTCGACGGCGGCGGCCAGTTCGGCGACCGTCTGGTAGACGAAGATGTCCCTGGAGGTCAGGCTGATGCCGGACGCACGGGCGTGCGAGACGACCTGGATGCTCAGGATCGAGTCGCCGCCGAGGGCGAAGAAGTTGTCGCCCGTGCCGACCCGCTCGACGCCGAGAACGTCGGCCCAGACCCGGGCCAGCGCCTGTTCGGTGGTCGTGACCGGGGCGACGTAGTCCGTCTCCCGCTCCGGTTCGATCTCAGGTGCGGGCAGCGCCCGCTTGTCGATCTTGCCGCTGCTGGTCTTCGGCAACCGCTCGAGGGCGACGAACACCGAGGGCACCATGTACTCCGGCAGGCTGCTCTTCAGCCAGGACCGTAGCTGCGCGGCGCTGGGAGTGTCCGGGCCGGCGGGCGCCACGTAGCCGACCAGCCGCCGGTGGCCGTCGTCGTCGCGGGCGACCACGACGGCTTCCGCCAGGTCGGGGTGGCGCAGCAGGGCCGCCTCGATCTCGCCGGGCTCGATCCGCAGCCCGTGGATCTTGATCTGCTCGTCGACCCGGCCCAGGTACTCCAGCATCCCGTCGGCGGTCCAGCGCACCCGGTCGCCGGTACGGTACATGCGGGTGCCGGGCGCGCCGAACGGGTCGGCGACGAACCGCTCGGCGGTCAGCCCCGGCCGGCCCAGGTACCCGCGGGCGACCTGGGCGCCGGCCAGGTACAGCTCACCGGGCACCCCGACCGGTACCGGCCACAGCCGCTCGTCGAGCACGTACGCGCGCAGGTTCGGCAGCGGTCGCCCGACCGTCGGCCGGGTCCCCGGGGTCACCCGGCAGGACAGCGCGTCGACGGTGCACTCGGTCGGTCCGTAGAAGTTGTGACCGACCGTGTCCGGTACGGCGGCCAACTGCTCCCACAGCCCGGTCCCGAGCGCCTCGCCGCCCAGCATCAGGACCGCCGGGTGGTGCCGGCCGTCGGCCAGCAGCCCGGCCGGCAGCAGCCGCTGAAGGTACGACGGGGTCAAATCGAGGAAGTCGATCCGGTACCCGGCGACGTAGTCGGCGAGGGCCTGCGGGTCGAGACGGGTGGTCTCGTCGACGACGTGCAGCTCGTGGCCGGCCGCCATCAGCAGCGGGCCCTCCCACGAGGTGTCGAAGGAGAAGGCGGCGGTCAACGCCACCCGCAGCCGCCGGTCACCGGCGTCGGCCAGGAAGCTGTGCCGCTGGCTGGCCATCAGGTTGGTCAGGTTGCGGTGCGGGACGACGACGCCCTTGGGCCGGCCGGTGGAGCCCGAGGTGTAGATGACGTAGGCGGCGTTGTCGCCGGTGAGCGGGGCGGTCCGGTCGGCGTCGGTGGGCGGGGTCGCCGGGCGCCCCGCGAGGTCGCCGCGCGTGCCGGCGTCGTCGAGCAGGACGACATCGACCCCGCCGGCTCCGCCGGCCCCGTCGATCCCGCCGACGGCGGTGCGGACGTCGCGGGCGTCGGCGGTGGTCACCACGAGCGTCGCACCGGCGTCGCGCAGCAGGAACGCGATCCGGTCGGCGGGCAGCTCCCGGTCGACCGGCAGGTACACCCCGCCCGCCTTGGCCACCGCGAGGATCGCCTCGATCATCTGGTGCGAGCGCGGCAGCGCCAGCGCCACCACCCGCTCCGGGCCGACCCCGCGTCCGATCAGGTGATGCGCCAGCCGGTTGGCCCGGGCGTCCAGTTCGGCGAAGCTCAGCGTGGTCGCGCCGGCCACCAGCGCGGTCTCCTCCGGCGTCCGGCGGGCCTGTGCCTCGAATGCCTCGTGGAACATCGCCGGGGGCACGTCGCACCCGGTGGCGTTCCACTCGTCGAGGACGAAGGCCCGCTCGGCGTCGGCCATCAGCTCCACGTCGGCGATCCGGCGCTCCGGGTCGGACGTGACGCCGTCGAGCAGGGCCAGCAGGTGGTCGGCCATCCGCCGGACGGTGGCGGCGTCGAACAGGTCGGTGTTGTACTCGAACACGGCGGTGAGCGCGCCGTCGTCACCGGGATGGAAGTCGATGCTCAGGTCGAAGCTGGCCGGCACCGCCGGCGGGACGACCTCGGAGACGGCGAGGTCCGCCAGCCGCGGGGCGCGGTTGCCCAGGTTGTGCAGGTTCACCATCACCTGGAACAGCGGCGACCGGCTGGTGTCGCGGGCCGGCCGCACCTCGTCGACGACCCGCTCGAAGGGCACCTCCTGGTGGGCGAAGGCGGCCAGCACGGTGTCCCTGACGTCGGCGAGCAGCTCGGCGAAGGTCTGCCCGCCGTCTACGTCGGAGCGCAGCACCAGCGTGTTGACGAGGATGCCGACCAGCCGCTCCCACTCGGGCCGTTCCCGGCCGGACACGACCGTGCCGACCGCGATGTCCCGCTGGCCCGACCACCGGTGCAGCAGCACCTGGCAGGCCGCGACCAGGGTCACGAACAGGGTGGCGTCGTGCCGGTGGCCGAGCTGACGCAGCCGCCGGGCCACCTCGGCGGGTACCGCGGACTCCAGCAGGGCCCCGTTCCTGGTCTGCACGGCCGGCCGGGGCCGGTCGGTCGGCAGGTCCAGCGGCGCGACGTCGGCGAGCTGATCGCGCCAGTACGCCAGGTGCGCGTCCAGGGCCGGCCCGGCGAGCGCCTCCCGCTGCCAGGCGGCGTAGTCGGCGTACTGGTACGGCGGCTCCGGCAGGGTCGCCGGCTCGCCGGCACGCGCGGCCCGGTACCGCTCGGCCAGCTCATCGAGCAGCAGTCCCATCGACCAGCCGTCGGTGACGATGTGGTGCAGGGCCAGGCTCAGCACGTGCTCGCCGGGCGCCAGCCGGACCAGGCAGGGTCGCAGCAGCGGACCGGTGCGCAGGTCGAACGGTCGGCTGCTCTCCTCGACGAGGATGCGGTCCAGCTCGGCGGCGCGCACCTCCTCCGGCAGCTCGGACAGGTCGCGCACGGGCAGCGGCACCTCCCGCGGCGGGTGGAGGCGCTGTACGGCCCGGCCGTCGACGGCGTGGAAGGTGGTGCGCAGCGACTCGTGCCGGGCGACGAGCCCGGTCAGCGCCTCCCGCAGCGCGGCGACGTCGAGGTCGCCGCGCAGGCGGAGGCCGGCGTAGGTGATGTACTGGCCGCTGTCCGGCTCGAACTCGGTGAGGAACCACAGCCGCTGCTGGGCGTACGACAGCGGCAGGTCGCCGTCGCGGGGTACCCGCACGACGGCCGGGCCGGCCGGTCCGGCCGTCGCCTGCCCGTCGATGCTCGCCGCGAGCCCGGCCACGGTCGGGTTGGTGAAGACCGCCCGGGGTGACACCCGCACGCCGAAGGCCGACCGCAGCCGCGAGGCGACCCGGATGCTCAGGATGGAGTCGCCGCCGAGTTCGAAGAAGTTGTCGTGCGCCCCGACCCCGTCGACCTCCAGTACCTCGCCCCAGATCCGCGCGACGGCGCGCTCGGCGTCGGTGCGGGGCGGTACATGATCGAGTCGGGCGGCCACGTCCCGCTCCGGCGCCGGCAGCGCCCGGCGGTCCAGCTTGCCGTTGGCGTTCAACGGGATGGCGGGGACGGTCACGAACGCCTGCGGCACCATGTAGTCGGGCAGGGTCCGTTCCAGGAACGCGCGCAGCTCGCCGGTGGCCGGCGCGGTGCCGCCGGCCGGTACGACGTACCCGACGAGGCGCTTGACGCCGGGGGTGTCCTCGCGGGCGATCACGACGGTCTCGCCGACGCCCGGGTGGGCGGCGAGCGCCGCCTCGATCTCCCCCAGCTCGATCCGGAAGCCCCGGATCTTGACCTGGTGGTCGGCGCGGCCGAGGTACTCCAGCGCCCCGTCCGGGCTCCACCGGGCCAGGTCGCCGGTGCGGTACATGCGGGTGCCGGGCGCGCCGAACGGGTCGGCGACGAACCGCTGCGCGGTCAGCCCGGGCCGGGCCAGGTAGCCACGCGCCAGCCCGCCACCGGCCACGTACATCTCGCCGGCCACCCCCGGCGGTACCGGTGACAGGTCGGCGTCGAGCAGGTACACCCGCAGGTCGCCGATCGGCTCGCCGATGACGCTGCCGGCCGCGGTCGCGGCGGCCGCCCGGTCGAGGGCCACGTAGGACACGTGCACCGTGGTCTCGGTGATGCCGTACATGTTGACCAGTACCGGCGCGGTGTCGGCGTGCCGGTCGTACCAGTCGGCCAGCCGCCACAGGTCCAGCGCCTCACCACCGAAGACCACGTACCGCAGGCTGAGCGCCGCCCCGGTCGCGGGGTCGTCGGCGTCGGCGCGCATCAGCTGGTAGAACGCCGACGGGGTCTGGTTGAGCACGGTCACCCGCTCGGCGGCGAGCAGCCGCAGGAAGTCGTCCGGGGAGCGGGTCACCTCGTGCGGCACCACGACGAGGCGGCCGCCGTGCAGCAGCGGACCCCAGATCTCCCAGACGGAGAAGTCGAAGGCGTACGAGTGGAACAGCGTCCACACGTCGCGGGAGTCGAAGCCGAACCAGGCCCGCGTCGCGGTGAACAGGCGTACCACGTTGGCGTGGGTGATCACCACGCCCTTGGGCTTTCCGGTGGAGCCAGAGGTGTAGATGGCGTAGGCCGGGTGGTCGGGGCGTAGCGGCGCGGTCCGGTCGGCGTCGCCGGGGTCGGTGTCCGGAGCCGCCGCGAGGGCGGCCACGGTCTCCGGATCGTCGAGCACCAGCCGGCCGACCCCACCGGCCTGGGTGGACACTCCCGCGGCCCGGGTGGTGACGAGCGCGACCGGCGCGGCGTCGGCGAGGACGTGGGCGATGCGCTCGGCCGGATAGTCCGGGTCCAGCGGCAGGTACGCCGCGCCGGTCTTGAGTACCGCCACGACTGCGACGACCAGGTCGACGCCGCGGGGCAGCGCGAGGGCGACGAACCGCTCCGGACCGGCACCGGCCGCCGTCAGCCGGTGCGCCAGGCGGTTGGCGCGGGCGTTGAGCTCGGCGTACGTCAGACTGGTGTCGCAGAAGGTGAGCGCGGTCGCCGCAGGTGTGCGGGCGGCCTGCGCCTCGAACAGGTCCACCAGCGTGGTGTCGACCGTCTCGCGGCCGTCGGGGTTCCAGTCGACCAGCACCCGGCGGCGCTCGTCGGGCGTCAGCCACGCCCAGTCCGCGAGCGTGCCGTCCGGGTCAGCGGCGAACCCGGTCAGCAGCGTACGCAGCCGCGCCGCCATCGCGTCGGCGGTGGCGGCGTCGAACAGCCGCGGATCGTAGGCGAAGTCGAAGCCGAGCCGGTCGGTCAGGTAGGCGCGCACCACGAGCGGGTAGTTGGTCGTGTCGAGCGCCTGGACGTCGCTGATACGCACCCCGGACGCGGCGGAGGCGGCCTCGTCGAACGGGTAGTTCTCGAACACCACCATGCTGTCGAAGAGGTTGGCCCGGCCCGGCAGGCCGCTCCAGCCCTGGATCTGGGCCAGGGAGACGAAGTCGAAGCGACGTGACTCGCTCTGCTGGGCCTGGAGCGCCCGCAGCCACTCGGTGACCGGTCGGGCGCGGTCGATCCGGGCCCGGGTCGGCACGGTGTTGATGAACATGCCGACCATCGACTCCACGCCGGGCAGCTCGGCGGGGCGCCCGGAGACGGTGGTGCCGAAGACCACCTCCGGTTCCCGGCTGTACCGCGACAGCAGCAGCGCCCACGCGCCCTGGATGATCGTGTTGACGGTCAGCCCGAACTGCCGCGCGATCTCCCGCAGCCGCGCCGAGGCGTCGGCTGGCAGCGCCACCTGGATCAGCGCCGACGACTCGGCGCGGTGCGCTTCGGCCGGCGGCCGGTCGTACGGCAGCGGGGTGGGCTCGTCGAAGCCGGCGAGCACGTCCCGCCAGTGCTCCTCGGCCCGATGGACGTCCTGCCCGCGCAGCCACTCCAGGTACTCCCGGAACGGCCGGCGGGCCACCAGCGCGGGCTGCCGGCCGGCGACGATGGCGGCGTACTGCTCGCACACCTCGCCGAACACCTGCGCCAGGCTCCATCCGTCGAGCACGAGGTGGTGGAAGGTCCAGATCACCCACGCCCGGTCGTCGGCGATCCGGGCGATGGCCAGCCGCATCAGCGGGGCGGCCGACAGGTCGAGCCCCCGGGCGCGGTCGTCGGCCGCCAGCCGCGCCAGCTCCCGGTCCCGCTCGTCGTCGGACAGTCCCCGCCAGTCGACCTGCGTGACCGGTACCGTCGCCCGCCGGTGCACGACCTGCAGCGGCTCGTCGACGCCCTCCCAGACGATGCTGCTGCGCAGGATCGGCGTCCGGTCGACCACGCGCTGCCAGGCCCCGGCGAGCGACCCCGGGTCGGACACCCCGTCCAGCAGCAGCCGGGCCTGGTCGACGTAGGCGCCCGAGTCGCCGTCGACCAGGTGGTGGAAGAGCATGCCCGCCTGCAGCGGGGTGAGCGGGTAGATGTCGTCGACGTCCCGGCCGTCACCGGCGAGCCGGTCGACGGCCGCCTGGTCGAGGCGGGCGAGGGGGAAGTCCGACGGGGTACGCCCACCCGCGTCCGGCCGCGCGCAGTGCGCGACGATCTCCCGCAGCACCTCGACCATCCGCTCCGCGAGGCGGCGCACGGTCTCCGCGTCGTGGACCTGGTCGGAGTACAGCCAGGTCAACGCCAACTCGCCGGAGTCGACCAGGCCGGTGACGTCCAGCAGGTACGTGGCCGGTTCGTCGGGCGCCAGGTCGGGGCCGATCGGCTGGTCGGCGCTGTCGCGTGCGGGCCGGTACAGCCCGTCCTCGCCGGTCACCCCACCCCACTGGCCGTGGTAGTTGAAGCTGATCCGGGGTGTGGGGTCGGCGGCCAGCGCGTCGCCGGCACCGAGGTAGCGCAGCGCCTCGTAGCTCATGCCGCGGTGCGGCACGGCCCGCAGTTGCTCCTTGACGGACTTGAGGACGGTGCCCCAGTCGGCGTCCGCGGACACGGCCAGGCTCACCGGGAACTGACTGGTGAACCACCCGACGGTACGGGACAGGTCGACGCCGTCGCCGATCTCCTCGCGGCCGTGCCCTTCCAGCGCGATGAGGGTACGGTCCCGACCGGTCCACTCCGCCAGGACCCGGCCGAGGGCGGCCAGCAGCACGTCGTTGACCTGGGTGCGGTACACGCCGGGTACCCGGTGCAGCAGCGCGTCCGTATCCGACCGGTCCAGCCGTACGGTGAGCGGCCGCCGGGAACCGGAGGTGTTGACCCCGGTACGGTCGACGGGCAGCTCGGTCGGCGCGGCCGTCGGGACGGCGGTCCAGTGGGGCAGGGCGTCGTCGAACCCGCCGTCCCGGACGTACCGGGTGAGGTGGTGGGCCCAGCGGGTGAACGGGGTGCCGGTCGGCTCCAGCTCCACCGGCCGACCCGCGACCGCGCTGCGGTAGGCGGCGTCGAGGTCACCGAGCAGGATGCGCCAGGAGACGCCGTCGACGACGAGGTGGTGGGCGGTGAGGAACAGCAGCGGCCGCCGGTCGGGGCCGAGCCGGAACAGTGCGGCCCGCAGCATCCGGCCGGTGGCGAGGTCGAGGTCGGCCCGGGCCGCGTTGGCCACCTCCTCGATCCTGGCCCGCTGCCCGGCGGCGTCCAGAGTGGACAGATCGTACCGGTCGAGCAGGCCCGCGAACGCCTGCGCCGGTACGACCTCCTGATGCCACTCGTCGTCGACACACTCGTAGCGCGTGCGCAGCGCGTCGTGGTGGGCCACGACCGCGTCGACGGCCGCACCGAGTGCGGTGTCGTCGACATCGTCGCTCAGCTCCACCAGCATCGACATCGTGAAGTGGCGCAACGGCCCGTGAGTGGTGAAGAACCAGTGCTGGATCGGCGTCAGGGGCGCCGGCCCGCCGTCGGGGCCGCCGTCGGGCCCGTCGTCGGCGGTCACGGTGGCGGCCTCCGCGCCCACGACGGTCGCCAGGTCGGCGATGGTCTGGTGCTGGAAGATGTCGCGGGAGGTGAGCCGCAGGCCGGCCTGCCGGGCGCGGGAGACCACCTGGATGCTGAGGATCGAGTCGCCGCCGAGGGAGAAGAAGTTGTCGTGGACCCCGACCCGGTCGTGGCCGAGGACTCCGGCCCAGACGCCGGCGAGGGCCTGCTCGGTCTCGGTACGGGGCGCGACGTAGCCGTCCTGCGTCTCCGTGCCGAAGTCGGGGTCGGGCAGGGCCCGCCGGTCGAGCTTGCCGTTGGGGTTGAGCGGCAGCGCGTCGAGAGTCACGTACGCGGACGGCACCATGTAGTCCGGCAGTGAGCCGCCCAGGAACGCCCGCAGCGCCGCCGGCTCCGGCGTCGCGCCCGGCGCTGGGACCAGGTAGGCGACCAGCCGCTTGACGCCGGGCTGGTCCTGGCGGGCGACCACGACCGCCTCACCGATGTCGGGGTGGCCGGTCAGCGCCGCTTCGATCTCACCGAGCTCGATCCGGAAACCACGGATCTTGACCTGGTCGTCGACCCGGCCGACGAACTCCACCACCCCGTCGGCCCGCCACCGCACCACATCCCCGGTCCGGTACATCCGGGATCCGGGCGGCCCGAACGGGTCGGCCACGAACCGCTCCGCCGTCAACCCCGGCCGGCCCAGATACCCCCGCGCCAACCCGGCACCCGCGATACACAACTCCCCCGGCGCCCCCACCGGCACCGGCCGCAACCACTCATCCAGCACGTAGACGCGCATGTTGTCCAACGGCCGCCCGATCGGCACCACCTCCGGCACCTCATCCACCGCCGCCATCGGATACGACGTGGCGAACGTCGTGGTCTCGGTCGGCCCGTACACGTCCACCGCCACGATCCCCGGACACGCCGCCATCACCCGACGCACCGCACCCGCCGGCACCACATCCCCGCCGGTCCACACCTCCCGCACCCCGGCCAGACACCCCGGATCCTCCTGCGCCACCACCCGGAACAACCCCGACGTCACGAACACCGCCGTCAGATCGTGCCCGACCACCAGCCGGCGCAGCGACTCCACGTCCAGATCCCCCGGCGGCGCCACCACCACCCGACCACCACGCAGCAACGGCACCCACAACTCGTACGTCGACGCATCAAACGCCAACGACGAATGCAACAGCACCCGCTCGTGCCCACCCCCGGCGAACCGCCGGTCGAAGGCGAGGGCGGCGATGTCACGGTGCCGCACCGCCACCCCCTTGGGCCGGCCGGTCGACCCCGACGTGTACATCACATACGCCAGGTTGTCCGGATGAAGGTCCACGGCAGGTTGCTCCGCCGGCTCCGCGGCCAGGGAGGCGTCGTCGACCACGACCACCGCACCGGCGTGCACCTCACCCGCGGTGGCCTGCCACGCCCGGTCGGTCACCAACACACCCGCGCCGGCCTCCCCCACCACCAGCCGCATCCGCTCCACCGGCGCCTTCACATCCACCGGTACGTACGCCCCACCGGCCTTGAGTACCGCAAGCTCGGCGACGGCCAACTCCGCCGAGCGGTCCATCAGCAGGGCCACCGCCCGCTCCGGACCCACCCCGAGCCCGACCAGCCGATGCGCCAACCGATTGGCCCGCGCCTCCAGCTCCGCGTACGACAGTTCGACGCCACCACAGACCACCGCCACCTCGTCCGGCGAACGGCGCACCCACTCCGCGACGAGGCCGGGCACGGTACCGGCGGGGACCGTGGAGGCGGTGTCGTTCCACGCATGCAGCACCCGCGACCGTTCGGCCTCGGTCAGCACCGGTGCGTCGGCCACCGGCCGGTCGGGCTGCGCGACGAACCCGCGCAGGAGAAGCTGGAGGCTGCCGACCATCCGCTCGACCGTGGCCGCGTCGAACAGGTCCGTGCTGTACTCCAGCGACCCGGCCAACACACCACCGGACTCCTGGAACTCCAGGGTCAGGTCGAAGTTCGCCGCCCGCCTGGCCACGGTGACGTCCTCGACGCGCAGGCCGGCGAACTCGGCGGCGCGCCGCTGGCCGTTCTGCAGCACCACCATGACGTCGAACAGCGGGTTGCGGCTGGGGTCGCGCTGCGGCTGGAGCTCGTCGACCAGCCGCTCGAACGGCACCTCGTCGTGGTCGAAGGCGTCCAGCACGGTCTCCTTCGCGGCGCCGAGAATCTCGCGGAAGGAGCGGGAGCCGTTCACAGTGTCGCGGAGCACGACCGTGTTGACGAAGAAGCCGACGACCCGGTCCAGTTCCGGCCGGTTACGGCCGGACACGACCGTGCCGAGCGCGATGTCGTCCTGCCCGCTGTACCGGGCGAACAGCACCTGGCACGCCGCGACCAGCGCGGTGAACAACGTGGTCTCCTGCTCGCGGGCCAGGCCGGCCAGGCGGGTGCTCACCTCGGCCGGGATGGTGAACTCGTGTACCGCACCGCGGGAGCCGCGTACCGCTGGACGCGGCCGGTCCGTCGGCAGCTCCAGCGGGGACAGCCCCGCCAACCGCGTCCGCCAGTAACCCAGATGCTCGTCCAGAGCCGGCCCGCTCAGGCGTTCCCGCTGCCACACCGCGAAGTCGGCGTACTGCAGCGACGGCGCCGGCAGGGTCGCCTCCTCGTCGCGCACCGCGGCGCCGTACAGGGCGCTCAGCTCCTCGCCCAGAATGCCCATCGACCAGCCGTCGGTGACGATGTGGTGCGCGGTGAGCAGGAGTACATGCTCGTCGTCGGCCAGGCGGACCAGCAGCGCCCGCAGCAACGGGCCGCCCCGGAGGTCGAACGGCTTGGCGTACTCCTCCCGCAGCAACCGGTCCAGCCCTGCCCGGCCGCGACCGGCCGGGTCGGTCAGGTCGGCCACGGGAACCGGAAGGTCGCCGTCCGGGTGGATGACCTGGACACCCTTGCCGTCCACGTCGTCGAAGGTGGTCCGCAGCGACTCGTGCCGGGCGACGAGACCCCGCAACGCGCGTACCAGAGCGGGTACGTCGAGCGCCCCGGTCAGGCGCAGGGCGAGCGCACTGTTGTATTCGGCGTTACCGGGCCGGAACTCGTTGAGGAACCACAGTCGCTGCTGGGCGAACGACAGCGGCAGCGGAGCGGACCGGTCGGCGGACGGGATCCGGTCGGCGCGTACCGCCCGGCCGGCCAGGCGCTGCCGTAGCATTTGCTGTACGTGCTCCGGAAGAGCGGAGATACGACTGTCCCGGGATGACGGCATGCTTGAGCTCCTTAGCGGTCGTCACGGTTGCCGTCACCGAGGGCAACCCGCTCGAGTTCGGAAAGGACCTTCTCCTCGACCAGCTCCGCCAGGGCGGCGACGGTACGGGTCACCAGGACCTCGCGGGGGGTCAGCGCGACGTCGAACGCCGCCTGGAGTTGCGAGGCGATGTGCAGGCTGCGGACCGAGTCGCCGCCGAGGTCGAAGAAGTTGTCGTGGACGCCGACCCGGTCGAGGCCGAGCACGTCGGCCCAGACGGCGGCGATGACCCGCTCGGTGTCGGTCTGCGGAGCGGCATAGCCGTCCTCGGTGG
>NZ_JBLYUB010000037.1:0-53331 GCF_049999945.1 Planosporangium spinosum | reverse complement strand
AGGGACAGCCGGCCGGGGTATCAAACAAACTTTGGCACTGGCTTTACAAGCACCCTGTTGAGTTCTCAAAGAACAACCACACACCAGACCCGCACCGCCATCGGCGACCCGCATCCGGGGCAACTCCCCAACTCTACCGACCGGAACCGACCGCGTCAAGTCCTTGTTTGAACTCTTCTCAAGTCGCTTCCGAACATGCCAGATCACCGTATCGGTGACCTTGGTGTCGGGGAATCCGACAGACCGGCCGGCGGCACTGCTTTCACGGCGCTACACCCGCCCGGCTCCTGCCGGCTTGACTACTTTAGCGGTCCTACTTCGCTCCCACAACCCCGAGGGGCCGTGTCACGAGATAGTCCTGCTGCCACTTCTGTGTCAGCAAGTGGCGCTCGCGGAACCGGCCGATTCCGTCCGGTTGCCCCGCGGGCAGAGAGAAAGTTACGCGGCGGGAGAACCAACGTCAAATCGGCTCCAGATGTTCCCGATCACGTGACTCAACCGCTCGCGTCTTTCCACGCCGCCCGCGTACGCAGTTGAATGGGCAGATGAGCCCGGCGTACCCCGGCACGACCGCTTCCGGACAGAGTGGCTGTACCGCTTCCGGTCACTACAGCTGCACAGCAACCGCGACAACCGGCGGCGACGCACTGCTCGCCACCCTGGCTCCGATCTGGCAGGTCGTCATCGGTGGATGCGTGCTGGTCACCCTTGTCGCCGCGTCTGCGCGGCTCGCGCGGCGCGGACGTTCACGGATGACCACCGCGCTCCTCGTGGTCGGCGCCGCCATCGTCGGCCTCGCCATCATCGGCGTGCTGACCAGCGAACACTGACTCGTGGGTCGCGATCGGTCACGGAGAATTACAACGCTGTGGCCGCTGAGCTACCGTGGCGCGCCCCGGATACGTACCAGGTAGGCGCTGACCTCGGGACCCAACTGGTCACAGGGGCGTACAACGCGGTGGGCGTGCGGTTGTTCCGACCTTCGACGGCGTCATCCGGCGTCGACGGCGGGCCGGGGGCCGGAACGGCGTTGTCAACTGCGGGTGAGTCGACGGTTGGCGAGACTCGGTAGCTCCGCGCGGATGGTGGTGAGCCGTTCAAGGTCGACGTTGGCGACAGTGACACCAACGACGTCGGGGGCCTGGGCGATCACGGTCCCCCACGGGTCGATCACCATGCTCCGGCCGTAACAGGTACGACCGGGATCGTGGTCGCCGATCTGCCCGGCAGCGATCACGTAGCACTGGTTCTCGATCGCGCGCGCCCGCAGCAGCACCTCCCAGTGATCCCGGCCGGTGTGCATCATGAACGCCGCGGGCACCACGAGCACGTTGGCTCCGGCGGTCGCCAGTTGCCGGTACAGCTCCGGGAAGCGCAGGTCGTAACAGATCGACAGGCCCAGCCGTAGCGCGCCGGCCGTCGCCACGACGATCTCGGTACCGGGTGCGACGGTCCGCGACTCGCGGTAGGAGACCCGGCCGGGGATCTCCACGTCGTACAGGTGGATCTTGCGGTAGACCGCGGCGAGCGCGCCGTCCGGTCCGAAGAGCAGCGACGTGTTGTACGTCCGCTCGGGGTCGGGGCCGACCTCGTGGAACGAGCCGGCGTGCACCCAGATGCCGAGCTGGCGAGCCGCCTCGGCGAACAGCTCGCCGAACTCGCCATCGACCGGCTCCGGCTTGGGCGCCCGGGCCGCCGGCCCGAGGTAGTCGACGTACTCCGGGAGGACGGCGAGGTCGGCTCCGGCCGCCGCCGCCCGGCCAATCAGGTCGCGGGCCACCCGTAGGTTCTCAGCACGATCGTCGCGCGCGTTGAGCTGACACACCGCCACCCTCATGCGGTGCAGCCTATGCCGGGGGCGGCTCCGGCTCCACTGCTACGGCGGCCCGTACGCCGAACGGCCGGCTCGGATACCCGAGCCGGCCGGCGGTACGTATGGATTGGCCCTCCCGCCCAGCGGGAGGGCCAACATGATCAGGCGGACTTCTCCTCGCGCTGGTGGCGGCGCACCGCCTGGCGGGCGAGGTCCCGCGGCACGATCGTGGGGATGACCTTCTCCAGCACGACCTCGCGGGTGATCAGGACGCGACCGATGTCGGGGTTGCTCGGCACCTCGTACATGACCGAGAGGAGCACCTCCTCCATGATCGCGCGGAGGCCGCGGGCACCGGTACCGCGCAGGATCGCCTGGTCGGCGATGGCTTCCAGCGCCTCCTGGGCGAACTCGAGCTCGACGCCATCGAGTTCGAACAGCCGCTGGTACTGCCGGACGAGCGCGTTGCGTGGCTCGGTGAGGATCCGTACCAGCGCCGAACGGTCGAGGCTACGGACGCTCGTGATCACCGGAAGCCGGCCGATGAACTCGGGGATCATGCCGAACTTGAGCAGGTCCTCGGGCATGACCTCGGCAAAGATGTCGTCGAGGTTGCGCTCGGAGACCGACCGGAGGTGAGCGCCGAAGCCCAGGCCCTTCTTGCCGACCCGCGACTCGATGATCCGGTCCAGACCGGCGAACGCCCCGCCCACGATGAACAGTACGTTGGTGGTGTCGATCTGGATGAACTCCTGGTGCGGGTGCTTGCGGCCGCCCTGCGGCGGGACGTTCGCGACCGTACCCTCGATGATCTTCAATAGTGCCTGCTGCACGCCTTCACCGGAGACGTCCCGGGTGATCGAGGGGTTCTCCGACTTCCGCGCGATCTTGTCGACCTCGTCGATGTAGACGATGCCGGTCTCCGCGCGCCGGATGTCGTAGTCCGCCGCCTGGATCAGCTTGAGGAGGATGTTCTCCACGTCCTCGCCGACGTAGCCGGCCTCGGTGAGCGCCGTGGCGTCGGCGATGGCGAACGGCACGTTCAGCATCCGGGCCAGGGTCTGCGCCAGGTGCGTCTTACCGCAGCCGGTGGGGCCGATGAGCAGGATGTTGGACTTCGCCAGCTCGACGTTGTCGGTGCTGGAGGAACCGGCGGCGTCCGCCTGGATCCGCTTGTAGTGGTTGTAGACGGCGACCGCCAGTGCCTTCTTGGCCTGCTCCTGCCCGACCACGTACTGGTCGAGGAAGGAGCAGATCTCCATCGGCTTGGGAAGCTCGTCCCACTTGACGTCGCCGGACTCAGCGAGCTCCTCTTCGATGATCTCATTGCAGAGGTCGATGCACTCGTCACAGATGTAGACACCCGGACCTGCAATGAGCTTCTTCACCTGCTTCTGCGACTTCCCGCAGAAGGAGCACTTGAGTAGGTCGCCACCGTCGCCGATCCGTGCCACCTACGTATCTCCCTGCCCTCACGGCCGGACCATCGTCCGGTCTCGTCCACGTACACCGGAGCGTCCGGCGCTTCTCGGCCTAGGTGCCAGCCGCAGCCTCGACGTTACCCGGTCACGGGCACTTATCCGACCCCCGCGTGTGCGGTGTCTTGTCTGTTGCCGCTCGGTCATCGGGCACCAGACCCAGGATCCGACCAAACGACCGTCGGCGGCGCCACTATCGGTCGACACCGCCAATATGACGGAGCCGGGACGACCGACCCCTTCACCGCTGATGGTACCGGGCAGGAGCGCCCCGACGAGAGGGTCGAGCGCCCGATTCGCCGCCCAATTCCACCGTGACGTACCTGGACAAGCGAGGGGGCGGAGCGCCCGCCGGCGCCCGCCCCTCCCCCGCTACGTCAGCGCGCCGGCGCCAGCGCAGACTTCTTACGGCTGGCCAGCACCTGGTCAACGAGGCCGTAGTCCTTGGCCTCGTCGGCCGTCAGAATCTTGTCCCGATCAATGTCCTTGCGGACCTTGTCCGACGACTGGCCGGAGTGACGGGCCAGTAGGTCCTCGAGGAGGGTGCGCATCCGCAGGATCTCGCGCGCCTGGATCTCGATGTCGGAGCCCTGGCCGTACCCACCCTCGGTGGCCGGCTGGTGGATGATGATCCGCGAGTTGGGCAGCGCCATCCGCTTGCCAGGCGTGCCGGCGGACAGCAGGACCGCCGCCGCCGAGGCCGCCTGCCCCAGGCAGACGGTCTGGATGTCCGGCCGCACGAACTGCATCGTGTCGTAGATCGCCGTCATGGCCGTGAACGAGCCACCGGGTGAGTTGATGTACATCACGATGTCGCGGTCGGGGTCCATCGACTCGAGCGTGAGCAGCTGAGCCATCACGTCGTTGGCCGAGGCGTCGTCGATCTGGACGCCGAGGAAGATGATCCGCTCCTCGAACATCTTGTTGTACGGGTTCATCTCCTTGATCCCGTACGACGTGCGCTCGATGAACGACGGAAGGATGTACCGGTTGTGAACCTCACGCATGCCGGAGGACAGGCTCAGGTCAGTCATCGTGCTACTCCTCAGTCCCGGGTCCCGGCGCCGGCCGGCACCTGGCGCGCCCCGGACACAACATGGTCGATGAAGCCGTAGTCCAGCGCCTCCTGGGCGGTGAACCAACGGTCGCGGTCGGAATCGGCCTCGATCTGATCCTGCGACTGGCCCGTGTGGAAAGCCACCCGCTCCTGGAACATGCGCTTGGTGTAGAGCATCTGCTCAGCCTGGATCGCGATGTCCGACGCGGTGCCGCCGATGCCGCCGGACGGCTGGTGCATCATGATCCGGGCGTGGGGCAGCGCGTACCGCTTGCCCTTCGCACCGGCGCACAGCAGCAACTGACCCATCGAGGCGGCCAGGCCCATGGCGACGGTCACCACGTCATTGCCGACGAACTGCATGGTGTCGTAGATCGCCATGCCGGCGGTGACCGAACCACCGGGCGAGTTGATCCAAAGGTTGATGTCGCGCTCCGGGTCCTCGGCGGCCAGCAGCAGCAGCTGCGCGCAGATCCGGTTGGCGACCTGGTCGTTGACCTCGCTGCCGAGCAGGATGATCCGCTCCTTGAGCAGCCGGTTGTAGACCGAGTCGTCGAGGTTGCCGAGGCCGGCGTCGGCTCCTCGGGCGACCGGGGTCGCGGGAATGTGAAGGTCGGTCATGGCAGCCCTTCGGGATAGTCCTTGATACGCCGACACTAGCCGCTGGGACTGACGCGATGGTCGGGCTGGGCGCATTGTTCGCTCTGAGCGCACCTGCCCGCCCTACCCACCGATGAAACACGTCGCACCCGCGCAAGGCGGGTGCGACGTGGCCAAATGTCAGCCCTCGTGGGTGTGGTCGTGGTCGTGGTCGTGCTCGTCGCCCTCACCGGCGGAACCGCGAAGGTCGTCGAGGGACAGCGCGTTGCCGGCGGTGTCAACGATCTTGACTCGCTCCATGACCGCCGCCAGCGCCTTGCCGCGGCGGACGTCACCGAAGACGGCTGCCGCCATGCCGGACTTGATGAGCTGGTCGTAGTACTGCTGCGGCGAGACGCCGGCGCGCTGCGCCCGGTGGACGATCTCGTGGCCGAACTCGTCGTCGGAGACCTGGATCTCCTCGGCGTCGGCCAGCGTGTCCAGGACGAGCTGGATGCGCACGCCATCCTCGGCCGCCTCGGTCAGCTCGTTGTCGATCTCCTCCTGGGACTTGCCCTCGGCCTGGAGGTACTCCTCCATCGACGCGCCGATGCGCTGCAGCTGGTCGTTCATCGCCTCCTTGCGCTGCTCGACCTCCTCGCGCACGACGCCCTCGGGAGCCGGGACGGCGGCCGCCTCGACGATGGCCTTCAGCGCCTTGTCGCGGGCGTCGTAGAGCTGCTCGACGCGCTTGACCCGCTCCAGCCGGGTACGCAGGTCGGCGCGCAGCTCGTCGAGGGTGTCGAACTCGCTCGCCAGCTGGGCGAAGTCGTCGTCGAGCTCGGGCAGCTGCTTCTCCTTGACCGTCCGGACGGTCACCGCCACCTCGGCGTCGCGGCCGGCGTACTCACCGCCGACGAGCTGGGTGGTGAAGGTCGTGGAGTCGCCGGCGGACATGCCGACCAGCGCGTCGTCCAGGCCGGGCAGCAGCTGGCCGCTGCCGACCTCGTGCGAGACGTTTGTCGCGGTGCCGCCCTCGACCTCCGCGCCGTCGACGGTCGCGGCCAGATCGATCTGGACGTAGTCACCGTTCGCGGCGGCCCGCTCAACCGTCTTGAGGGTGGAGAAGCGGTCCCGCAGCCCGGAGAGCTGCTCCTCGATCTCCTGGTCACCGAGCTGGATCTCGTCGACGGTCACCTCGATCGTGTCGAGGTCCGGGAGCGTGATCTCGGGCCGTACGTCGATCTCGGCGGTGAACTTCAGCGGCGCGCCGTCGGCGAACTCGGTGATCTCCACCTCGGGCCGGCCGAGCGTCTTGACCTCGTGCTCACGCACGGCGGCGAGGAACTGGGTCGGGATGACGTCCTGGACGGCCTCGTTCAGGACGGCGCCGCGGCCCACCCGCTGGTCGATCACAGCGGTCGGAACCTTGCCACGCCGGAAGCCCGGGATGGTGACCTGCGAGCCGATCTCGCGGTAGGCCTTCTTGAGGCTCGGTTCGAGTTCGGCGAACGGCACCTCGATGGCCAGCCGCACGCGGGTCGGGCTGAGAGTCTCGACGGTGCTCTTCACAGGTACTCCTCGTGATGTGACGGATGAGGCCGCATCGGCCGCGAAAAGTCTAGGCGAGCCGGCCCGGGGTCCTTACGGGCGGGCTGACGCCCCGCCGGCGGGACGGCCGCCGACGGTCTCGGTCGGGGTGGCGGGATTTGAACCCACGGCCCCTCGCTCCCAAAGCGAGTGCGCTACCAAGCTGCGCCACACCCCGGTGGCGACGAGAAGTGTATGCGTTCATGTCATCTCCCGTCGCGCCACCCGTCTCTTCTATACCTCCCCACCGCTATTCCTACCGTCTCCCCGCGATCGCGTGGCAGCCTCCCGGCGATCGCGTGGCCACCACGCCGGGCCGGTCGCCGGTGGCCCGCGCGTACGGGAACGCGGTCATCGCCAGATTCCTTTCGTGGACACCCCGCCGTGGATACCCCACCTTCAGGCGGGGGAGGAAACGGATCTCCTGTGGCAGCAGGGCAAGGAAAGCCGGTTCGCCGCCACGGCGGACCGGCGCGGCAATCCATGGCGCGTGGGCGAACATGTGTGCTACTTTCTGTGCGCTTGGCCGGCGACAACCTGGCCGGGGACAACCAAGCCGGTCGGGCCTATCGCCGGGCTGGCGGGAAGTAACGTCTGTGGAGACCGCGTAAGACCGATGGGCGGTACACCGTCCCTCGCCGTTGACTCGGGTCGGCTGTGGTCGGCGAAGCAGAAAGCTCAACCCGCGAGGGTTGGATCCCCCTGCTTCAGCGGGGGAAATGTCAATCGGTACCCTAGGGGCCACCGCGCCAGTCGCGGCGATGCGGGCGTAGCTCAATGGCAGAGCTTCAGTCTTCCAAACTGACGGTGCGGGTTCGATTCCCGTCGCCCGCTCCACGTACGAAGGCCCAGGTAGTCGGTGTGATCGCCGATCCTGGGCCTTCGTCATTTCCTAGATCCTTGACCTTGCGTGCCAGCCGCGGGCCATTAGCCCACCCGTGCCAGCACGCCGGCCGCTCCGTCGTCGCCGTCGTCGCCCGTCTTCCCGCGCCGCTTGCGCTTGGCCTTGCGACCCGCCTGCCCGGTGATCCGGCGGTCCATCCCGGCCGCGATCTCCCGGTCCCGCTCGCTCGTCGCGTGCTGGTGGATCAGCACCGCGCGCATGCTGGACTGCCCCATCCGATGCATCAGCTCCCGTGTGCTCGCCCCGGCCGCCGCCGCGAGCGTGTTGCCGGTGTGTCGAAGATCGTGGAAGTGAAAGTCCCCAGCGATCCCGGCCGCCTTCACCGCGTCGGCCCACTTCACCGCACGGCGGAAGTTGCCGGACCGCAGCACCGCGCCCTTCTCTCCGGTGAACACAAGCGCCTCGGGCTCGGAGCCGACGTGCGCCAAGAGGTGAGGGCGCAGCGCGGCGACCGCAGCGGCCGGTAGCGTCACCGTCCGCACGCCCGCGTCGGACTTCGGCGGCCCGAACTCCATCCGGTTGCGGAGCGCGGCCAGCTTGCGCGGCACTCGCACCGTGCCAGCGGTGAGGTCCACGTCGCAGCGCCGCAGCGCGGCCAGCTCGCCCCAGCGCAGCCCGGAGAACGCCGCGACGATCACCAGCGCCGAGAACCGGTGCGGCACCGCACTGGCGAGCGCGTGGACCTGGGCGACGGTGGCGGTCGGCCGCTCCGGGGTGTGGTAGGTGTCGTACCCCTTCACCCGGCATGGGTTCTTGGGCACGATCTCGTCCTCTTTGACGGCCGTCGAGAAGATCGCCCGAAGGAGGCAGTACGCCTTGACCGCCTGCGGCTCGGGTCGACCGTCGTCAAGGGCGCCGCGCAAGCGCGGCGCGACCGTGCCGGCGCGGCGCGGCGCGCTCTGGACCTCCGGCCCGCCGCGCACGCGCCGGCCGGCCGCACCACGAAGCTGTCAGGCCCCGATCTCGGCGACCATCGTGTCCGAGTCCTCGAACGACTCGACCGTGCGGAACCCTTCAGCGGCGTACAACTGCGCGGCGAAGTTCGCCCGCTCCACGCTCAGCGACACCGACCGCACGCCACGGTCCCGCGCGGCATCCAGAGCAGCGCGCACGAGCGCGCGGCCGACACCTCGGCCGCGCGCTGGTTCCACCACACCGATGGTCAGCTCCGGCACATCGTCACTCACGTACCCGTAGCCCGGATCAGCGGCGGCCAGGAAGCGGAGCCAGGCCGCGCCGACTGGACAATCAGCCGAGTCCACGGCAACGACACCGAAGTCATCCGGTCGCATCCAACCGCTGACATAGTGCGCCAGCGACGGGTCCGTCATGATCTGGCCCCGAGACCAGTTGCGCTGAGGCAACCAGTTCACGGCCTCCACGAGCATGTTCACCAGGAAATCGGCATCAGCCGAGGTGGCCGGACGGATGCTGAAATCGGTCACCGCGGAAGTCTCGCACGAGATCGGATCTGCCTCGGCCCGGCGACACGACCAGGCGGGTCGGTGTCCCGTCCCCCGGTGCTCGACTCTCCACGCCTATCGGGTCTCCACGCCTATCGGGGGGACGGGGCAGAGCGGCGACAGCCGCGTGCCGTGCCGTCCGCGTGCCGGTAACCGGGTCCACCCACGGTCATGAACGGTCACGAGTGGTCACTTCGGCTGCGTCGGCGAGCAGGCGTTTCGGGCATCTCAGGGCAGCAATCGCCAGCCTTCCAAACTGACGGTGCGGGTTCGATTCCCGTCGCCCGCTCCACCACGAAGGCCCGGGCCGCTCGGCCCGGGCCTTCGCCGGTTCCGGGATCCTCGACCTCGCCGCGGACCGGCCCGTCCGGCGGGAGCGGTCAGGCGGTACCGGACAACCAGCGGTACAGCTGCATCACCCAGGGCGTCTGCTGCAGGTAGGCGACCCCGGCCGCGACCAGGAACAGCCCGGTGACCGCATGGGCGCCCTTGGCGCTGCGCCGCACCCGCCCCAGCCGCTGCACCAGGATGAGGCGGCCGAGCAGCCGGGCCACGGCGAACACACCGGCGGCGACCACGAGCACCAGGGAGAACGCCAGCAGCGGTCCCGCCAGGTTGCCCCGTGCGCTCGCCGCCCAGATACCCCAGCAGATGAATGCGAAGAACGCCCCGACCCCGGACAGCTCCCAGCCGCGCTTGAGCATGCCGGGCGCCTCCCGGGGGCGCTGCGGCCAGTCGGCGGGCTCCGGGTCGGCACTGAGGAGCGTCTCGGTGGGGTCGACGCGCTTGGGCGGCGGGACGCTGGCCCGGCCACGGATCTGCGCCGGCCCGGCGGGTGACACCGGCGAGGTCGGCGCGGCACCGGTACCGGTCACCGCCGGCGCGGCCACCCGGGTAGCGAGGCCGGGCGCGGCACCGGTACCGGTCACCGCCGGCGCGGCCACCCGGGTAGCGAGGCCGGGCGCGGCACCGGTACCGGTCACCGCCGGCGCGGCCACCCGGGTAGCGAGGTCGTCGGGGGCGGCGAGGGCGGCCCGCAGTTCGACCAGCTCGCGCTCGAGCTTCTCGATCCGTTGGAAGGCGTCCGTCTCGGTACCGGCGACCGGTGGCCGTGGCCGGGCCCGCCCGATGACCCGGGCCGTCTCCGACTCGCCCCAGTCGACCCCGACGTCGGGCGTACCGCTGCGGCGCACCAACTCGGCCAGGCGCTCCGTCCAGCCCGGCAGTTCGAGGGTGGTCGGCCGGTCGGCCGGCCGGTCGGCGAGGATCTGGTGCAGGTGGTCGCGGAGCGCGGGGACCTGTTCGAGTACCTGATGGCGGCGCAGCACGCTCCAGGCCGGCGGCGACTCCTCACCGGCCGACGACTGGCGGCCCGGCTCGCGCGGGTACTCGCCGGTGACCAGGAAGTACGCCACCGCGCCGAAGCCGTGTACGTCGTATGCCGGCCCCATCTGCGAGACCCCCGCGAACGCCTCCGGACCGCCGGACTCCGGCGTGTACGCGATCTGGGTGATCTCTTCGGGGCGCCAGTACCGGGCACCGGTGAAGTCGATCAACTTCACCTCGCCGGTGGCCAGCACCATCACGTTGGACGGCTTGATGTCCATGTGCAGTACCGGCGTGGCGCCGGGCTCCTGCGGGTGGTGCAGCGCGCGCAGCACGCCGGCGAGCGTGGCCAGCGCGGTGACCGCGTTGAGCCGGCGGGCGCCCGACTCCAGCCCGGCCCGGTCGACCACGTACTGGCGCAGGTTGATCCCGTGCAGGTAGTCGTACACCTGGTAGGGCACCGCATCGCCGTCGTCGGAAACCTCCCCGGGACGGTGCGGCGGCGGCCCGTAGAAGCCATCGGCGCGCCGGCAGATCGCCGGTACGCCCCGGTTGTTGAGGTCCATCAGGGCGGCGTCGCCCTTGTCCCAGGAGCGCAGCTCGTCCACCAGGGGCCGGCGCGGGTCGACCCGGAAGACCTTGACCGTCAACGGCGCCGACGAGACTCCCCCGCACAGCCGGACCGCCCGGTAGACGTCGGCCTGGCCACCGGAGCCGAGGTGTGCGACGAGCCGGTAGCGCTGGTGCGTTTCCGGCAGCGGACCGGCCGGACCACAGACAAGATCCAGCAACCGCGTACCGTTCGCAGTCATCCAACCTCCCCCTAGGCGAGTCTCAGGGTAACGGTCGGGCAAATTGCTCGCGGCCGGGCAGCCGAACCGGTAGACAGGTGCGGTGACACGTGATCCGTACCACCTGCGCACGCTCGACTCGATGGACGACTTCCCCCGGGTCTTCGACGTCCTCTCGGCCGCCTTCGGCGATGACTTCCCCGAGGAGGAGCTCGCCAAGGACCGGCTGGTCTTCGAACCCGCCCGGTCCCACGTCGCCGAGCACGACGCCGACGGGGTCGTCGCGCACGCCGGGGCGTACACCCGCGAGGTGACGGTGCCGGGCGCCGTCGTGACGGCCGCGCACGTCACGCTGGTCGGGGTGCGGCCCACGCACCGGCGCCGCGGCCTGCTCACCCGGCTGATGACCCGGCAGCTGCACGAGGTCCGCGGGCGCGGCGAGCCGATCGCGCTGCTGTGGGCCAGCGAGGGCCGGATCTACCAGCGCTTCGGGTACGGGCTGGCCGGGCTGCGCCACACCGTCATGGTCGACAAGCGCGAGGTCCGGATCAACCGGCCGGCCGACCCGGCGGCGGGCCGGCTCCGCGACGCCGCGCCGGAGCAGGTCCGCAAGGAGCTGGAGCAGGTGTACGAGCGGGTGCGCGCCGCCCGTCCGGGCTGGTCAAGCCGCAACGGCAACTGGTGGAGCTGGCGACTGGAGGACCCGCCGTCGCGCCGGCAGGGCCACACCGAGCGACGGGCCGTGCTGTTCGAGGGGCCCGACGGCACGGACGGGTACGCGCTGTGGCGGCGCAAGGGCGAGTGGGACGAGACCGGCCCGAAGGGCAAGGTCCAGGTGGTCGAACTGGTCGCCGCGACGCCGGACGCGTACCTGGCGCTGTGGGAGTTCCTGTTCTCGGTCGACCTGGCCCGGACCGTCCAGTACGGGTTCGCGGCCGCCGACGAGCCGCTGCGCCACCTGGTCAACGAGCCCCGGGCGCTGGGCGAGCGGGTGGCGGACTCGCTGTGGGTACGGGTGGTTGACGTACCGGCCGCGCTGTCGGCCCGCCGGTACGCCGCGCCGGTCGACGTGGTGGTCGAGGTCACCGACGGCCTGCTGGCCGACAACGCCGGCAGGTGGCGACTGACCGGTGACGGGGCCGGCGCGGCCTGCACCCCGACGACCGACCCGGCCGACCTGGCCTGCGACGTCGCCGACCTGGGCGCGCTGTACCTGGGCGGTACCACGCTCGGCTCGCTGGTGGCCGCGGGCCGGGTCCGCGAGCTGCGCCCGGGAGCCGTCACGGCGGTCGCGGCGGCGTTCGGCTGGCACCGGGCACCGTCGGCGCTCGACATCTTCTAGAGTCCCGGGCATGGGTACGGAGCGGCGGCGGCGCCGGACGCGACGGCCACGGTCCGCCGAGCTTGCCGCGTCGGTCACGGTCGACGCCGCGGCCACGGATGCGATCACGGCTGACGCCGACGCGGTCACCGCCGACGCGGCCGACGCGGCCGACACGGACGCGGTCACCGCCGGCGCGGCCGACACGGACGCGGTCACCGCCGGCGCGGCGCCCGTCGGGGCGCCACGTGCCCCGACTCCCCACGACCTGGCCGAGCGCGGCGCGTTCGCGATGACCGCAGAGGTGCTGGACCCCGAGGACGACCGGCCGAACCCCGGCGGCACCGCGGGGCACCCGGACGACACCGAGCCGCGGCCGGGCGCAGACAAGCCGGGTGTGGACAAGCCGGGTGTGGGCAAGGATGCCGTGCCCGCCCGGTCGACCGCCGAGGACCAGACCGAGCGGGGACTGCGTGGCCTGGTCGGCGGTGGCTCGTCACAGGTCAGCGTCGCGGCGGCGCTGCGGGCCCGGGACGCCGCCCGGCCGACCGACGCCGACCTCGCGGCCGCCGAGGCGGAGCTGGTGATCGTCCGCCGCGGCTGGGTGCCCCGCGAGGACCTGCCACCTCGGGGCGGCGCCCGCCACTGAGCCGTCCCCCGCCGGCGATCGTGGACACTTCCGCGAGCCGGAGGCCGCACCCGTGCCTACGACCGCGGGGAGACGGCGCCGTGGCTACGGCAGCGGGGGCAGCTCGTGGCTCTTCTCGTACTCCGCGATCTGGCCGATCCGCCGCAGGTGCCGCTCGCCACCGGAGAACGGGGTGGTCAGGAACGCCGCGACGATCCGGGTGGCCTCGTCGAGCGTGTGCATCCGGGCACCGACGGCCACCACGTTGGCGTCGTTGTGCTCCCGCGCCAGGTGCGCCGTCTCGACGTTCCAGGCCAGCGCCGCGCGTACGCCGGGGACCTTGTTCGCCGCGATCTGCTCGCCGTTGCCGGAGCCGCCGATCACGATGCCGAGGGCGCCCGGGTCGGCGACCACCCGGGCACCGGCGTGCAGGCAGAAGGCCGGGTAGTCGTCCTCGGGGTCGTACGCGGCCGGTCCCACGTCCACTACCTCGTAGCCCTGCGTCGGCAGGTGGCTGACAAGGTGGACCTTCAGTTCGTATCCGGCATGGTCGGAGCCCAGGTAAACGCGCATGCGACAGAGTCTGTCACCACACGATCAGGCCCGCGCACGAGCCGAGCATCAACAGGGTACCGATCACTACGAGCCCGAGGACCAGCACCGACGGCGGCAGCGTGCTGGCCGCCCGCACCGCCACGGACGCGCGACCGGCTGCCTCCGGTGAGTCACCGGCCCGGGCCCGGCGGGCGGCGCGCCACCCGTGTAGCACGTGACGCCGGTCGAACATCAGCGCCGCCGCCGCGTACAGCCCCATGCCGACGGCGAACACCGCCAGCGCGATGAAGAAGCGCATGCACCCTCTCCCAGCTCCGCTCGATCAAGCGGCCTGGGTATATCACGGCTCACCCCTCCACCGCGAAAACGGCTCAGCTCTCGGCCGTGAGGTCGGCGACCACCAGTCCGGCGCGGGCCTTGGGCGTGAACCAGGTGCTCTTGCGGGGCATCTTCAGCCGGGCGAGATTGACCGCGACGAAATCGTCCACGGTCACCGGCGCGATCAGCACGGCCAGTTCGGCCCGGCCCGCGTCCACCTCCGCGCGGAGCCAGTCAGCGGGATAGTCACCACCGACGTACGTGATCCGCTTGTCACCCGGGTCGAGGCCGAGGACGTCACCGAACAGGTACCGCTCGACCAGTGCGTGGTCGAGGTCGTCGACGACCTGGGCGGAGCCGGCGGCGGGCAGCGTCACCGCCCAGGCACCGGCCGCCGTGTACAGGTGGACCGTGCCGCCCTGAGCGGGGACCGCGGGGGTACCGGTCAGCGCGGTGACCGTCGCACCCACCGCGGTGAGCCGCGCGACCAGTTCCGCCGGCGTCAGGGACAGCTCGGCGACCAGCCGGTTGTACGGCTGGATCGCCACCGACGCGGGGGTCGTGACGACCGCCAGGAAGCGCGGCAGGTCGGCGATCTGGGCGGCCAGGCTGCGGTGGTTGCCGTCGGCGACGACCAGTTCCCCGCCGCCGGCCAGGGCGAGCAGCCGGTCCCGGGTGTCGCCAGGGCCGACCGGCCAGATCTCGTGGATACGCCCGGCCGGGTCGGTGTCGCGCGCGGCCGGCTCGCCCGCCTCCGCGACGGCCGAGGCGAGGGCGGTGTGCAGGTCGTCGCCGCCCGCGGTCTGCAGCAGCAGGACCGGCGACAGCAGGTGTTCGGTGGCCTTGGCGAGGGCGACCCGTTCGCGGACCTTCTCGATGAACACGTCCTCGTTGCGGATCACCAGGCCGGGCTCGTCGGCGCTGGTGGAGATCTGCGCCGTCTCGACCATGGTCCACAGCCCGTAGCCGCGCGTCCCGTCGGGACCGGTGATGCGGTACAGCACCACCACGTCGTCGGCCGCGGCGTAACGGCCCTGCTCCTTGGCGGTGGCCAGCCGGGCCACGGCGTCGGGCAGGCAGTCGGCGAAGGGCCGCCCCACGCTCTCCGGCGCCCGGTGTGGCATCTCCACCGCGAGAGCGCTGGACGGGTTGGCGGAGATGATCGCGGTGATCTCGGCGTCGTCGGCGAACTCGTCGTAGTTCTGCGCCGCGGTGGTCTGCCCGGCGGGGCCGCCGGTGGTCAGCCAGGCCCGGGCGATCGGGTGGACGATCGTCATGGGCCGACGGTATCCGTTCGAGGCCGGTCGCTCCCCTCCGCCCGGCACCGGTCCAAGGGATGGACGGCACCGGGCGTCCCGTGCGGACTCGGGCCACATGCACCCGGCCGGGCACCGCCCCGTACCGGGTGGCTCCCGTACCGGGTGGCTCCCGTACCGGGTGGCTCCCGTACCGGGTGGCTACGGCGGCGCGGTCAGCTCGCGTGGGAGCGGCGCCGGTGGCGCATCCGCCGCGCCCACCCCGGCTTGATGAGGCGGGTGGGGGCCTCGTCGGGCGCGGCGTGCCTGGGCCAGTACGGGACCGGCGCGGCGGTGTCGCCGGCTCCACCCGGCGCGGCCACGTCACCAGACCCGGCCGCGTCACCAGGCCCGGCCGCGTCACCAGGCAGGACGGCGTCACCCGCCGACCGGTTGCGGCCGGCGGAGCCGAACGTCTCGGCCGAGACCACGATGGGCGGGGCGAGCAGTTCCACCACCTCGTCGGGCAGCCGGCCGTACCAGCCGGTCCCCCGGACCGACCAGCACGCGGCCGGCCGGCTGCCCTCCACCGCCTCGGCGGCGACGGCGGTCTCGGTGGGCTTCGGATCCACGCTGGTCGACACCGGTCCTCCTCGGTCGGGGAAGCTGTACCGACGAGACGTAACGATGAGCGATACACAGCCGTGACGCACGCCACGAGGCGAATGTGCGACAGTCGGGGTTAACAGTCCGAACGAACGAGCCGCGGCTTCCGCCGTAGCGCCGGCGTCACTCGAACGACGGAGCCACGTCGCGTGTGCGCTTGAGCTCGAAGAAGCCCGGGGTACCGGCGACGAGCAGGGTGCCGTCCCAGAGCCGGCCGGCCGCCTCACCCTTCGGCGCCGGCGTGACCACCGGGCCGAAGAACGCGATCTGCTGGCCGTCGGGGCCGGGTACGTGGATGACCGGCGTACCGACGTCCATCCCGACCGGGCGCATGCCGGCCTCGTGGCTGGCGCGCAGGGCCTCGTCGTGCTCGGTCGACTCGGCGGCGTCGGCGAGTTCGACCGGCAGCCCGGCGTCGGACAGGGCCGCCTCGTACAGTGCCCGATCGCGCTCCTGCTTGCCGAGGTGGATGCGGGTACCCAGGGCGGTGTACAGCGGGCGCAGCGACTCGTTGCCGTACTTGCGCTCGGCGGCGATCGCCACCCGCACCGGCCCCCATGCGGTCTTGAGGAACTCCCGGTACTGCTCGGGCAGGTCCTCGCGGTTCTCGTTCAGAACGGCCAGGCTCATGACGTGGAAGCGGATGTCGACCGGGCGCACCTTCTCCACCTCGAGCAACCAACGGGAGGTGATCCAGGCCCACGGGCAGGCGGGATCGAACCACATCTCGGCGGTGACACGCTCGGTCACGACGACTCCTCACGTTGTTCAGGTGTGACAGGGGCTGGCACTCCTTACCGATCCTGACCCCGCCGGGTAGGCACAGCGACACTGCCGTAACGTGACCTGCGCCACTTCATGGCCCTCAGGCAGTTATGAAAGGATCCCTTCCTAGCCTGATCTGAACCGCTGGGGACCGCCCCCGTCGCCGGAGAGCGCGAAGGCTTCGCCCTTCACCGATTCGCCCTTCACCGATGAGACGTCACCCCTGATTGACAAGATGGAGACGACAACCGTGGCCGGAGTTCGCAACCTCAGGCAGGTGGAGGCCGTCGAGCGGGCCCGCCTGCTCGATGTCTCGGCATACGACATCAGTCTGGATCTCACCGACGGCACCGGCTACCCCGGGGAGGGCACGTTCCGGTCAGTGACCGAGGTGCGCTTCAGCTGCCGCGAGCCCGGCGCGACGACGTTCATCGAGATCGCCGCCGACTCGCTGCGCGGCGCCACCCTCAACGGCGAGCCGCTGGACATCTCCGGCTGGGCCGCCGACTCCGGCCTGGTCGTACCCGGTCTCGCCGCCGAGAACGTCCTCGTCGTCGACGCTGACTGCGCGTACTCGTCGGTCGGCCAGGGCCTGCACCGCTCGGTCGACCCGGTCGACAAGGAGGTCTACCTCTACAGCCAGTTCGAGACCGCCGACGCGCAGCGCGTGTTCGCCTGTTTCGACCAGCCCGACCTCAAGGCCGAGTTCACCTGGCACGTGACCGCCCCGGCGCACTGGCGGTTGGTGTCCAACATGCCGATCGAGCGCGAGGAGCCGGTCGCCGGGATGGAGCGCGCCAAGACCGCGCACTTCGTCCGGTCGCCGCGGATGAGCACGTACATCACGGCGATCTGCGGCGGGCCGTACCACGAGGTGCGCGAAACCCACGACGGCATCGACCTGGGCGTGTTCTGCCGCGCGTCGATGGCCCGCCACCTCGACGCCGACGACATCCTGCTCATCACCAAGCAGGGCTTCGACTTCTTCCACCGCGAGTTCGGTGTGCGCTACCCGCTGCCGAAGTACGACCAGGTCTACAGCCCGGACTTCAACGCCGGCGCGATGGAGAACTTCGGCTGCGTGGTCCACGCCGAGCAGCACTACATCTTCCGCAGCCAGGTCACCGACTACGAGTACGAGCAGCGGGCCAACACCATCCTGCACGAGATGGCCCACATGTGGTTCGGCGACCTGGTCACCATGCGCTGGTGGGACGACCTGTGGCTGAACGAGTCGTTCGCCGAGTGGGCCAGCCACTGGGCCAACACGGGCGCCACCCGCTTCTCCGACGCCTGGACGACGTTCCTGTCGGTACGCAAGAACTGGGGATACCGGCAGGACCAGCTCTCGTCGACCCACCCGGTCTACTGCGAGATGCCCGACGTCGACGCCGTCGAGGTCAACTTCGACGGCATCACGTACGCCAAGGGCGCGAGCGTCATCAAGCAGCTCGTCGCGTACGTGGGGATCGAGCCGTTCCTGGCCGGGCTGCGCGCCTACTTCGCCAAGCACGCCTGGGGCAACGCCACCTTCGACGACCTGCTGTCGGCGCTGGAGGCGGCGTCCGGGAAGGAGCTGCGCAAGTTCGCGGCCCAGTGGTTGGAGACCTCGCAGGTCAACACGCTGCGTCCGGAGATCACGCTTGCCGCGGACGGCACGTACGAGTCCGTTGCGGTACTCCAGCACGCCCCGGAGCGGTACCCGACACTGCGCACCCACCGCATCGGCATCGGCCTGTACGACCTGGAAGACTCCCGCCTGGTGCGCCGCGAGCACATCGAGGTCGACATCGATGGTGCGCGGACCGGGATCCCGCAGTTCGCCGGCCGGCCCGCCGCCGACGTCCTGCTACTCAACGACGACGACCTGACGTACGCGAAGCTGCGCCTGGACGAGCGGTCGATGGCCACCGTCGTCGACCACATCTCCGGCTTCGACAACCCGCTTGCCCGCGCCCTGTGCTGGGCCGCGTCCTGGGACATGGCCCGCGACGGCGAGCTGGCGGCCCGCGACTACGTCCGGATGGTCGTCCGCGGACTGCCGGACGAGAAGGACATCAACCTGGTCACCGCGACGCTCGGCCAGGCCCGTTCGGCGCTGGCGTTCTACGCCGACGAAGGCTGGGCGCCCGAGGGATGGCAGCAGCTGGCCCGCACCGCCGAGCGGATGGCGGAGCGGGCGACTCCGGGCAGCGGCTTCCAGCTTGCCTGGGCCCGGGCGTACGCCGCCGCCGCCCGCGAGGGCGCCGACCTCGCCATCATCGCCGACTGGCTGCGCGGCGAGAACGTCCCGGACGGGCTGGTGATCCAGGCCGACCTGCGGTGGGGTCTGCTGCACTCGCTGGTGGCGAACGGCGCGGCCGGGCCGGACAGGATCGAGGCGGAGCTCGACGCCGACCGGACCGCCAGCGGCGAGCGGCAGGCCGCGCTCGCCCGGGCACTGGTACCCACGCCGGAGTCGAAGGCCGAGACCTGGCGCCGGCTGGTCTCCGACCACGGCCTGCCCAACTGGTTGCAGCGGTCGCTGCTGCAGGGCTTCCAGCACCCGGCCCAGACCGCGCTGACCGCGCCGTACGCGGCGAAGTACTTCGAGGTCGTGGGCGACGTCTGGGAGGCGCTCGACAGCGAGCCGGCGCAGGACTTCGCGATGCTGGCGTACCCGGCCTACCAGATCAGTGAGGAGACCGTGGCGCTCACCGACGCGTGGCTGGACCGCGCGGGGCACCCGGCCCCGCTACGGCGGCTGGTCCTCGAGGGACGCGACGGAGTGGTCCGCGCGCTGAAGGCCCGCGCCAAGGACACCGGCGCGGCCTGAGCGCAACCGAAGGGCGCCCTCCCACCCGTGGCCACGGGTGGGAGGGCGCCCTTCGGTTACCCGGCGGACGGGACCGCCGACGTCACTCACCGCGAGGAACGGGCCGGATCACGGAGGATCAGGCCGGACCACGCGCCACGGAGATCAATCCGTCGCCCGGCCGGCCTGGTCGGCCAACTGCGCCAGCCCGGACACCAGGCCACCGGCCAGGTCACCGCCGCCGAACGACGCGGCCATGGACAGCGCGGCGAGCTTCGCGGCGCGGTCCGAGATACGCCGGCGGGCCTCGGCGCCCGTGACGATCTCCAACAGTCGCTGGTTGGGCGACACGGCGACCAGGACCGAGCGGTCCGGGTCGGCCAACTGGCCGTGCAGCTTCTCGGCGTGACCGCGCACCGGCTCGTCGAGATCTCCGACGTAGACGCTGAAGGTCATCCCGGTCGATCGGTCGGCCACCCGCAACGCCTCGTCGAGACGCAGCAACTGGCGGGTGTTGAACGGGCCGTCGAGCACCTCGGGGCGCCCGGTCGCCCGGCTCTCCTGCTCACCAGCGGTCACTTGCGCCTCCAGTCGCGCGCTGCTCGGCCGGCTTGCGGGCGGCCCACTCGGCCGCGGCGCCACCGCCGGCCGGAAGTGCCGCGGGCGAACCGGCGCCGGGCAGCGCCTTGTGCTCGTCGGTGCCACCGCCGGTCAACTGGTCCGGTGAGGACAGGAACCACACCGGACGGAACTCGAACGGCCGACCCGGGCGGTACCGCTTGTTGCCGCCACGCCGGACATCGCTGGTGGCATAGACCAGCCCACTGATGAGCAGGATGACCAGCAGCGGAATACCGGCGTATATGAGCACCGTCTGAATTATCGTCAAGCCCAACGCCCCCCGGCGTCAAAGGGACACATATGCGGGCTTCACGTTAGCGGCCGGCACGTGGTACGCCGCGATCGGGGTACCAGGAACCCGGCGCTGCGGAGCGGTGCCGCACCACCCGCCGGTGACCTGGTCCCCACCGGCTACGGTGCCCTTCGTGACGGACCTGTTCGCAGTCGCCAAGGCGCTGGACGCCGACGACCCGCTCGCGTCGTACCGGGAGCGGTTCGTGATCGACGACCCGTCCCTGGTGTACTTCGACGGTAACTCACTCGGGCGGCTGCCGTCGGCCACCCGTGACCGGCTGACCGACGCGGTCCGCCAGGAGTGGGGCCGCGACCTCATCCGCGGCTGGGACAGGTGGATCGACCTGGCCCGCCGGACCGGCGACGTGCTCGCCGCCGGGGTCCTCGGGGCCTCCCCCGGCGAGGTGGTGCTGTCCGACTCCACCACCGTGAACCTGTACAAGCTGGCCGCCGCCGCGCTCGACGCCCGCCCGGACCGCCGGGTGGTCGTCACCGACGACGACAACTTCCCCACTGACCGGTACGTGCTGGAGGGGCTGGCCGCCGCGCGCGGGCTGGAGCTGCGCGTGGTCAAGGCCGACATGGACGACGGCCTCGACCTCGCGGACCTGCGCGCGGCGCTCGACCCCGACGTCGCGTTGGTGTGCCTGTCGCACGTGGCGTACCGCTCGGGCGCCCGGACCGACCTGGTGGCGGCCACCGCCGCCGCGCACGCCGTCGGCGCACTCACACTGTGGGACCTGTGCCACTCCGCCGGGTCGGTGCCGGTACCGCTGGCCGCTGCGGGCGCCGACCTGGCGGTGGGGTGCACGTACAAGTACCTCAACGCCGGGCCGGGCGCGCCCGCGTTCGTGTACGTGCGCGCCGACCTGCAACCGCGGCTGCGGCAGCCGATCTGGGGCTGGTTCGGCCAGCGCGACCAGTTCGCGATGGCCGCCAGCTACGACCCCGCGGACTCGATCGACCGGTTCGTGGTCGGCACCCCGCCGGTACTCGGCGGGTACGCCGCACTGGAAGGCGCGTCGATCACCGCCGAGGCCGGCGTCGAGGCGATCGCGGCCAAGGGCGCCGCGCTGACGTCGTACGCGATCTCACTGTTCGACGAGTGGCTGGCCGACGACGGCTTCGTGCTGGCGACGCCGCGCGAGCCGCGGCGGCGCGGGGCGCACGTCACCCTGTACCACCCGCACGCCTGGCAGATCTGCCAGGCGCTCAAGGCGGCCGACGTGATCCCGGACTTCCGCACCCCGGACCGGCTCCGGATGGGGTTCGCCCCGCTGTACACCCGCTTCGTCGACGTCCACGAGGGCTTCGACCGGCTGCGCGCGATCATGCGCGCGGGCACCTGGCGGGCGTTCCCCGCCTCGCGCGGCCGGGTCACGTAGCCCGCTTCACCCACGGTGGTCGGACATTTCGCGGGGCGGTGACACCGCGCGGTGCCTACGACCGCTAGGCGACGTCCGGCAGGTCCAGCCAGTCCGACCAGCGTGGGTCGGGCGCCCGGTGGCCGAGCACCCGCCAGGCCGTGCCCTTCGGGGCGGCCGGGGACGCGTGCAGCCGCCAGCCCAGCTCCGCCGGCGTGCGGTCACCCTTGGTGTGGTTGCACTTCGCACAGGCGGCGACGACGTTGTCCCAGGCGTGCGGGCCACCCCGGCTGCGCGGCAGCACGTGGTCGATCGTCTCGGCCGGACCGCGGCAGTAGGCGCAGCGGCCGCCGTCGCGCGCGAACACCGCCCGCCGGGAGAGGCCGATGTGGGTGCGGTAGGGCACCCGCACGTACCGGGTGAGCCGCACCACGGAGGGCACCGGCAGCTCGGCGCGCACACTGTGCAGCACGCCGTCACCGTCGGTGACGCACACCGCCTTGGCGGATAAGACCAGGATCGCGGCCCGTCTGACGGACACGACACACAGCGGCTCGTACGTGGCATTGAGTACCAGGGTGGTGCCGACTGTGAGTCGTATGTCAGGCATCACTGCCGCCCTCCCAGGGTGATACGGTCTCCCGTCCTCGCCTTACCGGTCCTGGCGCCAATCGTCCCCGATAGATCGGCGAATTGCACGCGCTAATCGGGGGGGACGACCGGGTGAAGCTCGCCCCACTCGAACCGTCACGTCCGTGACATCGGGGGGTAGTCGGCCGGCAACGGGTGATTTGCCACCATCTGGGGATCGCCCGCGTCGCTTTCGGCGGGGTACGTGCGGCATCGGAACCCGCCATGCGGTACGAAACTATTCCGTGACCCCCCTCCCCCCGATCACCCTGGCGATCCGGACCGGCTCCGTGCTGGCCGCTCCGGCGCAGACCCCCGAGCCGTCGCCGAGCTGCCCGAACGCCCACGACCTGTGCCAGATCATCTACGACAAGACCGGGCTGTCCTGGCTCGCCGAAGGCAGCTACCTGTTCCTGGTGAAGCCGCTGCGGATCCTGCTGATCGTGGCGCTGGCGGTGCTGGCCCGGGCCATCATCCACCGGACGATCAACCGCCTGGTCCGCACGACGACCAGCGAGTCCTCCCCCGCGCTGCTGCAGCCGCTGCGGGAGAAGGTGCCGGGCGCGCTGCTGCGCGACGCCACCGGCGTGCTGCCCGAGCGGCGCCGGCAGCGGGCCGAGGCGCTCGGCTCGGTACTGCGCAGCGTGGCCTCCGCCGCGATCTTCGTGGTCGCGTTGATGCTCGTCCTCGGCGAGCTCAGCATCAACCTGGCGCCGCTGCTGGCCAGCGCCGGCATCGTCGGCCTCGCCATCGGTTTCGGCGCGCAGAACCTGGTCAAGGACTTCGTGGCCGGCATGTTCATGCTGCTGGAGGACCAGTACGGGGTGGGCGACGTGGTCGACGTGGGCCAGGCCAGCGGCACCGTCGAGGCGGTGGGCCTGCGCATCACCACGATCCGCGACGCCCAGGGCGTGGTCTGGTACATCCGCAACGGCGAGATCGTGCGGGTCGGCAACAAGAGCCAGGGCTGGGCGCAGGTCGTCGTGGACATCCCGGTCGGGTTCGCCGGCGTGCAGGAGGCGACCGAGATCCTGCGCGCCGCGGCGACGCGACTGGCCGACGACCCGCAGTGGGGCGAGGACCTGATCGGGGAGCCGGAGGTGCTCGGTGTGGAGCAGATCACCGCCGACGGCGCAGTCCTGCGGACCACCGTCAAGACCACGTCGGAGTCGCAGTGGCGGGTGGGGCGGGAGCTGCGCCGCCGCCTGACCGACGCGCTGGACGAGGCCGGCATCGCCGAGCGGCTCGGCGCCGGCCGGGTACTGCTGCACCCGGCGTCGAGTACCGGCGTGGAGGTCGGCCCGGCGGGATCGGTCGGGCCGGTGGCACCGGCGGGATCAGCGGGACCGGTCGAGCCGGCAACGCCCGGACCGGCCGACGCGTCCGGCCACACCAAGGGCAACGGCGGGTACCTGGCCGACAGCGGGCTCGGCGGAGCCCCGTAGGCAGCCGGCTGCGGCGCGTAAGCGCGGCGGCCGGCTGCGCGCCGCAGCCGGCTACTCACATGCGCCGTACGAGGATGGCTTTCGGGTCTTTTTGCGATTTGCCGGCGGCAACCTTCGGATGAGGTCTCGCGCGCCGGCCGGTCGTTGGGCTATCGTCCGTTCGTTCAGGTCGATGGCACCATCGCCCTACCGGCCGAGCCAACCGGCCGAGGGACCGACAGTGACGTCGGCCACCACCCCGCACCGACCGGACGCAATGTCCGATCGGATCTTGGAGGACCCACCGGTGTCCGACCCGGATCACAGCGCCGGCCGTCCGGCTACCTTTCGTGAGGTTCTGGCGAGTGGCGAATTCCGGGCGATCTACTTTGCCGGTGCGCTGTCCGTGCTCGGCGACTCGATGGCCCGGGCGGCGGTGACGGCGCTGGTCTACCAGCGCACCCACTCCGTGCTGCTGAGTGGTGCGACGTTCGCGATCAGCTACCTGCCCTGGTTGGGACTGGGCACCGTCCTGGCTGCGCTGGCCGAGCGGTATCCGTACCGGCACACGATGATCGTCTGCGACCTGGCCCGCGTGGTCACCATCGCCCTGATCGCGGTGCCGGGCATGCCGACGGCCGCCCTGCTGGGCCTGCTGTTCCTGACCGCCCTGCTGGACCCGCCGTTCCGGGCCTCCCGCTCGGCGCTCATGCCCCGGGTGCTGCACGGCGACCGGTACGTGCTGTCCCTGTCGCTGTACGAGACGACCGCCCAGGTGGCGATGATTTCGGGCTACCTCGCCGGTGGTGCCGTCGCCGCGTACAGCCCCCGGATGGCGGTGCTGTTCGACGCGGCCACGTTCGGGATCTCGGCGTGCCTCGTCGGCCTGTGGGTGCACCACCGGGAGCCGGCGCTGCGCCCGGAACAGCGCCGGAACCTGCTGCGGGAGACCGCCGAGGGCTTCGCCGTGGTGTTCGGCAACCGGGTGCTGCGGTCGATTGCGATCGTCGTCTTCGCCGGTCTGATGTTCGCGGTCGTCCCGGAGGGCCTGGCCGCCGCCTGGGCCGGCCATCTCACCACGGACCCGCACACCCGGGGCTGGACACAGGGCGTGATCATGTGCAGCGGCCCGACCGGCTTCATCCTGGGCAGCCTCCTGATCAACCGGCTGGTCAGCCTCCCGTCCCGGCAGCGCCTGATCCGCCCGTTCTCGATCATCGCGCCACTCGCCCTGGTCGCCACCCTGGTCGACCCGAACGTCTACGGGGTGGCGCTGATCACGGCGGCCAGCGGGTTCGCGGTCGCGGCGATGCTCCCGTCGGCCAACGGCCTGTTCGTCCAGGCGCTTCCGGACCAGTTCCGGGCGCGGGCGTTCGGGGTGATGATGAGCGGAACGCAGTTGTGCCAGGGCGGCGCGGTGTTCGCGACCGGTGCCCTGGCGAGCCGGTTCGACCTGCCGACCGTGGTCGGCCTCTGGGGCGTGGCCGGCGTCACCCTGCTGGCGCTGGTCGGGATGACCTGGCCGAGCCCTGCCGCTTTCACCCGGGCGGTGGACCGGGCACGGCGCGCCAACGACGGCGTCACCCGGTCCCAGCCGGCCACCGCGGCCGCACCCACCGAGCCATCGGCGGCTTCGACCCCGCCCGCCGAACCGGCCGCGTCGCACTGACCGCCGCGTCGCGCCCCGTGCCCGGCGAGGCGCGTCGGGTACGGGCACACCGGCGGGTCACCGGTCACCGCCGGCACACCTGGCAGAATCGAGTGGTGACGACGCAAGCCGACGCCCCTTCGTTCTACGACCAGGTCGGCGGGGAACCGACGTTCCGCAAGCTGGTCGACGAGTTCTACGCCGGGGTCGCGACCGACCCGCTGCTGCGGCCGCTGTACCCGGAGGAGGACCTCGGGCCGGCCGCGGACCGGCTCGCGCTGTTCCTGATGCAGTACTGGGGCGGCCCGAACACGTACTCGGCCACGCGCGGGCACCCGAGGCTACGGATGCGCCACGCCCCGTTCCGGGTGGGGCCGGCCGAGCGCGACGCCTGGCTGCGCCACATGCGCCGGGCGCTGGACACCCTGGGCCTGCCGGCCGAGCAGGAGACCGAACTCTGGCACTACCTGGCCCGGGCCGCGTACTTCATGGTCAACACGCTCGACGAGGACTGACCGCGCGCCGGTCGAGCCGGGCCACCCCCGCGGGACGGCGTCGGCTCGCGGACGAAGGCGTCACCACACCGCGGACACGGTGTCCCCCCTCGCGGGACGCGGCGTCCAGCGCTGGATGCGACACAGATCTCACCCGGTGCAGACCTCTGCACCGGGTGAGATCTGAAGACGGTTCAGGCCCGACCTCCTGAGGAGGTCGGGCCTGAACCGTCTTACCACGTGGGGTGACTGAAGGGATTTGAACCCTCGACACCCGGGACCACAACCCGGTGCTCTGCCAACTGAGCTACAGCCACCACGTACTGCACCGAAGCGCAGCTTCGACGGAGCACAGCTCCGTCACGCCGACGCGGAGCGATGTCCGCGGCGCCGACCCATGATAGCCATACCGGCCCCCTCCGCGTCGAGCGGGATACCGGCGTGGCGCGTCAGGCCTGCCGGTCGGCGTCGAGCAGCTCGGCGGCGACCGCCTTGGCCGTGTCGACGTCCGGGCCGGGCAGCGGCACGAACACGGTGCGCCGGTAGTACTCCAGCTCGCGCACGCTCTCGCGGATGTCGGCGAGGGCGCGGTGCGCCAGACCCTTCGCCGGCTGGCCGAAGTAGACCCGCGGGTACCACCGCCGGCACAGCTCCTTGATCGAGGAAACGTCGATCATCCGGTAGTGCAGGTGGGCGTCCAGGCGTGGCATGTCGCGCGCCAGGAAGCCCCGGTCGGTGGCGATCGAGTTGCCACACAGCGGCGCGGACTTCGGCTCCGGGACGTGGTTACGGACGTACTCGAGGATGATGTCCTCAGCCTCGCGCATGGTCACCGTGGACGCGCGGACGGCCTCCGTCAGTCCGGAGCGCTGGTGCATCTGCTTCACGACGTCGGCCATGCCGTTCAGCAGGGCGTCGTCGGCGTGGACCACCACGTCGATGCCGTCGTCCAGCAGTTTCAGGTCAGGATCGGTCACCACCACGGCGACCTCGATGAGGGCGTCGTGGGCCAGATCCAGCCCGGTCATCTCACAGTCGATCCAGACCAGAAGATCACTCACGCACTCAGCCTAGTCCGCGCCGCGCCGTTCGCGCGGCAACCCGTAGTGTGATTAACACGCAGGGTCCGCCGCGGCCGCCCACGGCGCCCGAATCGGGCGATCACCCCGGTACACCGATAGAGTGGCCGAGTTCCGGTTGGAGCGAGCTGGGGGCAGTCATGGGAACCACACGCGCCGGACGCGCGCGGGTAGGCCCCCTCCACCTCGGCGCGCTCCTGGTGCTGTGGGGCGCCGCCGCCGTCGCCCACGTCTGGTACGGCAACCGCCACGACTTCTTCGACTTCGGCATCTACTACCGCGCGGTCCGCTGGTGGGCCGACGGGCACGACCTGTACTCCTACAGCCTGCCCGACCCGGTACAGGGCGAGCTCGGGTTCACCTACCCGCCCTTCGCCGCCCTGCTGCTCCGTCCGCTCGCGGCGCTGCCGCTGCACACCGCCCTGCTGGTGTTCGGGGCGGTGTCGGTCGCGGCCCTGGTGGCGGGCGTCTGGTGCCTGGTCGCACCGGTGGCGAACCGGCACGGCTACCCGCCCTGGTTCGGCGTCGCGCTGGCGCTGCCGCTGGTGAGCTGGCTGGAGCCGGTACGGGAGACGTTCACATTCGGGCAGGTGAACTTCATCCTGTTCGGGCTGGTCGTGGTCGACCTGCTGGTGGCCGTGCCCCGGCGGTCCCGGCTGGCCGGCGTCGCCATCGGGCTGGCAGCGGCGATCAAGCTGACCCCCGCCGTCTTCGTGGTCTACCTGCTGCTGACCCGCCGGTGGCGGGCCGCGGCGACCGCGGCCGCCACCGCGGTCGTGGCCACCCTGGTCGGCGCCGGGGCGCTGTGGCGCGACAGCATCCGGTTCTGGACCGAACTGCTGTGGCAGACCGAGCGGATCGGGCACGCCGACCGGCTGGAGAACCAGTCGTTGCAGGGCGCTCTGGCCAGGATGGGCGGCGGCGAGCCCGACCGGCTGGCATGGGCGCTGCTGGTGGGCCTGGTCATCGGGTACGGGCTGTGGCGGGCCCGCCGGGCCGCGCTCGCCGGCGACGAGGTGGCCGGCCTCACCCTGACCGGTCTGGTGAGTTGCGTGGTCAGCCCGGTGACCTGGTCGCACCACCTGCTGTGGTTCGCGCCCGCGCTGGTCGCGCTCGTCGACACGGCCCTCGACCGGGGCCGGCCACGGCACCGGCGGTGGTCCCTGGCGGCGATGACCCTGGTGGTCTACGTCACGACGACGTTCGCGGTGATCAGCTGGTACGACTGGCACGTCGTCGAGCGCTCGGCCGACCGGGGCGTGGCCGGTCTTCTGATCGACAACTGGTACCTGCTGCTGATGCTCGTCCTCCTGGTCACGTTGCCGGTCCGGGCGAGGCCGGACGCCCTTCGGCCGGCGCCGGCGCCGGCGCCGGCCGAAGGGCGGGAGTCCACCACCGACCCGGCGTTACCAGATCGGCCATATAGCACACCACGGAGCAAATAGACAGGACTGTTGCGGATCGTTTGCTCGCATTACCGTGTGGCTTGTCCGAAATGATCCCCACGGACAGTAGAAACGGTACGGACGTACCGTCACATCCGACGGACGGCGCAAACCCCCCGCACCGCACCGCCGGCAACCCATATAGTCACCAGTCCCCCCGGTGACAGTCACCAGTCCCCCCGGTGACGCCAGTGGCCTCCGTCGCGGCGGAGGCCACGGTTGTTTCCGCCGGCGAGCGGGCGCTCCAGCGGCCTGGGGCTGCCTCCGCCGGCCAGCGGGCGTCCCCGCCGGCCGGCTGCGCTCAGGAGGTCGGCTTGACCAGCGGGAACGGCACCGTCTCGCGGATGGTGCGGCCGGTCAGCAGCATGACCAGCCGGTCGATGCCCATTCCCAGCCCGCCGGTCGGCGGCATCGCGTACTCCAGCGTCTGCAGGAAGTCCTCGTCGAGCTCCATCGCCTCCGGGTCGCCCCCGGCGGCGAGCAGTGACTGCGCCGTCAGCCGGCGGCGCTGCTCCACCGGGTCGATCAGCTCCGTGTACGCGGTTCCCAGCTCCATCCCGAACGCGACCAGGTCCCACCGCTCGGCCAGCCGCGGGTCGTCCCGGTGCTCCCGGGTCAGCGGCGACACCTCCGTCGGGAAGTCGGTGTAGAAGGTCGGCGCCTCGGTGCGCGCCTCCACCAGGCGCTCGTACAGCTCCAGCACCACCTGGCCGGCCCCCCAGGACGGCTGCACCGGCACGTGCGCGGCCGCGGCCAGCTCGCGCAGCCGCTCCAGCGGGGTGTCCGGGCCGATCCGCTCCCCCAGCGCCGCCGAGATCGCCTCGTGCACCGGTACCGCCGGCCACTCCCCGCTCAGGTCCACCTCGACGCCTCCGCGCCGGGCGACCGGCTTGCCGTACGCGGCGGTGGCGGCACCGATCACCAGGTCACGGGCCAGCACCCGCATCGAGGTGTAGTCGCCGTACGCCTCGTACGCCTCCAGCATCGTGAACTCGGGGTTGTGGGTGGCGTCCACGCCCTCGTTGCGGAAGTCCCGCCCGAGTTCGAAGACCCGCTCGACCCCGCCCACCGCGAGCCGCTTGAGGTACAGCTCGGGCGCGATCCGCAGGTACAGCCGCATGTCGTAGGCGTTGCTGCGGGTCACGAACGGCCGGGCGTTGGCGCCGCCGTGGATGCGCTGCAGGATCGGTGTCTCCACCTCCAGGTACCCGCGGTCGACCAGCGCGATCCGCACCGCGTGCACCGCGGCGGCCCGTACCCGCAGCATCTCCCGCGCGGCCGGGTTGACGATCAGGTCCAGGTGCCGCTGGCGGACCAGCGTCTCCGGGTCGGCCAGGCCACGGTGCTTGTCCGGCAGCGGGTGCAGGCACTTGGCCGTCAGGGTCCAGCGGTGCGCCCGAACCGTCACCTCGCCGTGCCGGGAGGTGACCACCTCGCCGGTGACCCCGACGTGGTCGCCGAGGTCCACCGACCCCTTCCAGTCGCCGATCGCGTCCCCGGCGAGCAGCACCTGGAGATCACCGGACCAGTCGCGGACCGTGACGAACAGCAGCTTGCCGTGGTCGCGGACCAGGATCACCCGGCCGGCGACCGCGACCCGCTCACCCGTGGCGGTGTCCGGCGCGAGGTGCGCGTACGCCTCGCGTACCGCGCCGCAGGAGTGCGTACGGCCGAAGCCGGGCGGGTACGGGTCGACCCCGGCGCCGCGCAGCGCGTCGAGCTTCGCCAGCCGTACCCGCGTCTGCTCCGGCAGCCGCGCCACCGGCGGCTCCGGCCCCGCGCCGTCGGGGAGCTCGACGCCCGCGGCGAGCCCGTCGACCGCGGCGAGCCCGTAGACGGCGGCCGGGTCGGGGACGGCGTCCTTCGGTTCGGCCGCCGTGACCGCCGGCAGCACCCGCGCCGGCGCGCCCGAGCCCCGGCGCAGCAGCGTACGCAGGCTGGGCACCACGACGAACCCCTCGGCGATACCCGAGGCGAGGCCGACCTTCGCCAGGTCACGGATGTCCTCGAAACACAGGTAGCGCGGCACCCACTGCGGCCGGTACTTGACATTGGAGCGGTACAGCGACTCCAGCTGGAACCAGCGGGAGAAGAACAGCAGGAACCCGCGCCAGGCCCGCAGGATCGGGCCGGCGCCGATCCGGGCACCCTCCTCGAACACCGACCGGAACACCGCGAAGTTCATCGAGATCCGCTCGACCCCGAGTTGCGGCGCCGCGGCGACCAGCTCGGCGACCATGAACTCCATCAGCCCGTTGTCGCTGGCGCGGTCGCGGCGCATCAGGTCCAGCGACAGCCCGGTCGTCCCCCACGGGGTGAACGACAGCAGGGCCGCCTCCCGACCGTCGCCGTCGAGCGCCTCGACCAGCACGCAGCCGCCGTCGGCCGGATCGCCCAGGCGCCCCAGCGCCATCGAGAAGCCACGCTCGGTCTCGGTGTCCCGCCAGCGCGCGGCCAGGTCGATGATGCGCTCCATCTCGTCGGCCGAGATCCGGGAGTGGCGGCGGATCCGGACCGTGTACCCGGCGCGGCGGACCCGGTTGACCGCCTGCCGGACCGGGCGCATGTCCCGGCCCTCCAGCGTGAACCGGCGGACGTCGATGATCGCCTCGTCACCCAGTTCGATCACGCGCAGGCCGGCGCGGGCGTACGCGGTGGCGCCCTCCTCACCGGCCCCCATCACCGCCGGGGTCCAGGCGTACGCCCGGCACATCTCCAGCCACTCGGCGATGGCCGGCCCCCACGCCTCCGGGTCACCGATCGGGTCGCCGCTGGCCAGGCAGACGCTGCCGACGACGCGGTAGGTCACGGCTGCCTTGCCGGTCGGCGAGAACACCACCGACTTGTCCCGGCGGGTGGCGAAGTAGCCCAGCGAGTCCCGCTCGCCGGAGGTGGCCAGCAGCGCGCGTACCCGCAGTTCCTCGTCGGCGGTGAGGATCGCGGCGGCGCGCTGCGACCGGAACAGCACGTACAGGGCGGCGAACAGGGTGATCGCGCCGAACAGGCCGAGCAGCAGGTTCACCCAGCCGGGGGCCCTGCCGTGCCGGGTGATGTCGAAGACGAACGCGCCACCGGTGACCCGCTCGGCGGCGTAGGTGAACTCGTCGAGGCCATCGTCACGCAGCGAGCCGGGGAACGCCTCGACCAGCGCCCACCCGGCCAGTACCGACACCACGAACAGGCTGACCAGCGTGATCAGCGCCTTCGGCAGGCTGGCCCGCTGCACCCGGGCGTAGAACTGCCGGTACGACGCGGCCAGCAGGACCAGCACGGCGACGCTCAGCAGCAGGTTGCCGGCGGCCAGCCACGGCTCGAACGGCCTGAGATCGGCCTCCCGGTACTCCGACGGCGCGGTGCGGATCAGGTCGTACACCGCGAACACCAGGAGGTCGGAGACGATCTGGAGACCGAACCCGACCACCAGCATCCAGAACGCCACCCGCTTACGGTGGGCCACCGCGACCGCCAGCACCGCGATGAAGGCGGCGTAGCCGAGGTTGGCCGGGGCCGGTACGAGCAACTCGTCGACGGCCACCCGGACCCACTGCACCCGGTGGTGGAACGCCGCGCTGACCGCCGCGACGGCGCACAGGGCGGCCAGAACGGTCAGCGCACCGGCGAACACCGGTGGTACGCGCTCCTGCCAGCTCCGTCGGACCGCCGCGCCACGCCCGGCCGTTCCCCGCACCATGGCTTCAGCCACCACATCCCCCTACCTACCCGCTGTCGAGCCCCAAGATAGGCCGGTGGCGAGATCGTCCGCCGGCGGTGGGCACCCTTGCCCGGTGCGCTAACGGATCGGAACGTCGGCGACGACGGTCGCCGCGTCGATGTCGGTCGTCCGCAGCGTGATCCGCAGCTGCCAGGTGCCGGGCGTGGAGAACAGGGCCTGCGCCAGCGCATGGTTGTCGGCGATCGGCAGCACCGCGACGTCGGCCGGTTCGATGCCCTGGGCGGGCAGCTCGGCGGTGGCCTTCCACTCCTTGACCTGGATCGGGGACCCGTCGGGCGAGTAGGCGTACAGGTGGATCGTGTTGGGCCCGGTCCGCTTGGGTTCGAGCTGGACCTGCAGCGAGTACAGCTTCGTGGTGAGCGTGGCGGTGTACTCGCTGTCGGCCCGGCTGTCGGCCTGCTCCAGGGTGGCCCGGGCCGGCGTGGTCTGCACCAGGACCGAGGTCAGGACCAGGACGGCCACGGTACCGACCAGTTCCAGCAGCACCGACCGGCGCAGCCGCCGCCGCGTCCACTGGTCGCCGCCCGCGTCGTCCTCGCTCCGCCCGCCCTCGTCCGGCTCGTCGTCGCCTTCGTCGGCCAGCTCACCGGCCGTCCCGTCGTCGGCCTGCTCGCCGTCGGCCCTGTCCGCGCGGCCTTCGCCGTCGTCGGCCCCGTCAGCCGCGTCGTCGACCGATGGGACGACCCGGACGACCGCCCGGCGGCCGGCCCCTTCGGTGGACCCGACCGCCGCGACGGTCGCCACCCGAGCGTCCGCGGTCAGCTCGTCGGCGGTCTCCCCGTCAGCGGCCTCCCCGTCGGCGGCCTCCCCGTCGGCGGCCTCGTCGTCCGCGTCACCGGCCCCGGCGGTGGTCGGCCGCAGCGACAGCCGCCTCGAGTACGCGGCGACCACGAGTACCACGGCCAGCAGCCCGACCTTGGCCAGCAGCAGACGGCCGTACGTGGTGCCGTACAGCCCGCGCAGCGAGCCCAGCGACACCAGCGCCTGCGCCGTGCCGGCGACGACGAGGACGGTCACCGCGGTCATCGCCCATCGCGACCACACCGGCAGGATCGCGGCCAGCTCACGGGCGTTGGCCCGGCGCAGCAGGAACCCGAACAGGATGATCAGGCCGCCGATCCAGACGGCCATGGCGCCCAGGTGGGCGGCGTCGGCGACGGTGGTCAGCACCGGCACCGAGCTGGCCGCCGGGTGGCCGGAGACCGGCCAGGTGGCCAGCCCGACCACCGCGAGGATCCCGACGAGGGCGCGGTCGGTCCAGGCGGTCCGGCCCTCCACCCCGGCCGGCCGGTTGACGAACAGCGGCAGCAGCACCATGAGCGCGGCGATGACGCCGATGCGGACCAGGTGCGCGGCGCCGTACTGGCTGTTGAACACCGCTTCCAGATCGGCCGCGCTGGCCCCGAACACACCGGTCCCGGCGTGGTATGGCGCCTGCAGGTACTGCTCGGCCAGGCTCGACACGGTGACCAGGCCGACGCCGATCTTGACCAGCCGCAGCGGGCCGCGCCGCGACAGCCGCCGCGGCCACAGCAGGGCCAGGAACAGCGCCGGGCCCGTCACCATCGCCAGCCCGGCGTACCCGACGTAGCGGGCGCCCGCCAGCGACGTGGTGACCAGCGGGTCGCTCGGCGTCTCCGTGGTGATCTCGATCGGGGCGTTCGCCGACGGCGCCCCGATGGAGAACGGGATGCTGCCCGAGATCGGGTGGCTGTCGGCGGAGATGACCCGGTAGCTGATCAGGTAGCTGCCGCGGTCGGTCGTCTGCTTCATCGGGATGCGCAGCCGCGTGCCCTCGGTGCTCGGCTCGCCCCGCTCCACCCGGCGGCCGTCCGGGCCGATGATGTGGTTCTTCTGCGGCACGATGCGCACCGGCTCACTGAAGGTCAGCACGACCTCGGAGGGTGAGGTCGCCAGGACCGTCCCGGCCTGCGGCTCGCTCTGCAGCAGCGCGGCGTGCGCGCTCGCCGGGGCGGCCGGCGCGACGAGAACGGCGAACAACCCGACGAGCAGTCCCGCCAGCGCGGCGAGGGCACGACAACGTGTCATGCGCCCCATGCTTCCTGCCCAGTTCGCGGCCGTCACTCCGCTCCGGTCCTCGTTCATGTGCCAGATAGTCGCTCGGACCCTCCGGAACGTTCCCCGCAGCCGGCTGAGCACGGGAGATATCACCGTACACCACCCATAACGACCGTGATGCGGATCACTGTATGGAACCAGCGGTTCGAGGAGGGCGACCAACTCCGGTGAGCATCGCGCAGCGTTGGCCGCTGGTCCACCCGTGGCTGAGTACGGTCGCCCGGCTGGGGCTCGCCGCCGTGTGGCTGGTGGCCGGCGGGTCCAAGGTCGGCGACCTGGCCGCGTCCGGGCGCTCCGTGGCCGCCTTCAAGCTGATGCCCGTCGACCTGGCCCGCGTCGTGGGCGCCGCCCTGCCGTTCATGGAACTGGCCATGGGGGTACTGCTACTGGTGGGCCTGGCCACCCGGTTGGTCGCCGCCATCTCCGTGGCACTGTTGGCCGTCTACATCGTGGGTATCGCCGCCGCATGGGCGCGCGGGCTGTCCATCGACTGCGGCTGCTTCGGCGGCGGCGGGCAGCTCGCACCGGGCCAGCACCCCAACTACGGCCCCGACATCGCGCGCGACGTGGGGCTGTTGCTGGTGGCCGGGTTCCTGGTGGCGTGGCCGCGCACACGGCTGGCCGTCGACGAGTGGCTCCGGGTAGGAGAAGAGGCAGCATGAGTTCACGGGCCAACAAGAAGCAGGCCGCGCAGGTCGTACGCGAGCAGCTCGCCAGGGAGCGGGCCCGCGCCCGGCGGATGTGGGTGTCGATCGCCACCGTGGCGGTGCTCGTGATCGCCGGGCTCGCCGGCTGGGCGGTCTACGAGAGCCAGCGCGCGTCGAGCTACGCGACCCCCGCGCACGCGACCGCCAACGGCGACGGCCTGGTGATCGGATCGGGGCCGAAGACCGTCGAGGTGTACCTGGACTTCATCTGCCCGCACTGCAAGGACTTCGAGACCGCCGCCGGCGGCGACCTCACCCGGATGGCCACGAGCAACCAGATCACGCTGGTGTACCACCCGGTGGCGTTCCTCGACCGCGTGTCCACGACGAAGTACTCGACCCGGTCCGCCAACGCGGCCGGCTGCGCCTCCGACGCCGGGAAGCTGGCCGAGTACGTGAAGGTGCTGTACGCCAACCAGCCGCCGGAGGGCGGTGCCGGCCTCAGTAACGACGAGCTGATCCGGCTGGGGCACACCGCGGGGATCACCGGCTCGGGCTTCGACAGCTGCGTTCGCGACGGCACGCACAACACGTGGGTCCAGCACGTCACGGACGCCGCGGTCAACCGCGGCGTGACCGGCACGCCCACGGTGTACGTCGACGGCAAGGAGGTGCAGCCGACCCTGGCCGACGTCCAGCGGGCACTGGCCGGCTGACGGCAGGCGCCCGACGGGCCGGCGTACGCCCGGCCGGCTGACCGGCGGCCACCGGTCGCCGGCCGGTAGGTTGAGGCCATGACCACGACTCGGCTCTCCCCGGGCGACCGGGCCCCGGACTTCACGCTGCCCACCGCCGACGGCGGCCAGTTGGCGCTTTCCGACCTGCGCGGTCGCAAGGTCGTGCTGTACGCGTACCCGGCCGCCATGACCCCCGGCTGCACCACGCAGGCCTGCGACTTCCGCGACTCGCTCGCCTCCCTGCAGGGCGCCGGGTACCAGGTCGTCGGGATCTCGCCGGACAAGCCGGAGAAGCTGGCGAAGTTCGTGGAGCGGGACGCGCTGACCTTCCCCCTCGTGGGTGACGAGGACCGGTCGGTGCTGACCGCGTACGGCGCGTACGGCGAGAAGCAGAACTACGGCAAGACCGTGGTCGGCGTGATCCGGTCGACCTTCGTCATCGACGAGGAGGGCCGGATCGAGCGGGCGCTGTACAACGTGAAGGCGACCGGCCACGTGGCGAAGCTGCGCAAGGACCTGGGCATCGACTGACCCTTCCCGCGCGATCTCGGACACGTGTGCCGGCCAGGGGCCGCACAGGTGTCCGGGATCGCGGAAGGCGGCGACCCGCGAACCGGGGCGACACCGGTCGGACCGGCACCCTAGACTCAGGGACGCCGCGCGGGAGTGGCGGAATGGCAGACGCGCCAGACTTAGGATCTGGTGTCTTCGGACGTAGGGGTTCAAGTCCCCTCTCCCGCACCACCGTAGTCGCGCGAGACCGCGGATCAGTCGGTCTGCCTGGGGTGGCCGGTGCCGGCGTACTTGACCCAGCAGGTGCGGTTGTCGTGATCGACGAGGTACCAGATCCGCCCGCCGCCGGTCACCTCGTACTGCCACTGAGCCAGCACCTTGCCGGCGTGGGTGTCAGTGGCCAGCTGGCCCTTGAGGGGATGGTGGCGGGGCGTCGGCGGATGAGGACACGGGTCGGCCTCGATCGCGTCGTAGGCGGCGCGGGTGTTGGCAGCGGCCTGACGGCACAGCTCCTCCCAGCCCTTGGCCGCGTCGTTGGTGGCGAACCGCAGCGCGTATCCGCCAGGGCGCGGCGGCGGCGCGACCCGGTCACCTCGTTTGGCGTTCACCGGTCGGCCGGCCGGGGCACCGCCCCGAAGTCGCCGAGATCCTGGCCGGTCAGCGCGTGATACAGCTGCGGATCGGCGTGGATCTCGGCGGTATGCCGCCACTCGGTGAGCAGTTGCGACACCGCAGCGGTGTTACCGATCGCCGCGGCGGCCTCAGCGGTGGCCACGAACTCGTCCACCATGGCGCTCGCGTCGTCAACCGGCAGGAACCGCACCCACGGCAGCACCGTGGGCAGCACCTCGCGCACCAGGGCCGGATCGCGGCGCACCAGGCTGGCCAACAGCCGTGCGGTCAGGTCGACGACCTCCCCCTCCGCCTCGGCCCGGTCGGCGGACATCAGTACCAGATCGGCGGCGTCACGACGGCGCAGCCGCACGGCCCGCGCGCGAGTCAGGCGCGCGGCGGTCTCGGCCGGCTGGCGCAGCAGCTCTGAGAACGGCACGGACTCCGCAGGCAGACTCGTCACACATCAACACTACTTCAGAAGTCGGTACGGGCGCCAGCCGGAAGCTCTGCCCAACGGTGGCGATTCGGGCGTGTTCCGTTCGCGCGGCGCTTCAACGGCCACGGGCCACCGCCGTAGTGTCAGCGAACTACCCGAACCGCCTGCCGGTGTTCCCGCCACAGCCGGCAAGACCCGGACGCGCACCGGCAGCCGTGCGTACCTGGCGAAGGTCTGGTTCGCCGTACGCAGGCCCCTGCAGGGTTGCTCCGCACCGCATTCGAGGCAGCGACCGTCCAACCCGGCGGCAACGTGACGGTCCACCTCGGCTTGGGCCTGGTCGAGTTGTTTCCCCTCACACATCGGCGACGAGCGCCACCAACACGGGATGATCTGCCGGTACCACGACCACGACCATGCCCGGCCTGACGACGAACTGCACGAGCGCGTCCTTGGGGGGTTCGTCCGGCACCGGCACGAGGGCCGCTCCAGACGCCGACGGCCCGTCCTCTCGCGCGAAGGCGTCGCCTGTCGAGCGACGCAAAACGAAAAACCCAAGTTCGGAGTCGGTGGCCGCGCCGAGCACCGCGCGGAACGCCGCCCGGTAATCGGCTCGCGGCCAACGGTGCTCGCCTCGCTCCAACTTCCCTACGTAATTGCCGTCCAGGGCCACGACCCGACCGGTGGCGTTCAAGACGTGGAGGTTCAGCGCCTCGGCCAACTCCTGCCGGGACATCCGCCCATACCCCGCCGGGGATGGCAGCCGTAGCCGCGCCAGGCGAAGTGCCAGGTTCGGAGCGCGAACCCTCGTGCGGCGGGATGGCGTGACCGCGGTAACGGAGGCGGCACTCACAGCCTCTGCTCCTCGGGCTGGCTCGATGACCGTGCCCGGCTGGATGCGAGCGTTCACCGCTGCCCGGCCTACCGCCGAAGGTCCTCCGTGAACGCGCCGCACTGCGGGCACCAACGGCGGGACTGGCGGTAGATGAGACCGCCGGATACGAAGCCCACGACAAGGCCGATCGCGACGGCGATCGCGGCACTGATGATCATGGCATCTCCTGCCCAGCCCGGGACATTCCGCCATGACGCTAAGTGGCGGTGAGCTGGACAGTCCATGATGTTGCGAAAGGTTGCGCTACCCCAGCTCGCCAATGGTGCGCGTGATCAACGCCCGTGCCTCACGGCCATACACAGCGACCGCCTGCAGGTGCTCAAACATCCGGCCGTACAGCTCGATCTCGTTGGGCCGCGTGACCTCGATGCTCGCCGTGGGCGTCTCCAGCGCCACCAGGGAGTTGTCAAAAATCCAAAAGCCCGCGGAGGGCACCCCGGCCCGCTCGGTCATCATCGGCACGATGCCCACCGAGACGTTCGGTAACGACATCACGGCCAGCAGTCGGTCAAGTTGCCCGGCCTGGGTGGCAGCGTCGCCGAACCAGGTCCTCAGCGCCTGTTCTTCTACAACCACGGCAAAGCGTTTGCCACGCTGGTAAATCACGCGCTGGCGTTCCATCCGCGTCGCCACGGCCTCCTCCAGGTCGTTCGGCGTCTGCAGGAAGTCGATCCAGAACGACAGCATGGCCGCCGAGTAATCGGCGGTCTGAAAAAGGCCGGGAATGACGTTGTGTTCGTAAATGCGGAACAGTGAGGTTTGCTCATACAAGGCAACGGTGTGCGCGCCGAGTACGCGCTTCATGCCCGCCCGCGCCTGACGGCGGAACTCGAGATACGCGGACTCAACTGCCCGCAGCGTGGCGATGAGGTCGGGTATCTGTTCCTCAGCACCGCAGGCTCGGCACCAGTCACGGATGTCCTGATCGCTCGGCGGCTGAACACCGTGCTCGATCTTGCTGACGCGGGTGAAGTGCTGGCCGGTTGCCGCTGCCAGCGCCCGCCCCGTGAGGCCTGCGTCTTTACGCAGCTCACGGAGGCGGACGCCGAGCGCTTCTTGAGCTTGCCTGGCGGCGCTAGACGGGCTTGTAGTCACGGTGAGGGATGGCAAGTCGCCAGACGGCATCGAAGGCCGACCGGCACAGGTGAATGTCGGCGGGCTCGGTTGACGTCTGGTAGTCCGCGTTGAGGCCGTTGCCGCTGTAGATCAGGAAGACCACCAGACGGTCATCGAATACATAGAAGTCGTTGCCGGGGATGCCGATGGACGACACCAGGCGGCGAGGCACCCAGCGAATGTCCTCGCCCGCTTCCACCATCGGGTGAGCGATGCTGTGCGACCAACGTTGGTAGTCGCTCAGCGGTTCCGAGACAATGCGCGCCCGACGCACCGTCTTGCCCGCTGCCACATGACCGCGCAAGGTGTCGCACCAGTCCTGCAACCACGCAAGGTCGTCAGGCTCGCCAGCCGCCCACTTCGCCATGTACGGCAGTTCCACCGCCGTACCGTAGGCGTCACGGGTTTCGAGGTGGTCGCTGAAGTGCGCGAAGGTGCGCAGCAGCCGGCCGAACTCGGCCTCGCTGATCGAAATCATTTCCGCGTGAAGAACTGAAGCATCCTGTCGGGGATCTCCACACACGTCTCCCCCTCCGGGATGTCCATCTGCGCCAGGGCGTCAGGGTCGGTCACGACCCAGCCCTGCACCACCCAGCTCCCCGGTCGGTGCGGTAGACGGTCGGTGAGCCGGTCGGGTTGGAGTCCGGGTCTTTGCCCACGAAGGTTAGACACACGGTCGCCTCCTTGTCGCGCCGGTTGCGCGAAGTTGCGCTCGGCCCATGCTTGTTGGCGGGCTTACCGCACGTCAAGGCAGTTGCAATGATCAATTGGGGGTGGGGACGGAACAACCACTTCGGAGCATCCGTCGTCCCGGCACCTTGCCGCCAAGGATTGAATGATGGTTCAATTCTTGCATGGCGTACCGGAGCACCGACCGCGTGAAGGCGCGGCTGAGCGCCGCCCGGGACCGGATCGTCACCGCGGCCATGGAGATCATGGCCCAGGCCGGGTACGCCGGCTGCTCCGTCGCCGCCGTCGCCGAGCGCGCCGGGCTGGCCACCGGCAGCGTCTACCGCCACTTCCCCACCAAGGCCGACCTGTTCGCCGAGGTGTTCCGGATCGCCTCGCAGCGGGAGGTCGACGCGGTCTCCCGAGCCGCCGCGGTGGAGGCGAGCACGGCCGACCGGATCACGGCCGTCATCGAGACCTTCGCCGGCCGGGCGCTGAAATCGCCGCGGCTGGCGTACGCCCTGCTCGCCGAGCCGGTCGACGCGAGCGTCGACGCCGAGCGGCTGGTCTTCCGCCGCGCCTACGCCACCGTGATCGCCGGGCACGTCGCCGACGGCGTGGCCAGCGGCGAACTGCCCGCCCAGGATCCCGAACTGGCCGCCACCGCCCTGGTCGGGGCGCTGGCCGAGGCCATGGTCGGCCCGCTCGCCGCCGGGGTCGCCGGCCCCGGCACCATCCCCGGCCTCATCACTTTCGCCCACCGTGCGCTTGGAGTGTCGACGTGACCACACACGAGGTGTTCAACCAGGTACCACCGATGATCGGCTACGACGCGGCGGACGACCCCGCCCTGCTCGACGGCCTGGAGCGGGAAGGCGCCGGCTGGGCCGCCGCCGACCTGCACGACCTCGGCCGGCTCGGCGGCAGCGAGATGGCGATCGAGTGGGGGCGGCTGGCCAACGAGCACCCGCCGGTACTGCGCACCCACGACCGGTACGGCCACCGCATCGACTCCGTGGAGTTCCACCCCGCCTGGCACGACCTGATGCGCACCGCGGTCACGCACGGCCTGCACGCCGCCCCGTGGGCGGACGACCGCGCCGGCGCGCACGTCGCCCGGGCCGCCAAGTTCTACACCTGGCGCACCGACGCCGGCCACGGCTGCCCGATCTCGATGACGTACGCGGCGGTACCGGCGCTGCGGCACAGCCCCGAACTGGCGGCGGCGTACGAGCCGCTGCTGACGGCCGGCGAGTACGACTTCGGGCTGCGGGCCCCGCTGACCAAGCGCGGCCTGCTGGCCGGCATGTCGATGACCGAGAAGCAGGGCGGCTCGGACGTGCGCGCCAACACGACCACCGCGAAGCCGCAGGCCGACGGCAGTTACCGGCTGGTCGGGCACAAGTGGTTCACGTCGGCGCCGATGTGCGACGTCTTCCTCACCCTCGCCCAGGCGCCCGGCGGGCTCACCTGCTTCCTGGTGCCGCGCGTCCTGCCGGACGGCACGCTCAACCCGCTGCGGCTGATGCGGCTGAAGGACAAGCTGGGCAACAGGTCCAACGCCTCGTCGGAGATCGAGTACGAGGACGCGGTCGCCTGGCGGGTCGGCGACGAGGGCCGCGGGGTCCGCACGATCATCGACATGGTCAACCTGACCCGGCTGGACTGCGTCATCGGCGCCGCCGCCGGGATGCGCCAGGGCGTCATCACCGCCGTCCACCACGCCACCCACCGGCAGGCCTTCGGCCGGTACCTGGTCGACCAGCCGCTGATGCGCAACGTGCTCGCCGACCTCGCGGTCGAGTCCGAGGCGGCCACCGTGCTCATGATGCGGCTGGCCGGGGCCACCGACCGGTCCGCGCGCGGCGACGCCGGCGAGACCGCGTTCAAGCGGCTGGCCCTCGCCGTCGGCAAGTACTGGGTCTGCAAGCGCTGGCCGGGCCACGCCGCCGAGGCCCTGGAGTGCCTGGGTGGCAACGGCTACGTCGAGGAGTCGGGCATGCCCCGGCTGTTCCGCGAGTCGCCGCTGAACGGCATCTGGGAGGGCTCGGGCAACGTCGCCGCGCTGGACGTGCTACGCGCCATGACCAAGGATTCCCAGGTCGTGGAGGTGTTCACCGCCGAGGTGGCCGCCGCGGCCGGCGCCGACGCCCGGCTCGACGCCGCGGTACGCGCACTCCAGGCGGACCTGTCCGACCCGGCCGACCTGGAGATACGCGCCCGCCGCGCGGTCGAGCGGCTCGCCCTGGTCCTGCAGGGCGCGCTGCTGGTGCGGTACGGCCACCCGGCGGTCGCCGACGCCTTCTGCGCCTCCCGGCTGGCCGGCGACCACGGCCAGGCGTACGGCACCCTGCCGGCCGGCGTCGACTTCGCCGCGATCATCGCCCGTGCCACCCCGAAGGTGGGCTGACGTGGCCTTCTCGGTACGGATCGCGGTCCGCGGGTACGAACTCGACACCCAGGGGCACCTCAACTCGGCCGTCTACCACCAGTACGGCGAGCACGCCCGGTGGGAGTACCTGAAGGCAGCCGGCGTGACGACGGACAAGCTGCTGGCCTCCGGTGTCGGCCCGGTGCAACTGGAAGCCACGATCAGGTTCCTCCGGGAGCTGCGCGGCGGCGACGAGGTCGACGTGACCTGCGCGTTCGTCTGGGGCGAGGGCAAGACATTCCGGTTGGAGCAGGAGTTCGTCAAGCCCGACGGGACCCGCTGCGCGTCGCTGACGAGCGTCGGCGGCCTGCTCGACCTCACCGAGCGCCGGCTGATCGCCGAGCCGGGCGGTCACCTGCGCGGCCTCGCCACCGACCCGACGATCTTCGGCCTGCCGGCCACGGTCTAGCGGACCTCGACAGGATCCCCGACGGTGATCGACCCGACGCCGTCGGGGATCAGGTTCAGGCCGAACAGCAGCCCGGCCTCGAAGCGCCGGCGCCGGCCGAGCATGCGCAGTGGCTGCCCGGTCCGCTCGGCGGTCTCCTGGTCGATCGTGGTGACCACGCACCGACCGCACGGCTTGACCGCCCGGAACGTGACCCCGCCGATCCGTACCCGCCGGCCGAGCCAGTCGTCCTCGGCCCAGGCCGGCGCGCCGGTCACCACCACGTTCGGGCGGAAACGGGTCATCGGCACCGGCTCGTCGCCGGCCTCGACCAGCCAGTCGTTGAGCCCGTCGAGCGAGGCCGCGTTGGCCAGCAGCAGCGGGTACCCGTCGGCGAAGCTGACCCGGTCGTGGGCTTGCGCGTACTTCGGGCTGGGCGCCCGCCGGGTCGGGTCGTCGAGGTGGACCAGGCGCACCTTGCGGTCGAGCACGGCGGTCAGCCAGTCGTCGGCGGCCGGGCCGGCCGGCGCGGCGTCGACCGTGTCGCGCCACACCGTCACGGGCATCAGGTCGTTCCCGGTGGGCGCGGGCACCTCGAGGTCGGCCACGCCGGGCGCCCGCAGGACCAGCCCGCCACCGTCACCCGGGTGCGGCCGGACGAGCGCGAGCCGCGGCACGGCCCGCTGGGTCACGAACGTGCCGTCGGGGTCGACGACGAGCCAGCGCCGGTCGCCGGCCAGCCCCCACGGCTCCACGACGGCGTGGTCGTGGTCGAGCCGGTGACAGCTCTATGACCGGGTACGTGTGGATCGAGGCGAGGCGCATCGGCCAAGGATTCCACACCCTCGGACGACCGGGCCCCTCACGTGCAGTCGGCGTCGTTGACGGTGCATTCGTACGGCTCGTACTGGGCGGGCGCGGTGAGGTACGGGTTCTTGTCAGCGACGAAGCCGAAGACGATCTCACCACCGGGCGCGAGCGGTCCGCCGCGAAACGTGACCGTTCCGGCACGCCGGTCGGCGGTGGCGTTCCAGACCTGGCCGGTCACCCGTACCCCGACGGGCAGGGTGAGCCGGACCTCGAACGCCTGCGGCCGGTCCGAGGTGTTGGTGACCCTGACGTCGGCCACGTAGCCGACGTCCCAGACGCCACCGCGCCGGGTGGCGTAATGGGCCAGGATGGGCGACGGGGGCGGGACCGGTCGGGTACGCGGTGGCCGCCGGCTCGGCACGGCCGGGGCGCGGGGAGTCGGGGCGGGCGACGGCGTGGCGGGCGTCCCGGTCGGGGTGACCGGGAGCGGCGGTGGCACCGGGAGCACCTCGGCGGTCCCCACCGGGCTCGGTGTCGGGGTGGCGTCGGTCGGCGGGGCCGGCAGGACCGGCCGGGACGGCGGGGCCGGCAGGACCGGCCGGGACGGCGGGGCCAGCATGGTCACCGGCTGCCGCCGGGTGTCGCCGTAGCTCACCGCCCACCACGCCGCTCCCAGCAGGACACCCATCGCGATGCCGGAGGCCAGGAGCGCCCGCCCCGGAGTCCCGCTCCGGTCGGTCGATCCGTTGACCCCGGTGGCCAGGTGCTTACCCACGCGACCGGTCCTCTCTCCGGGCTGTCCGGCTCTCCGGGCTGTGCCGTGCGCACCACCTCTTCGGGCTGTGCCGTGCGCCACGACGCGAGAACCCTACGGTTCGGTACCCCCGACAGCCCAGAGCCGGCCGTGCGCGCAAAAACGCAATGCCGACGACGTTCACGAAAACGCAACGCGGCTGATGCCGGCGCCCTGCTGGCGTTCGTGCTGCCGCGGTACCCGAAGGAGTCCCGGGACATGACCCGAAGGAGTCCCGGGACATGATCCGGGAGGCCCACCACCTCGGCCTGTCCACCGGCTACGGCGAGCCGGACCGGGCGGGCCTGCGGTCAACGAGATGATGGCGTCCGGCAAGCTGACGGCACCCCGCTGGCCGCGCAGAAGATCGCGCGGGTACTGACCAGCGATCCGGGCATGGGCGTGATCCGGCACGTCGACGCCGGGGTACGAGGGTGCCGAGCAGGTCGCGGCCGCCCACGGGGTACGGGTACCGATACGGGAGGTCGAATGATGTCACCTGAACGCTTCGCCGCGCTATGGCGCTCGCTGGCACCGGTCGGTCGGGTCGGGCGGGACGGCGGGTACCTGCGCCGCTCCTGGAGCCCGGTGGACCTGGAGTGCCGCGAGTGGTTCGTCGAGGAGGCGCTCGACCGGGACCTCACGGTGGAGACCGACGGCAACGGCAACCTGTTCGCGTGGTGGGGCTCGCCGGACGCGGGCGAGGCGGTGGTCACCGGCAGCCACCTGGACTCGGTACCGCACGGCGGCGGCTACGACGGCCCGCTCGGCGTGGTGTCGGCGCTGCTGGCCGTGGACGAGCTGCGCGAGCGCGGCGTGACCCCACGCCGGCCGATCGGGCTGGCCGTCTTCACCGAGGAGGAGGGCGCCCGCTTCGGCGTGGCCTGCCTCGGCTCGCGCCTGCTCACCGGCTCGATCGACCCGGCACGGGCCCGGGCGCTGACCGACCGCGACGGGGTGACCCTGGCCGAGGCGATGACGAAGGCCGGACTGGACCCGGCCGACCTGGGCGCCGAACCCGACCGGCTGCGCCGCATCGGCGCCTTCGTCGAGCTGCACATCGAGCAGGGCCGCGCCCTGACCGACCTGGACGCGGCCGTCGGCGTCGCCAGCGCGATCTGGCCGCACGGCCGGTGGCGGATGGACTTCACCGGCGAGGCCAACCACGCCGGTACCACCCGGATGGCCGACCGGCGCGACCCGATACTGACGTTCGCCGCCGCCGTCCTCGCCGCCAACGAACAGGCCCGCCGGCACGGGGCACACGCGACGGTCGGCCGGGTCGAGGCGACCCCCAACGCCACGAACGCCATCGCCGCGACGGTCTCCGCCTGGCTCGACGCCCGGGCCGCCGACCCGGACACGCTGGCGTCCCTGGTGGACGCGGTCGCCCACCGGGTCGGCGAGCGCGCGGCCGGCGACGGTACCGGTTTCACCCTGACGGCCGAGTCCGACAGCCCGGTCGTCGAGTTCGATCCGGACCTGCGCGGCCGGATCGCCGCCCGCCTCGGCGGGGCGCCCGTCCTGCCGACCGGCGCCGGCCACGACGCCGGTGTCCTGTCCGGACACGTACCGACGGCGATGCTGTTCGTGCGCAACCCGACCGGGGTGTCGCACGCGCCGGCCGAGCACGCCACCGACGCCGACTGCGCGGCCGGGGTGAACGCCCTGGCCGACACCCTGGAGGAGCTGGCGTGCTGACCCGGTACTGGGCCGAGTACACCTGGCTCGCGGGTGACCATGCCGATCCCGGCGTGCTCATCGAGGTCGACGACGGGCGGATCACTGTCTGGGCAGCGACAGTCACGCCGTGATCGACCTGTTCGAGGAGGCCCGCACCGTCGAGCTGGACGAGCGGCTGCACACCGAGCTCCGGGGCACGGGTCGCGGTCGGTCAGCCGCCCGCGCGCTCCGTCTGCTGAACGACGATCTCGGCGAGCGCCCGCATGGCCTGCCCCCGGTGGCTGATCGCGTCCTTCTCCTCCGGCGTCAGCTCGGCGTTGGTCCGCGTGTTGCCGGTCGCCACGAAGATCGGGTCGTAGCCGAACCCGTTCTTCCCGCGCGGCTCGCGGATCAGCTTGCCGGGCTGGCGGCCGTGCGTGACGTACTCGCGGCCGTCCGGGAAGACCAGCGCCGCCGCGCACACGAACTCGGCGCCCATGTGCTCGTCGGGCACGTCGGCGACCTGCCCGAGCACGAGCCGCAGGTTGGCCTCGTCGTCGCCGTGCCGGCCGGACCAGCGGGCGCTGAACACCCCCGGCATCCCGTTCAGCACGTCGACGGTGATGCCGGAGTCGTCGGCGAGCGTCGGCAGCCCGGTCGCGGCCACCCCGTCCCGGGCCTTGAGCAGCGCGTTCTCCTCGAACGTCAGGCCGGTCTCGGGGGTCTCGGGGTAGGCCGGGACGTCGTCGAGGCCGACCAGCTCGACGTCGAGCCCGGCGGCGTCGAGGATGCGGCGCAGCTCGGTGAGCTTCTTGGCGTTGCGGGTCGCCAGCAGCATCCTCACGACAGCGCCTCCCGCTGGAGGCGGGACAGCTCGGCGCAGCCGGCCGCGCCGAGATCCACCAGCGTGTCCAGCTCGGCCCGGGTGAACACGCCCTGCTCCCCCGTGCCCTGGACCTCGACGAACTCGCCGGTGCCGGTGCAGACCACGTTCATGTCGACGTCGGCGACGACGTCCTCCTCGTAGCACAGGTCCAGCCGCGGCTCACCGCCGATGATGCCGACGCTGACCGCGCTGACCGACCGGTGCATCACCTTCTCCGGCGAGCTCTTCAGCGAACCGTTCTTGGCCAGCCACGACACCGCGTCGTACAGCGCCACGTACGCGCCGGTGATCGCCGCCGTCCGGGTGCCGCCGTCGGCCTGGAGCACGTCGCAGTCGAGCACGATCGAGTTCTCCCCCAGCGCCTTGAGGTCGACGCAGGTCCGCAGGCTGCGCCCGATCAGGCGGGAGATCTCGTGGGTACGCCCGCCGATCCTGCCCTTGACGCTCTCCCGGTCGCTACGCGTGGTGGTGGCGCGCGGCAGCATCGCGTACTCGGCGGTGACCCAGCCGAGGCCGGAGCCCTTGCGCCAGCGCGGCACCCCCTCGGTGACGCTGGCCGTGCACAGCACCCGGGTGCCGCCGAATTCGACGAGCACCGATCCTTCCGGGTGCATGCTCCAGTTGCGTTGCAGGGTCACCGGGCGCAGCTCGTCCGCCGCGCGTCCATCAGGTCGGGCCATGACCAACACCCTAGGCGGCCGGTCCGACGCTTCTCACGCCAGGCCGTTGTTCTTCCGGCGCGCGCTGACGTCGTCGTCGGGTACCTTGCGGTCGTCGCGCAGCGGCAGGTAGGGCTCCTGGTCCTCGGGGCGCATGCCGCCCTGGATGGCCCGGGCCCGCTCCAGCTCGGCGTCGAACTCGGCGCCCAGCAGGATCGCGATGTTGGAGATCCACAGCCACACCAGCGCCGCGATCACCCCGCCGAGGGTCCCGTAGGTCTTGTTGTACGAGGAGAAGTTCGCCGCGTACACGCCGAAGGCGGCGGAGGCGACCACCCAGATCAGCACGGCGAGCAGGCCGCCCGGGGTGATCCAGCGGAAGCCCGTCTGCTTGGCGTTCGGCGCCAGGTAGTACAGCAGCGCGAACGCGAGGCTGACCAGTACCAGCAGCACCGGCCACTTCGCGATGGACCAGACCGTGATCGCGGTCTGGCCGAGGTGCAGCGCCCTGCCGACGATCTCGGCGAGCTTGCCGGTGAACACGACGATGAAGGCGCTGACGACCATCAGCGTGCCGATCATGATGGTCAGCCCCACCCGCAGCGGCAGGGTCTTCCAGAACGGACGCCCCTCCGGCACGTCGTAGATCGCGTTGGACGCCCGCATGAACGCGCCGATGTAGCCCGACGCCGACCACAGCGCGCCGAGAACACCGACGATGGCCAGCAGTCCGGTGGGCGCGTGCTGGAGATTCCTGACCGCCGGGTCGATGATCGGCTTCGCCGTCGGCGGCATGAATTCCTGCAGGGTGTCGATGACGGTGTTGGTGGCGCTCGGGCCGAGGAGTCCCAGCGACGACACCAGCGCCAGCAGGCCGGGGAACAGCGACAGCACCCCGTAGTACGTCAGCGCCGCCGCCCAGTCACCGAGGTTGTCGACCTGGAACTGCTTGAACGTTCGCTTCAGCACGCCCCACCAGTTGGGCCTGGTCAGCTCGGTCGGGCCCGCCGGGCCCTCGTCCTGGTTACGTTCGAGCTGCCGCTGGGTCTCCTTCCAGTCGGTCTCCCGCTGCCGGTCCTGCTCTGGAGCCCGCTGACCGGCCTCCGGCTCCCGCTGCTCCTGCCGGGGTACCCGCTGGTCCTGGTGCTGGACCCGCTGGTCCCGCCGTGAATCTCGCTGCTCCACCGCGCGCTCCTTCTCCGGGTGTCACCACCTGGTGTTCCCGAAAATCGGCACGGTGAACCGTCAATGCGCCGCAATGAGTGGCGCCGTGCGCGGCGAGGAACCCGGCTGCCGAGGCCGGCCAGCCGAACCGCTCGGCCCGGGCCCGGGCGGCGGCCCGCCGCGCCGCCTCCGGCCTGGCGATGATCTCACGCACGCCTCGGGCGAAGTCGCCCCGCACGGCGACCCCGGCGTCGCCGACCACCTCGGGCAGCGCGGACGCCGCGTTGACGACCACCGGGGTGCCGCACGCCAGCGCCTCGAGCGCGGCCAGCCCGAACGTCTCGATCGGACCGGGCGCGAGCGCCACGTCCGCCGTGGCCAGCAGCGCCGCCACCGCGGAGCGGTCGTCGAGGAACCGGGTGAAGCGCACCGGCAGCCCGGCGGCCTGCTCGATCAGGCGCGGCCGCAGCGGTCCGTCCCCGGCGACGACGAGGACCGCGTCGACCCGGTCGCGGTACAGCGCGGCGAGCGCCGCCACCGAGCGCCCGGGCTCCTTCTCGGTGGACAGCCGGCCGCAGTGCACGATCAGGAGCTGGTCGGGACGGGCGTACCGGGCGCGGAGCGCGTCGTCGCGCGCCCCGGGGTGGAACAGATCCAGGTCGACACCGAGCGGCACCTCGACCAGGTTCGGCGCCGCGATGCGGCGGAACTCCTCGGCGGCCCAGGCGGTGGTACACACGATGCGGTCATAGCCGCGGGCGCTGCGCGCGTTGAACAGGTCGGCCAACCGCCGCGCGGCGGGCTCCGGCAGGCCGGCGACGCCGAGCAGGCCGGTGAGGCTCTCGTGGGAGACCATCACCGCCGGTACCTCCCGTTCGCGGGCCCACCGACCGGTCCAGCGCAGCGTGAACCGGTCGGAGACCTCCAACCGGTCGGGGCGCAGGTCGGCCAGCAGCCGCCCGAGCCGCCGGCGACCGAGCAGCACCCGATATCCGCCGGTGCCCGGCACCTCCGGGCCGGGCACCGTGATCACCCGCCCGTACGGGGTCAGGTCGTCACCGGCCCGCTCCCCCGGTACGACGAGGACCGGTTCGTGGCCGGCTGCCAGGTACCCCTCGCCGAGACACCGCAACGCGGTACGCAGGCCGCCCGAGCGGGGCATGATGAAGTTGGCCAGGCGCACGATTCTCACGCGGCGACCCCGACGCGGGTGCTCACCGGGCCGTCGAGGACGTCCGCGTAGTGCCCGATCAGCTCGTCGCCGACCGCGGCCCAGCTACGGCCCTGCACCGCCGCGCGGGCGTGGGCACCGAACTCGGCGCGCCGGGCCGGGTCGGCGACCAGCGCGCCCACGGCCTCGACGAGCGCGGCGGAGTCGCAGGGCGGCACCAGGTACCCGGTACGCCCCGGCTCCACCAGGTCCAGCGGCCCGCCGGTCGCCGGAGCGACCACGGGCAGGCCGCTGGCGAGGGCCTCCTGGACGGTCTGCCCGAACGTCTCGTACGGGCCGGTGTGCGCGAACACGTCGAAGCTGGCGTAGAGGCGGGCCAACTGGGCGCCCCGGCGCTCGCCGAGGAACACGGCGTCCGGCATGGCCCGGTGCAGTGACGCGCGGGCCGGCCCGTCGCCGACGATCACGACCCGTACGCCGGGCAGCCGGGTCACCGGTGCCAGCAGGTCCACCCGCTTCTCCGCCGCGAGGCGTCCGACGTAGCCGACGAGGACCTCGCCGCCGGGCGCGAGCGCGCGGCGCAGGGCCGGGCTGCGCAGGTCGGGGTGGAAGCGGCCGGCGTCGACGCCGCGCCGCCACAGCCACACCCGCTCGATGCCGTGCGCCATCAGCGCGGTCGCGGTCGCGGTGGACGGGGCGAGGGTACGGTCGGCGGCGTTGTGGATGCGGCGCAGCCACCGCCAGGCCGCCTCCTCACCCCAGCCGAACCCTCGGTACAGGCCGGCGTAGGCGGGGACGTCGGTCTGGAAGACCGCCACTGTCGGCAGGCCGAGCGTCCGGGACACGCCGGCACCCCGGGCGCCGAGGACGAACGGGCTGGCCAGGTGGACCAGATCGGCCCGGTGCTCGCGCAGCGCCGCCGCGATGCGCCGGCTGGGCAGGCCGAGGCGGAAGCCGGAGTAGCCCGGCGTGGGCAGCGAGGGAACCCGGACCACCGGGTACGGCAGGGGCCCGGTCACGGCGCGGCGGCCGGAGGCCGGCTGCGGGGCGACGACGAGCGGCTGGTGACCTCGGTTGCGCAGGTGTTCGGCCACCCGTACCACTGAGTGCGCGACGCCGTTGACGTCGGGCGGGAACGACTCGGTGATGATCGCGATCCGCATGACCTCACGGTGGGACGCCCTCGGGTGCGCCAGACCAATCGGCGTTGGCCGACGGGCGAAATGTGCGTGACGGTCCCGGTCTCAGATCTCGTACTGGCAGCCGGGGCGGACCACCTCGACCGGGCCGGCGAACGCCGCGGCGGCCGCTTCGACCGTGGACAGCTCGCTCCCCCACGCCGTCACCAGGTGGGTCAGCAGCAGCCGACCGACCCCGGCCTTGGCCGCGTGCTCGCCCGCCTCGCGGCCGGTGAGGTGCAGGTCAGGTGGGTTGTCCATGCCGTCGAGGTAGCTCGCCTCGCACAGGAACGTGTCGGCACCGTGCGCCAGCCGTACCAGCGCCTCGCAGCTCGCGGTGTCGGCCGAGTACGCCAGCACCCGGCCGCCGTGCTCGACCCGTACCCCGTAGGTCTCGACGGGGTGGTTGACCCGGTCGACGGCGACCTGGAACGGGCCGATCGGGAACGAGCCGGGCTGGAGGGTGTAGAAGGTGTACACGTCGTCGACCGGCCCCTCGGCGGGTCCGCCGTAGGCGGTCGCCAGCCGCTCCGGGGCGCCGGCGGGCGCGTACACCGGAATCGCCGGCAGGGCACCACCCGGCGCGTACCGCCGCGCCACCACGTACGAGCAGGCGTCGAAGATGTGGTCGGCGTGCAGGTGGGACAGCAGGATCGCGTCGACGGTGTACAGCCCCGAGAAGCGCTGGAGCGCCGACAGCGACCCGGTACCGAAGTCGATCAGCAGCCGGAACCCGTCGGCCTCGACCAGGTACGCCGAGCAGGCCGCCTCCGGGCCGGGAAAACTCCCGGCACACCCGAGCACCGTCAACCTCATGTCGCCGCCTCGCTCCGCTCGGCGACGCCATGAGCCTTCACGCCACTGAGCCCCTCGATTCGCTCGCTCCGCTCGCTCATGTCGCCGCCTCGCTCCGCTCGGCGACGCCATGAGCCTTCACGCCACTGAGCCCCTCGATTCGCTCGCTCCGCTCGCTCATGTCGCCGCCTCGCTCCGCTCGCTCATGCTGCCGCCTCCACCGGGGAGATCGGCGCGTCGCCGGCGACGCCGACCTCGGGGCCGATGAAGCGCCGCGCGAGGCGGCCGAACCGCTCCGGGTCGCCGGTGGCCAGGAACCGATGTGCCGGCGGCGGGGCGTCGTCGGGGCGTAGCAGGTCGCGCTCGGTCAGTATCCGGTAGACGTCCTTGGCGGTCTCGTCCGCGCTCGACACCAGCGTGACACCGTCTCCCATGACCAGCCCGAGGAGACCGGCGAGCAGCGGGTAGTGGGTGCAGCCGAGGACCAACGTGTCGACCTGCGCCTGCTGGAGGGGCTCCAGGTAGGCGCTCGCCAGCCCGAGGAGGACCCGGCCGGACGTGACGCCCCGCTCGACGAAGTCGACGAACTGCGGGCAGGCCGCGCTGTGCACGGTCACGTGCGACGCGGCGACGAACGCGTCCTGGTACGCGCCGCTGTTGATCGTGGCCACGGTACCGATGACGCCGATGTGTCCGTTGCGGGTGGCCGCGGCGGCGCGGCGGACGGCCGGGCGGATCACCTCGATCACCGGTACGCGGTAGCGCTCACGGGCGTCGTGCAGGCACGCCGCGGAAGCGGTGTTGCAGGCGATCACCAGCATCTTCACGCCCTGATCCACCATTTGGTCGAGGCACTGGAGCGCGTACCGGCGCACGTCGGCTATAGGCTTAGGCCCGTAGGGCACATTCGCGGTGTCTCCGACATACAGGACCTGCTCGTGCGGCAACTGGTCCAGGATGGCGCGAGCCACAGTCAGGCCACCGACGCCTGAGTCGAAGATCCCGATGGGCGCGTCCGTCACGCAGCGCAGCCTACGCCGACGACCCCATCTCTCTCGCAACATCACGCACCACATGTCGCCAACGTGACACCCACGCTCACCAGACTTCGATACCCGTGACACAAGGTCAACTAGCTCGTTGCAGTCAGTGAAGTCGTACCGTCGCGCTGTTCCGCGACCTCGGGTTCAAAAGGGAGGACTTTCGACCATGAGCGGCAAGTCCGCCACCACCTCGGCGGCGAGACCCACGTCCCGGTTCCACCCGGTCAGCGTTCGGTTCAAGCGGCTGCCCACGCAGCAGGAGGCCCGCGCGGCGCTGGGCGAGCTGCGGATGCCGGGCACTCCCGACCCGCAGCTACGGCTCCGCCGACTGCTCGGCGTCTGCGCCTGGGCGGGGACGCTCGGCTTCTTCGGGCTGATCATCGGCATGCGGATCGTGTTCGGAATATTCACCCACATCCCCGGGTGGTACCTGGCGGTCACGTTCACGCTGGGCCTGCCCGGCATCGCGGCCACCGTCGTCGCCTTCGCCACCCTCCACAAGGGCCGGCTGCCGTGGAAGCTGCTCGGCGTCGCCAGCGCCGCCGAGGCCGTCAGCTTCGGCGCCACCCTCCTGCTGTGACCGGATGATCCCCGAACGGCCGCGGCCCCTTCCGGCGAGTCGCCGGAAG
>NZ_JBLYUB010000036.1:0-60040 GCF_049999945.1 Planosporangium spinosum | reverse complement strand
CGTCGACGGGTTCGTCCAGGGCCGCCGCGCGGTCGAGCGCCTCCGACAGCCAGGCCACGTCGTCGGGCCGGTCCCCGGCGTCGACGTCGACGGTGACCCCACGCTCGGCGAGCCGCTCGACCACCACCCGCCGGGCCGCCTCCGCACGCGGGTCGACGTGATGCCAGGTGCTGGCCGCCCGCCACACCGCCGTGATGTCCGACGCCCCGGCGGTACGCCACCAGCCCGGCCGCATCGCCTCCCGCCACGTCGCCGCGTCCGCGGCGTGCCAGGCCCGTACCGCCGCCCGGGTCTGCCGCGCGTGCTCCTCCCCTCGGGCGGCCGCCTCCCGCAGCTGCCGGATCCGCAGCTGGATGAGCACCCCGGCCATCTGGCTGGCCGCCTGGATCCCGGCCACCACCGCCTGGTTTGCCCGCCGATGGATCTCGGCCATCTCGTTGTCTGTCACCGCTGCCCCTCCCCCGTTGTCGCCGATGTTCTACCGTGCACCGTCGCGTTCGTCGCGGCGATCCTGCCCCGGTCGGTCCACCGCAGTCGGCGGCCGTACCGGCCGCTCCATCGGCGCCGCCTCCGTCCGGTCCTGGCCGGGCATCGGCGCCGTGCCGACGAGCACGCCCTGGCGGGTGGCCCGCTCCAACAGCGGCACCAGCCGGGCCGCGGCGGCCTGCGCCGCGCCCGCCGCGTGCACCCGCTCCTGGGCGCGGCGCAGCTCGGCGAGCTGGCTGACCAACCGCGCCGCGGCGACCACCACCGCCAACACCATCGCCGCTTCGTCGGCGCGCCGGGCGCTGCCGGCCACCATCAACGCGTCCGCTACCCGCCCCAGATCGGCCGCGATCTGCGACGCCACCGGCGGCGGCTCAGCCCGCCTCGGCGCGGCCGCCCGGGCCAACGCGTCGGCTGCCTTGGATACCGGACCGGCCCCGGACGGCTCGGCCACCAACGCCACCCGGGTCAGCACGTCGGCGCTCGCCCGGGCGATCGCCGCCCACTCCGGCGAGCCCGCCGGCACCTGCGCCATGCGCGCAGTCACCTGCGACAGCGCCGCCGTGCTGGAGCGCCACAGCGTCATCCGTTCCGCGTCCGCCAAGGCCCGCACCGCCCGCGCCGGAGCCTCCGCAGCCTCCTTCCACTCCCGGTAGGTCAGTGGAGTGACGTCCGGCCACCGTTGCCGCATCCGCCGCAGCGACAGCTCCCCGTCGAGCGTGCGGGCGTTGAACCACACCCGCTCGCCCTTGGGCTGATGCTCGCGGGCCACCCCGTAGCCGACCACCCGATCCGGGTCGCGCGGGTCCCGGTACGGGTTGACCAACAGCCCACTGGCCCGCATCCGGGCCACCCACTCGGCCTCGCTGTGCGCGCCGATCGCGGCCGCGCGGACCTGCCGGCGCAGGATCAACCGGTCCGGGTCGCGCTGCTGCCGGTAGCCGCGCTCGACCTCGGCCTCGGTGGTCGCCGGCCGGGCAACCGCCTTGTCCCGGCGCACCCACTTGCCCAACCCGAACTCAGTTTCGATCTGCTCGCACGCCTCCTGGCTGCGCTGCCAGTCCCTGCGCAGCCACACCGGGGCGCCCTCCTCGGTCGCCAGCGTGACGACCAGGTGGACGTGGTCGTTGCCGCCGACACTCTTGCCGTGGTGCACCGCGATCCACCGGCACCCGGCCCGCTGTTCGTCGCCGGCGAACCCCATCAGCTCCACGAACCGGTGCGCGATCCGCCCCCAGGTGGCGTCGTCGAGAGCCTGCTCGTACGGCGGCAACGACAGCGGGCAGTGCCATACGTACTTCCGCAGCCCTCGCTCGCCGGCGGCCACCTGCGGGGCGTCCAGCTTGGCTGCCAGCACGGTCAGATCCCACCGCGCCGGGTCGGTCGCGTGCTGCGGCGGCGCCAGCACCTCCGGCAGGTCGTAGCCGGCCACGATCCGCGGGTTCTCGTGCTCGTCACGCCGGCCCGGCCCCCACAGGTATTCCAGCAGACCGCGCACCCGCCGGCCCTTACTCACGTCCGGAATCACGGCCCGCCCCCCGCCGCGAACCGCGCCACCAGTTCGTCGACGGCGGTCGTCACCCGCCGCACGTACGCCGCGATCGCCGGCAACTCCCCCACCGGCTCCCCCAGGCTGTTGAGCTTCGCCACCGCCTGGTTGAGGTTCGTGCACGCCCCGCGCAGCTGCCGATGCACCCCCATCAACTCGACCAGCAGCTCCCCCACCCCAGCCGGTACCGCCGGTGTCGCGGCATCTCTTGCCATCGGCGCGAGACTGGCCTCCGCCACATACGCGGCCACCGCCATCCGCGCCGACCCGGCCAACGCCAGCACGTCCGCGTACTCAGCATCGTTGAAGTACGCGGTGACCTTGTGCTGCCGCGGTGTCGGCGAATGCCGCCGTCTGCGAGCCCGCACCGCGCTCGTCACGACCGCGCCGACCCTCTGTTGCTCGACCACATCGTCCCTTCTGGAGCACACGCGACCGGCCCGGATAGGGCTCTCTCTGCGCGCTCGCGCGCAAAACACGGTGTTTACTTTTAGCTTGCTCTCCGCAGCGCGGAGGATCGCGCGTGCGCGATGGCCGTACCACGCACGGCCGTACCGGGCACCATGGCGCCCGACCAACGCGGCGGCCTGCCGGCCAACGCCCCCTCCCAGCCGGTGCTGCTGCGGCCGGATTCCCACCCTGGGTGGCCGACCACCGTAGCCGGCCGGCGGCCGCCGTCAAGGGCGGCAGGCGCGTCGCTGTGCGATCGGACGTCGTCCGTCCCTTGACCGCGTCCACCAACGCTGGCTGTTCCTCGGCGGTGCCCCTGGGGCCGGGGAAGTGGGTGGCGAAACAGCATCCACAACGGTGGATCACCGCGGTTAGGCTCGCGGCCGTACCTGCACATCGTGCACGGGGAGGAAGCGCACATATGGCAAGTGGGAAGAGCGGTACCGGCGCGGCCCGCCGTTCCGCAGAGCGAGCCGCCACCGAGATGCTGCGCGCCCGCGCGGCGCTCGTCGGTGACGCAGCCGTCGCCCGCGACGAACGAGACCGACTGCGGGCGCTCGCCGACGCGGCGGACGCCGAGTACGCCGCCAGGTACCAGGCGGCTCTCGCCGGCGGCTGGAGCCCCGACGAGCTGAACCGGCTCAACCTGGACGCACCCGACGCCGAGGGCAACGGGGGCCGGCGTCGTCGCAGCCGCGGCACACCGACCCCGGACAGCCCCGCCGATACTCCCGCTTCCACCGGCTCCACCGAACCCGCGCCAATGTCATTCCCCGGTCAGTAACCAGCGGTCGCCGGCCGGCCGGCGACCGCCCCGCCCGGTCATAACAGCGGCGCCGCCGGTACGGGGTGATGACCGGCGACGCCTACCACCGACTGTGCCTCGCCCGGCAAGGGCTTCCACATCAATGCCCCGGGCGGCGCACCAGCTCCGCAACGCCTGCACCTGTGTCCATCGTCGGCCCGGCACCGCCACGCGCCACTGCGTGGGCGTGCGCAGTCACCGGCCACAGGGTCACCGCACCGTCCGTCGAGTGCACCAACTCGCCGCGCGTCAACCAGTGGTCGAGATCCACCTCCGCGTCAAGGACCCGCGCCTTGGCCCCGGTCAACTTCCTTGTGCGCGGCCACGCCACGCTCCTCGTAGTACCCCGTGATCGTTTGCTGGGCCAGCACGTCGTCAACGCGCGCCCCGTCCCCACAACGGACCACCTCCCCAGGCATCGATCACCTCGAACCTAGTGCGATGGGTCAATCGCATTCCATTTGTCAGGCCGATGGCGAGGCTTTGGTGCAGCGCCTGCCGACGCCGTCACTGCGGCGCGCTGCTCGGACCGCCGACGGCCAACGCGGCGCCACCGGATCCGTTCAGACGGCTGTAGCCGGGCCCGCGTCACCCGGATGAGGGCGCCGAGCGCGTCCTGCAGATCGATCACCGTGCTAACCAGCTCGGCAACTGCCGCCTCGATCTTGTTGTTGTCCTCCCGCCGACGGGCGCGTTTGCTGCCGCACGGTGAACCACTGGGTGAGCCCACACCTGACAACGCGAAGGTGCCAGTCAAGGCGCCGGCGACCACGGCGGCCACGCCCGGCTGACCCAGGGCAGCGAGAAGTGCGTGCATGCCGCACACCTTGACGTACGCGTACTACCCAGTCAGGCAACGGGGCATCGGTCACGCCGTCGCGGTCAGGCTGGCTGTCGTCATGCGCACTGATGCCATCGTCCTAGCGGCGGATGTCAATTCTCCCTCGATGACGATCTTATCAGCGCCTATGCTGTACTTATCTACAGCGTAATACGCAGAGGAGTACAGCGTGCAGTACAGGTATACGTGGCGAGCGGTCGCGAACGGGATGCGCACGGACCACCCGCTCCCGGAACTACCCTTCGTGGACGACACGCACATCCCGGTCGATGACCCGGTCGCCATCGAGCGGATCGGTCGAAAGAAGTCACCCGGCATGTGGGGACGGGAGGACCAGATCCACAACGGCGGCTGGGTGGCGTTTACCACCGACCCAGTGCGCACCGACCTGGCTTGGTGCGTGCGGTGGCACCCGGAGCACGGCCGGTCGGTCGTGCTCTACGCCGACGGGGATGCCGCATCGGCGTACATGGCGTACTGGGGGCCCGCACTGCTGTTCAGGGCGGGCGGCTACTGGTGGGACGGCCAGACCTGGTACCGGCCGGCGCAGGTCTGGGACGCCGCCGGTGAGACGTACGTGCGCCGGGCAGTGCCGGCGGCGACAACGGTGACCGCTGCGGATCTGCGGGCGGTGGCCGGAGATCCGGCTCGTGCGCAGGTACTCTCGATCATCGACGTCGACTCCGCGCAGCCGCTGGTGGGAAGGTGGGCCGACCATCTCGCGCTGTGGACCGCCGGGCACGTCGAACGGGGCGGCCAGGCCCTCGACCGGTGCGTGATCAGCCTGACCGCGCCAGAACTCGCCGCCGACCAGCTCGTGGGCGTGGCCGAGCTGGCCCAGATCGCCGGGGTGGCCGCCTCCACCCTGCGCGCGTACCTGGCGCGCGGCGAGAACGACATCCCGCTCCCGCAGGCCACTGTCACCGGCCGTAACCTGTGGTCCCGGCCGGTCGCAGAGGAGTACGCCGAGGCCCGCCAGCAGGACCCAGACGCGATCGCCTCGACGATGAGCGCGCAACGCGGCGAGGTCAACCTGCCGCGCGGAACGGCGGAGCTGTGGCAGCGGTTCAGCCGCAAGTTCCTGCTCGAACTGTGGGAGAAGCCGGCCTTCCGCCGACGGTGGGCACTGCGTTGGCGCACCGAACCGGCCATTCGTGAGGTCGCCGAAGGGCTCGGCTGGCAAGTCGCCGGCCACTTGGACCAGATCGTGCCAATGACACAGCTGGCGACCACGATCCGCTACGCGATCCTCGGTGACCTCAGCGGTCAACAGACCGCGACCCGTGAACTCCACCGGTTCGTCGGAGCCGACGACCCCGACAACGACCACTCCTACGGTCTGACCCCGGCCATCGCCCGGATGCTGGCCTGGTACATACGGCACGACCCAGCCGTCGCGCATGCGATGCTTGCCGAAACGATCGGCCAGGCCGAACGGGAACTCGATATTCCTCGAGGCACCACAGCGGACACCTTGCACACCGCAGTCGACATGGACGGCCACCTGACCGACGACGACCGGGAGGCGTTCGCGGACTTCTTCGATCGACTCTTGCCGAAGCAGGAACCGTAGGCAGGTAAGACTCACCTCAGTGTGGCACCACCGGAAGGCTCCCCGGGAACCTGGGGAGCCTTTTCGTTCTTGCCGACCTACAGGCCTGTCACGTGCCGACGTGGACGTGCTCGCCGCTGATCCCGAGGCCGTGCATGTCTGAACAGATCCCGGCCGGCGCGGTGATTCCATGCTCGCCGCACCCCCTGTGTCATCATCGACGTGTACGCCTTCCCGGTTTCCAGGCCGGCGCGCGGCTCGCGACCGCGAAAGGCACGCAGCGATGGTGTCGCCCCCGGTCACACCGAAGAACTCCGGGGCGCAACGGGTCGAAGAGTGATCTTCGAGTCCGGCACCGTCCGCTGCGGTAAGCCGCCCCGTCAGCGCGGAGGGTTTCAGCAGCTGACGGAGTTGCAGTGGCTTTCCTGGCCTCTCTGCCCGGCGTCGCCGGACCGGTGCTCGCCGTCCTCGCTGGCGTGTACCTGGGGCTCATCGTGGTCATGTCGTGCACCGCGGTGTTCTCTCGGCGGCCCACACGTCGCCGCGCCGCGTACGCCGTGTTGGTGCTGCTCTGGCCGACCGGGCGCAAGGGGGAGCACCCCGAAGACGGCCCAGCCCTGGACGCCGCGGAACGCCGGGCTCGTCGTACCCGTCGATGACCGGCCTTCTACACACGGTTGTCGGTGAGGAAGTGCGCCAAGGCCAGCAACAGACCGGCGGTGCCACCGAAGGCTCCGCCGCCGGCGACGACGGCCAGCGGTACGGGCACGCCGCCGGCGTGCGACAGCAGGCCAGCGGCGGCTCCGATAGGCAGCGCGGTCAACAGGATGATCGCGGCCCAGACGGCGCGGGAGGTGCCGGTCGGGGTGGTGGCGGGCGAGGTCATCACGATCCCTTCTCGATGGTTGACGACCCGGTTCGGGCGTCGCGGAAGAGAGTGGCCCGTCAGTGCGACACTATAGTGATAATCGCTATTCTCAACCGGGAGGAGCCATAGGCTGGCGGCCGTGACCACCCCGCCCCAGACTTCTGACCCACGCCGCCGCGGTGGGCTCGGCGTCGGCCTGGGCGCCCTCATCCCATCCACACCGGTCGCCGCCCCGCCGACTGCCGCGCGCCAGCGGACCCGACCAGCGCGACGCGGGATGCGCTCCGACACCACCCCTCCCGAGGCCGCCACCGAGAAGGCCGTCTTCCTCATCGAGGAAATCGCGGACGACGTCGAGAAGCTGCCACTGCCGGCCGGCCGCCCCGGTACCCGCTGGGACCCCATCGCCACTACCGGCGCGTGGCTGGCCTCGCGCCGGTCGGCCCACACCTACCGGGCGTACTTTCACGATCTCGACCACTACCTGACCTGGCTCGACGCCCGCAGCCTAGACCCGCTGGAAGTCACCCGCCTCGACGTCGACACCTACCTCGCCGCGTTGCGCGCTGCGAAGCCGGCGCCAAGCCCGGCCACCCTCAACCGGCGGCTGGCCACCTTGTCGAGCTGGTACCGCTACCTTCTCAACGCGGACATCGCGGTGCGCAACCCAGTCACCGGGGTCGGCCGAGAGCCGGTCGACCGGGACTTCTCCCCCACCGTCGGACTGACCGTCGCCGAAGTCCGCGCGCTGATGCGCGCCGCCGACAACGCGCTCGCCACCCGGATCAGCCACTGCCGCGGCTACCCGCGCTACACATCCCAGGCGGTCGACGCCGCCGACCGCGACCGGGTCCTTATCGCTTTCCTCGCCTACCTCGGGCTACGTGTCGGCGAGGCGATCGCCCTGCACTGCGAGAACCTGCGGACCAGTGGCGGGCACCGCACCGTGGTCATCAACGGCAAGGGCCGCCGCTGCCGCGAACTGCCCCTCCCTCCCGCTCTCGTCCGGTTGCTCGACGCGTACCTGGCCGATCGCCGGCGCGCCATAGACCGTGCCGCCGCCGAGCGGTTCTACACCGACAAGCTCCAGAAAGCGACACGGACCTACCAAAGTCGGGGCTACGCCCCGACAGACGCCTACCGCATGGCTGAACGGGTCGTCGCCCCGCACCGCAACCAGGAGTACGCCCGGATCAAAGGCGCGACGGCCGAGCAGCTCGCCAGCGTGCCCATCACCGGCCTGCTATTGCGGACATCTGGCGGGAAGCCATTGACTCAGGCGCACGTGTTCGCCACTGTGCGCCGCTTGGCCCACGCTGCCGGGCTACCCGCCGCCGACCGCATCAGTCCGCACAGTCTGCGCCACGCCGCCGCTACCGCCGCCCTCGACAACGGCGCGCCACTACTCGACGTACAGGACTTCCTCGGCCACGCCGATCCCCGGACTACCCGTCGCTACGATCGCAGCCGCAGCACACTCGATCAGTCACCCGCACACCGGCTGGCCGCGCTGTACACCAAGTGACCAGCGAGGCTCCCACTGAACGCGTTAACCGCGGTTAATCGTTCCTCTGCGCCTCATCCCCCTGACACCGGGCCACCAGGTGATTAACCGCGGTTAACGAAGTCGGCGAGCCGGCCACGTCAGCAGGTATCGAGCCCATAGCATGGCCGTATCCGAAGTACCGGGGCACGCCCGGGAAGCAGACGGAACGGAGAGTTCTACATGCCTGCCTTGGTCCATGCACTGGTGAACCAGAAGGGCGGCGTCGGCAAGACCACGCTGGCCGTGAATCTGGCCGCCGTTACCTACGACGTCCTGGTCAACCCAGAGCCGATCTTCCGCCAGGTGGCAGAGCAGGCGCCGGCCGGTGACCCTCAGAGCCCGGTACTGGTCGCGTCGACCGACCCGCAAGCCTCTTCCGTATGGTGGTCGCGGCGGGTGGAGCAGCAGGGCGGTCTGCCCTTCGACTTCGCTCAGGTGGAGAACCCTCGGGATCTCCGGCGGCTGAAGCAGTTGGACTACCAGCACATCTTCGTGGACACGCCGGGCTCACTCGAGGATGAGAACATCCTGCAGGCAGCTCTCGACGAATGCGACGACGTTGTTGTGCCCATGCTGCCCGAACCTCTGTGCTACGACCCGACCTCTCGCACCATCGAGCAGGTGCTTACTCCTCGGGGAATTCCGTACCGAGTGGTCGTCAACTCCTGGGATCCCCGAGACGGCCTGCCCGACCTTCAGCAGACGGCGCAGTACATCGCCCGGAAGCGGTGGCCGATGTGCAACACGGTCGTTCGCCGCTACAAGATCCACACAAGGGCGAGCGCGGACGGGGTGGTAGTGACCCAGTATCCGAAGAACCGGGTGGCGATGGAAGCCCGCGAGGACTTCTTCCGCCTGGCCCTCGAGCTCGGCTACGGGGGCCAGGTAACGCCGCAGTTCGCCACCACCTCCGCTTCTCTGGATGCGTGACATGGGGCGCCGCGTCAACCTGTCTTCCCTCGCGGACGACCCAGTCCTCCCCGAAGCGCGAGTACCGAGCTTCGCCGACACCACACCGCGAAGCATCCGGGTCGACCAGGTCGCACCGAACCCGCTCAACACCCGCGACGTGAAGACCGATCCCACGAAGATCACCAAGATTGCCGAGTCGTTGCGGGTACACGGTCAGCTACAGCCCTGCGCTGTGGTCAGCCGAGGCGCGTTCCTGACAGCCTTTCCGGAGTTCAGCACCACCATTGGTACGGCCACGTACGTCCAGGTCACCGGCGCCAGGCGGCGCGCCGCTGCTATCGAGGCCGGGCTTACCACGCTCGACATCGCGGTTAAGGATCACCTGGCGGCCTCGCGGTCGAGCTTCGTCGCCGCCACGGCGGCCGAGAATATCGACCGCGAAGACTATGACCCGATCGAAGAAGCACAGGCAGTCCAACTGCTGGTTCAGGAGTGCGGCAGCGGCAAGGATGCCGCAGCGCAGCTCGCGAAGACGCCGGCATGGGTGAGCCAGCGGTTGAATCTGCTCAAGCTGACACCCGAGATGCAGGCCCTGGTCCGCACCGGCGAACTTCCGATCCGGGTCGCGCGCGACATCGGAGCGAAATTCGCACCGGAGGAGCAGCTGGGGGAGTGGAAGCGGCAGCAGGAGCAAGCGCAGTTAACCGCGGTTAATCGGTCCGGCCGCGGCGACGCCCCCACGGAGGAGCCGCCATCTCCGAGCCCTGATGGCGCCACGGGAACTCGGCGATCACCCGCGGCAGTCGCGATCCGCCGTCTGGGCGGGACACCGGAGAAGATCGCGGTAGCTCTACGAGCGGAACTACATCCAGACGATCTGAAGGCGCTGATCGACCTTCTGCAACAGGAACACCTGTAGACCGAGAGCGGCGGGCCCGGAGTACTCGCTCCGGGCCCGCCGCTGTCACTTCTGGTCGGATCGGAATGGCGCGGCAGCAGTGGGGGAGTACCAGCGGAGGCCACTCAGCCTTGCTCGCTGGAACCAGAATCCGCGCGCCTACCGAATTTGCGACCGGCGAGGGTCTCGTCCAGGGTGGTGCGCAATTCGTCGACGCGGGTCTCGGCGCGTTCGGCGCGTTCACGTTCCGCGCGGGCGGTGGCGCCTGCGGCGGCCGCCGCGGTACGTGCTTCCTCAAGCGCGGCACGTATCTGGTCAACGGTGGTGCGGGAGGTGGCCAGCTCGGCGCCGGCGGCATCGGCACGGGCGGTGGTGGCGGCGAGCTGTTCGCGGGTTTGAGTGAGGGTGGCCCGGTCAGCTTCGCGCTGGGTGCGTAGTTCGGTGAGTTCGGCGGCCTGCCGCTCGACGTCGGCGCGGGCGGCGTCGCGCTCGGCCGTGATGGTGGTCAGGATGATGTCGAGCCGGTCGGCACGAGCGGTGGCCTCGTCGCGGGACCGTTCGGCGGCCTGGAGTTGTGCGCGGGTGACAGCGAGCTGCTTGTCCAGCTCGGCATTGCGGGCGGCGGTATCGCGCAGTTTCTGCTCGGCGGCGCGGCGGGCCTCAATGGCGTGCGTCGCGGCGGTGGTCTGCTCAGCGGCCTTGGTCTCCGAGGCCGCTCGGGCGGCCTCGTGCTCCAGAGTGGTGCGCCATGCGGCGGAGACACGCTCCTCGGCCTCGCGCTCGGCGTCACGGGCCATGCGCTCGGCGACCCGGCGGGCCTCGACAGCCTCGGCGCGGGCCTGCTCGGCAATCTGGGCGGCACGCTCGGCGCGCTGACGTGCCTGAGCCTCGGCCTCGGCGCGGTCGACGGCCTCCTGCATCTCGCGTTCGGCATCGGCGGCACGGCGCAGCGCCGCCTCCTCGACTCCACGTACGCCGGCGGCGTAGCTGTCCAGCACCTCGCGCAGGGCCTCGATCTGCGGCAGTACCTGGCTGGAGTCCTCGCGCATGGTCTCCAGCGGCGCATCCAGCCCGGCGGCCCGGTTAGCCATGCGTCGAGCCTTGGCCCGGGCCTGGCAGGTCCGTGGCGCCTCCGGCCACACCCGCGAGCAGTACTTCGGCGGCCGGTGCGCGCCGCGCGGATAGCTGAACGGCTGGCCGCAGTGGGCGCACTCGCGCTCCACCAGGCCCGCCTCGGAGGTTTCCGTCATACCCTCACCCTACCACAGATATAGTTTCTAGTTACATTTATTAAGTATCTGTTTCCGGAAACTATTTACTATACGATCTTGCCGACTCTATTGCGGAGAACATCAGCCTGAGAGCGTCTGGGATGCGTCAGCGATGGACAGTCGATGGTGAAGCACTATCATGCGAGCCGGCGCCGGCATTCCGGACGGCACCGGGCGGGCCGCTGCCGGGCTGCGCGACCTCGGGCCAGTCACAGTCAGCGAGCGGAGACCGCCGCTCGGCGCGGCGGGTGGCGATGCGGGCCAGCTCCGCCCGGGCGGCGGCCCGGCCGGCCCCGGTGGCGGCCGCCGCGGCGTCGTCGCGGGCGTTGAACTCGGCGCGCAGTCGGGCGTGTCCGGCCATCTGCTGGGCGCCGGCGGCCGCGGCGACCTGGCGGCGGTGCTCGTCATGCGTTCGTGCCGGGTGTGGCGGCGTGACGGCGCCGGCGAGCGCGTTGTCGAGCAGTGCGCGCAGGTAGGCCAAGGGGGCGACCGGGTCGGCCAGTACCGGCCGGGCCCGCTGGTCGGTCACCCACCGGGCCAGCGTGGTCGCGGTCCAGTCCGGACCGAGCCGGGCCCCCAGCGTGGCCACCACCCGCGGCCGCGGTACCCGAGCCAGCCATGGCCAGAGTTTGACCAGTTCACGGGCGAGATGGGTGGCCCAGCATGCCCACGCAGGTCGGGGACGGGGCTGTGGTCGCCGTCCCCACCGGTCAGGCGTCCTAGGACGCGTTAGGCGTGGTGACCTACGACCACTCGCACCATCAAGATCACGCCGACCCCCTCTAGTTGTTGAGCGCGAAGCGCCGATCTTCCCCCGGCCGCCGCGCGGCCGTACCGCGCATCGTTCAGAGTGGATCATGATGTGCGGAGAGAACCGCAAACCCCAGTACGAACAGGAACAAGTACTCATACCTGTAGACACCATGTGGGGGGTGCAAATATTCGTGGCCTGGTCGGCGGTCATCAGCGTGGTGATCCGGGTCCGGGTCTGGGCGACGGCTTGGCGCAGCCGCGCCCGGCGGGCTCGCTCCGGCCAGTCCGTCCACCTCCCGGTACGGGCGCGCAGCTCGTCGAGGGTGCCCTGCGCCCGGCCGAGCACGTCCAGAGCGTGCTCCAGCAGCTCGCCCAGCAACTCCAGCGCCGTCTGCAGGTGGCCCTCCCGGGCCGTCGGGTCACCACGGTGCAGCGGCGCGAGGTCCCACTGCGAACGGCTGTTGGCCCGGCCGGTGGCCACCCGCTCGGCCAGCGACAGCCGCCCCCCGGTACCCGTCCGCGTCGCCCAGCCCAGCGCCTCGGCCTGCCGCCACGCCGATGACACCGCCCGCGCCGAGCATCCGGCCAGCTCCGCGGTGCGCTCCCGGCCCGGCATCGCCCGCCGCCCCGATCGCCAGTCACTGTCGACGGCCAGCACTGCCCCGACCCGCGCCAGCACGCTGGGCCGCCCCCGCGCACTCGACCGCGCCGCGGCCTGACGAGCCAGCAGATCGGCCACCAGCTCCACCGCCCGGCCCCGGCCACCGCCAGCGACGTACGCCGTCAGCGTCGCCTGCAACCGCTCGACCCACCCGGCCACGTCAGCGACCCAGGCCTCCGCCTCGGTCCGTGCGGCGATCCGCGCGCACTCGGCCGCCTCGGCGGCCGCGGCCGCCGCCTGGTCGCGCTCGAACTGCGCGCGGGCCTCAGCCAGCCAGGAGTACCCGCACAGCCAGCAGTCCGGCACCGGCTCCGGAGCGCCGCAGGCCTGGCACGCCGCGGCGGACTGGGCCTCGCCGATACCCTCCCACACCAGCTCGACGAACTCCCGGCGCTCGCGGCGCAGCCGCTGCTCCCGCAGGCTGCGCCAGCACGGCAGGCACAACGCCGGCGACCCCGGCCCGTCCCGGGACACGCCCAACCGGTCGACACCGTGTTCGACGCACCGCACGCACCGCACCTGCTGCCCCGTCGCGTACGGTCGGCGCACCATCTCCGGCAGCGCGACGCGCAGCTGGCCCGCGCGGGTCGTCTCGACGTCGACGAACACGGACGCGCTCACCGGGCCACCCGAGCCAGGCACCGTGGGCAGCACGGCGCCGCCCGCGAGTACTCCACGCCGTCACCGGGCGGACCGACGGTGCGATGTCCGAAACTCGAGGCATAAAAAGCCGAAAAGCAGGGCATAACCGAAGGGGGTGCAAGGAAATTTGCCACACCCCTTGACCAGCCGATGCTTTCGTCCGGTTGCCCCGCTACCATGCGAGCAGAAGGACGCAAGCGTCCCGCCCGCGTACTCAGTCTCATAGGTCCTCACGCAAAGAGGCCCACGAACTAGTCGCAGGTGGTTACGACGGCGGTCCACGGGTTGAAGCCGGCAAGCAAACGGCCCGGGGCCGCCGTCTCTGGTGTCTATGAAGTTGTGCGGGCGCCGTCCTACGGCGCGGACGTCTTAGGCGACCTGCATCTCCAGCTGCGTCGAGTCAGCGGCGCCGATCAGCGCCTCGTACCTTGCGGCCAGCCCCGGGTTCTCCCGTAGCGCTTCCTCCCGCCGATGAGCAGGTAGGAGGTCGAGCAGGCCCGGGTGTGCCATGATCACCGCGCCAGGGATCTTCAGGTCTTCGCACACCGCGATCCGGTAGGCCACGAAGTCACCCACCGGGATCCGCAGCGCCTGAGCCTGCTTGGCGTAGTACTCGAAGTGCTCCAGCGGGAAGCGGACCGTCTGCGCGTGGCGAGGCCCCTTGTTCATCCGCCCTCGGCGATTGCCAGCCATGCCGATAGTCCTACCGAAAACCTGGTTCGGATCAACGACGCCACGCCGACACGCGCAGATCAAATTGGCGTCACCTGTCCACCCGACCTCGGCGAGGCGCGAATAGCACGAGCAGCCCCGCATCACTGCACTGGTCAACGCGTACCGCCCACCGGCTCGCTGGCCAGCACGTACAGCAGCGCAACGAGCGTCGTGCCGGAGACGATGTGCCGCTCGTCGATCAGGCGCCGCACATCTGCGAGCGGTACCCACTCGACGCGTTCGGACTCGAAGCCGTCGACGGGTGGACCGATGTAGGTGGCGCTGTCGGCCTGGAAGATGTGGTGCTGCGAGGTCATCAGACCTGGTGAGGGCTGGGTGTAGACCAGCGGCCGGAGTGGGCCAGGTCGCCAGCCGGTCTCCTCTTCGACCTCTCTGGCTGCGGCTACGACCGGGTCCTCGCCGGCGCTGATGCCGCCGATCGGGATCTCCCAGCCGTAGGTGTCGGTGATGTGCCGGTGCCGCCACAACAGCAGCACCTGACCGCCGCTGACGACGACGGCGCCGGCTCCGGCCGCGGTTCGGATCATGCGGTGGTCGAGGTGGCGACCGTCCGGTAGCTCGACATCACAAGTAGCGACGTGAACCCACTGGTCACTGTAGAGCGTCCGTTCGTCTCCGACCTTCCACGTGCTCATCAAGCGACCCCTTCATAACCGGCGTGGTAGCGGTAGCGGCGCAGGACTTCGGCCACGGACGGCTCGGCGGCGTGTGGCTTCAGCGCATTCACGACGGTGGCGACCCGGTCACGTATGCGTCCTGACTCCATGCCGTCGGCGTTGTCGAGCATCTGGCCGGCGATGTGGGCACTACGGTCGACGTCACCGCGGGCGGTAAGGATCAGCGCCAGCCCAGCCAGACGGTGCACTCGACCGCGGAGGTGGATCGCATCAAGGGTGCGGACCGATTCCTCGGCAAGAGTTTGGGCAGTGGACAGGTCACCGAGTCGGCGCAGCGCTTCGGCGTGTTGGCACTCGACGAGACCGGGCTGTACGTAGCTGACCTCGGCCGGTTCGCCGTGGGGGTCGATGCGTATGGCCGTCTTCTCCGACAGGCGCATGTGTTCGTGGCAGCCGGCAGAATCATGCATCCGGGCGTACGCCTTGGCCGCGAGTGTGTGCAGATCAGCGGTCAGGGCGGGAGTGAGCTGGCTCCCGGCGGCGCGCAGTGCCGTCTGGGCATATTGCACGACCAGGCGGTACTCACCGACGTGTAGGGACTGGGTCGCGAGCAGCGCCACGATGTATCCGCCGAACCCGCGGTCACCCGATGCCTTGGCCAGCCTCAGCGCATGGTGGAGGTGGCGTTGCGCCAGCGGCTGCTGGTCGGCGTCGTACGCGCACACTCCGGCGAGCGCGGCCAGGCCTCCGACGGCTCGATACAGATCGCGTCCTACCGCGTTGTCGTAAGCCGCCCGTAGCAACGGCCCGCCCACGCTGTGAAGCAGGTGCACGATCCGTGGGCGCACCGGAACCCCGCCGACGCGCCGGTACATCTCCTGGTACCTGTCGCGGGCGGCCCGAAGACGTTGGACGTCAGCCATGCTCACCGGACGGTGGCCGGGCCGGGAAACGTCTCGGTCGTCGGGTGGGTTCTCCCAGTCCCACACTGGTGCGACGGCGTCCGAGCCGGTCAACAACTTCGTAGCTACGCCATCGGCCGATCGCGTTAGGTCGCCGCGCCAGAGTGCTGTCGCTTGGTCAACAGCGCGGTTCAGGGGCACGTTGGAACCCGCTGTTGCCCGGCGGTCCATGCCGATGTCGGCGAGAGTCAGGCGCACGCCGAGCCGCTCGCCGAGGACCTCGCAGATCATGCTCGGCACGGGTGAGCGGGGGATTGCGTGATCGCGAATCCACCGGGCGACGGAAGCGTGGTCGTACCGAAGGCCCAACGACTCACCGCAGGTGTTCAACCGGGCGGCGAATCCCGCATGAGACAACCCTGCCTGCTCGATCAAGGCGTCGAGCAGCAGGTTCGGCTCAGTGGCCATGCCTCGCAGGTTACGAACGCGATCAAGCTGTCGGAAGGGCTGAGCCGCATTCACACGGGGTGTGAATGCGGTGTCACGGTTCCCGCCGTTCACACGCTCCCCCCGTCAGCATCGAGCTTCGTACCTTGACCAGCAACAACAGTTACTTGACAACTACATCTGTCGACCAACGGTGTGAGTCGCGCCCCGGCTCCTGCCCCACTGGCCGCTGGTACAACGCGCCTGAGCCGCGACGGTAGATCTCACCCGAAGGGTGGTCCTGGCCACCGGGGTCGATGTCGGCGACGACCTCGCCGACACGCGTGAATCCCTGCCGCTCGTAGTAGCGCTGTAGCGCACGATTGGTGCGGCTGCAGTCGAGTCGAAGCCAGCGTCGACCGGCACTGGCGGTCTGGGTATCGGCCCAGTTGAGCAGGCGGGTACCGATGCCGAGTCCGGCCCAGTTTCGGCGTACCGCCATGCGATGCACGTAGCCGCCGGTGTCGGGACCGTCCGGCCATCCGGCCGCGTAGTCCGGATCGGCGGTCAGGGTCCAGGTGACGGTGGCGATCGGTTCGCCGTCGCTGCGCAGCAGGTACGTCTCGCCGTCAGCGAGGTACTTGCGTAGCCGCTCGGTCCGCCAGTCGCCGTCGCCACTAAACCGCGCCGGCCATTGCTGGATGCCCCGAGCTTGCAGCCAGGCGGCGGCCTCGTCGAGTAGCTCCAGGACAGTTAGGAAGTCGTCAGCGCCAGCACGATCGATGGTGAGGGCGGGGGCATCCGTCATGCCCGGTCCTCGTCGAGGTCGTAGACGACGATGAACCGGTTCGCGGGGAAGACGTTGACGGTCGCGCGGACCGTAGTGCCGTTCTTGTCGCAGCTCACTCGAGTGACCTCGATGATCGGCACCCCCGCCTCCAGGCTCAGCGCCTTGGCTTCCTCTGGAGTGGGCATCCGGCCCCGGATCTCGTCGGCGTGACGAACTGGTTCGTGGCCGAGCTCGCGCAGCAGCACCAGCGGCCCCGGTTGCAGGTCACCGGCCTGGGCCAAGGGCGTATCGCCCGCGATCGAGAGCGGGAAGTGCGCGTCGGACAGCATCCATGGCTCACCGTCGACGAGCCTGGTACGCCGGCGGATAACGACCTTCTCACCGGCAGGAATGCCGAACGCCTCGGCGACATGGGCTGGTGGAACGTCGATCGCCACGGTGAGGATCGCGTCGCCCTTGCGGCCGAGGCCGGCAACCCATGATCGCCATACGTCCTGCGTCGCGGCCTGACGACCGGCACGCGACTCCGCCAGCGAGTGAGGAAACCGCACCTGCTCACCGGACCGGACGAAGTGCCCCAGGCCGCTGCGGCTGGTCACCAGACCCTCGTTGACGAGGATTCCGAGTGCCCGGCGAATGGTGCCGCGGCTGGCGTTGTACTGCTCTCCCAGTTCCCGCTCGCTCGGCAGGCCTGCGCCGGGGGGCAACGCGCCGGTGACGATGCGACGCCGCAGGTCAGCAGCGATGCGATTTCCGACCGTGCGGTCGTCCATTCCACCTCCCACGTTTGCCCTCCAGACTGTCCGGTCCAGCCTGTCTACACAAGTTCGCCGCTCCCTCTTGACGCATCGATCGTCAAGAGAGAACCTGAAGCTGGTCCACCTGTTCATACAGGTAAGACAGGTAGCACCGCAAGATTCGGGGACCAGATCCCTACAGCACAGAAGCCTCGGCGGGATCGCACCCCGCCGAGGCTCCTCTCCGGGTCGTCACCGTGGAAGGGAGATCCGACCCATGTCAATCCTCGCAGTTCAGGACCCTCTCGGCACCGCTTGGGTCCGCGATCATGACGTCTCGGCCAGAACATCGACACAGAACCCCGCCGAGCGGGCGCGACTGGTAGCCGAGGCGATCGAGCACCACCGAGCGGAGAGCCGCCGGCTCGCCACCGAGGCCAAGCAGCACCGCACCCGGGTGACTCTCCTGCTGGAACTGCGCCGCCAGCACGTGGCCGAACTGCACGCCGCCGGTTGGGGCCTGGCCCCGATCGGTCGGCTCTACCGCCTGACCCGCGAGCGGGTACGCCAGCTGGTGGCGACCGCCCGCACCGACATCGATGACAGCATCGGGGTGGTCTGAATGGCCACGTCGACTCTGCCTCGTCTGGTCATGGCGGATCCGTCCGACGCCGAACTGTGCGAGGCCACCGCGTCACTGCTGGCCGCGATGCCCGGTACGACGCTCGGGCCGCGGCTGTCGCGGCTGCTGGCGATGGTCTGCTCGGTGTACTGCTTCCCGAGGGGAGCTGACGGCCGCGCCGAACGGCTGACCGAGTCGCTGATCACCTACCTGCACGCCCGGCACGCCTTGCTGCGCTCGGCGCAGCTGACCCCGGCGGGCCTGGACGAGTGGGCCGCCGGCGTGCCGCTGACCGTGCTGCGTGCGGCACTGCGCGCGTGCGCCCGGCATCTGCGCTCGGGTGGTGAGGCCCGATGAGCGTCAGGTCCACGACAATGGCCGTCGCCGGCGGGGCCGCCGCGGCGGTGGTGCTGGGGTTGCCGGCGCTACGCGCGGCGTACGTGGCCGGGCGGGCGTCGACCCGGCCGGCGCTGGCCGAGGCCCGGCACGCGGCGCAGGCCGATCCGCTGACCGGGCTGGCCAACCGCGCCGGCGTGCAGGCCGAGCTGGCCCGCCGGGCCGCCGCGCGTGCGCCGTACGCGCTTCTGCTGGTCGATCTGGACGGGTTCAAGGCGGTCAACGACACGTTCGGGCACGCGGCCGGTGATGCGGTGCTGGTCGAGGTGGCCCGCCGGCTGTCCGGTCTGGTCGCCGACCTCGGCCTGGCCGCCCGGCTCGGCGGCGACGAGTTCGTGGTGATCGCGTCGTCGCCGGCGGCGGTGTTCTCGACACTGCTGGCCCGCGACGTGGCCCGGGCGATCGCCCGGCCGATGGACGCCGAGGGTCACCGGGTGCGGGTGGGCGGCAGCGTCGGCGTGGTCCACGCGATGCCCGGCCACGACGCCCGCGAGCTGCTGCGGGCCGCCGACGTGGCCATGTACCGGGCCAAGACCACCCGGGCCGGGGTCGTCGAGTACGACCTGACGCTCGGCGAGGTCGACGTCGACGAGCAGCCGGCGGCGCGGCTGCGGGACATGGTCGACACCGGCCGTGACCTGGCGGGGGTGACCCGATGACCAAGACGTTGGGCTCGGATCCGCTGGTGTGGCGTGGGGTCTACCGGGTGCCGCCGGACGTGCGGCTGGACACCGTGGGTCCGTACTGCCCGCTCGATGACAGCGTGCTGCTGGTCGAGCCGAGCGGGTGGTGCTGCCCGCGCTGCGGGGCGGTCTGGGATGTCCGCGGCCGGCACGGCCAGTGGCTGACCGCCGCCACCGTGCTGGAGCGGCTGATCGTCGCCGAGGACGCGGCCGAGACCGCCGGGATGTTGACCGCGGACGAGCGCCAGACGTGCCACACCTGCCGGACCTGGGCAAGCGCGGAACACACGGCCAGCGCGGCGCACTGGGCGGCGGTCGACGCGGCCGCCGACCGGGTCACCGATGCCGAGCTGGCCGAGACGGTGTGCATGGTGGCGGCGCCGGACGGGGTGCGCGGGATGTGCTGGCGGCCACGGCCGTGCCCGGATCACGAGGTGCTCGCCGGCGAGGTCGTCGACGAGCCGGCCGCGCGGCTGCGCCGGGTCGACCGGCTGCTGGCGGCGACGATCGGCGCCGGCGTGGTCGCCGGGGCGGGCTACGGCACCGGCCACCTGGTGCGGCCGTGGGGGCACGCGGTGCCCGACGAGGTGGTCTGGGCGCTGGTCGGTGCCTTGGCCATCGCCGGCGCGGCCGGGGTCGCGGTGGCGCTGCTGTGGCGCTGGCTGGACGCGTGCCGCGGTGTCGGCGCGGTCGACGAACCGGGCGTCGCCACGGCGGAGGGCGAGGTACCCGATGGCCGGTGAGGTGACCATTCGCGTGCCTCTGGACTGGTCCGACGGCCGGCACTGGGCGACCACGATGCGCCCGTGCCGCTGCTGCGGCACCGGTACCCACGGCCGTGATGAGCAGGGCCGGCCGGTCCACAAGTCCTGCGCCGAGGCCGAGCTGGCCTCCGAGATCGCCGGCCAACTCGGTCGGATCGATGAGCGGGCGCTGCCGTCGGCCGGCTACCGCAGTCCCCTCGGAGGTGAGCGGTGAGTACGACGCCTCCCGCCATCGCGGAGGAGCCGACGGCCACCGTGGCGCAGCCGAACGGCGGCGACCGTGCGGACAAGGTCGAAGACAGCGTCAAGCTGATCGTCCTAGTGGCGATCATGCTGTCGGCGTTGGCGGCGGCGTTCACCCACATGCGGGACTGGACGATGCACTGGATGCCGGCGGGCACCGCCGAGTGGTTCGGCTGGGCGAACGCGGTGATCTCCGAGCTGGTGCCGCTGGTGGCGACGTTGTCACTACGCAAGAGGCTGCGCCAGGGCAAGCCGTTGATGTCGTACGCGCTGGTGATCCTGCTGGGCGGTGCGCTGCTGTCGCTGGCGGCGCAGTTGTCGGCCGTCGGCGCGAACGCCTCCTGGTCGGCGCGGTTCCTGGCCTGCCTGCCGTCGTTGGCCTTCCTGCTGCTGTCCAAGCTGGTCTTGGGCGACCTCGACAGCGGCCGGCGGTACGCCCAAGCGGAGGCCGACCGGAAGCGGCAGGCGTCCGCCAAGGCCGCCAGGCAGGCGGAAGAGGTCCGCGCGTCGCGGGCGGAAACGGCGACCGTCCGACGGCAGCTGGCGGAAACCGAGGCGCACGCGCGAGCGGAAACCGCGCGTGCGGAAGCGGAAACCGCCGCGCGGGTCGAGGCGGAAACGGCAGCCGCCGACGCGGCGTCACGGGCGGAAGCCGAAGCGGCGACGCGGGCGGAAATCGAGGCCGCGACGCGGGCGGAAATCGCCTGCCACGAGACGGCGGTGGCCGAGGCCCGCGCGGCCACCGAACGCGCCGAGCAGCACGCCATCGCCCAGCAGCAGGCCGCTCGGCTGGCCGAGGGGCGGCTGGCCGAGGCCCGCGCCGCGGCGGACCGGGCCGCCGAGGCACGGGTGATGGCCGAGCAGCACGCCGCCGACCAGATCGCTCAGCTGTGCGCTACGGCTGAGCAGGCCGAACAGCAACACCGGCAGCAGCTGGCCGAGGCCCGCGCGGCCGCCGACCGGGCCGACCGGCAGGCGTCGCAGCTGGCCGAAAAGCTGCGGGTGGTGCAGGCGCAGCGCGACGAGGCGCAGCTTTTCGCCGAGCGGCAGGCCACCGGCCGAGCCCTGGCCGAGCAGCAGGCACAGGCGGCCACTGAGGCCCGCGACGCCGCCCTGGCCGAGCTGGACCGGGTGCGCCGGGCGCTGGCCCGGGCGCAGGAGCGGGCGGAAACCGCACGGCCGGCGCGGGCGGAAATCGCGCGTGCGCCTCGGGCGGAAATCGCGCGTGCGCCTCGGGCGGAAATCAGCCGGGCCAGCGGGCGGAAATCCCTGGCCGCGGTCGCGGCCGTGCTGCCCGACGAGCTGCCGGACGTGGAGACGGTCAAGCCGGAAACGGTGGCGCTGGTGCTCGCCGCCCGCGCCCAGTTTCCGGACGCCACCCAGGCCGAGCTGGCCGAGATCACCGGGATTTCCGACCGAACCATCCGCAAGGTCCTGCGGGCCGTGCCGGCCGACATCGTCGGCCAGGTCCTGGCCCTCACCGACGCGCCGGCCCTGCCCGGCAGCGGCGACCGCACGGCGCCCGCCACCGACGGCGAGGCGGCGTGATGACCAACCCGATCGACTCGATCGAGCAGCAAGGAGGGCAGGCAATGACCACGACGACCGGCGAGCAGACCCCGCCCGCCACGACCACCGTGACGGCAGCGCCGCCGTCGCACCTCGACCCGGCCCCGACGGTCGTCTCGGTGACGGTCGGTAACTCTCCAGCCTCCAGTGGAGTCTCCGAGGGTGCCCCCACTGAGCGCGAAACGGCTGGTGAAGACTCCAGTCTCCACCCGGATGCCACTACGGTGCGTGACCGGACACGGCAGGCGTTGCGGGCGGTGAGGGCGTACCTGACCCCGCCGTCGGTGCTGACCGACCCGCCGCCGTCGTGGGCCGAGCTGGCCGCCTACGCCCGCTATGGCGCTTGGACGTCGCGTGCTGATGGGCCGCTGCGGCGGCTGGGCGTGGCCTGGTACGTGGCCGTCGGTCTGTCAGTGACCGCCGCGTGCCGCTACATCGAGTGGATCTTCCAGCGGCCGGGCCGGGCCATCCCGGTGTTCGTGCTGTGGAAGTTGCTGATCTCCACCGGCCCGGGTCCGTGGGCCGCCGACCACCTCATCCGACCTGTCCTGGGCTTGCTGGCCTGGGTCCTGCTCTAGGGGAGAGAGCGATGGCAAAGGGAATCAACATCATCAAGGCGGCGCGGAAGAAGGGCGTGACCGGCCTGGCCTGGGCGTCGCTGGTGATCGCGCTCGCCGGCGGGGCCTTGGCCACCGACACCTGGATGGGCCACCTGGTCAAGAGCATCCTGCGGCTGCTGCCGTGGGAGTGGCTGCCGGCGGTGTTGCTGGCCGCCGCAGTGATCGGCACCGGGCTGGATTTGTTCCTCGACGGGGTGCCCAACCAGGTGGCCATCGCCTCGGCGCTGCTGGCGCCGAGCGTGGCCTCGGCGACGCGGGGCAAGCTGGGCGCGACGGTGACCGACCGGTCGGGTCAGCTGTTGGCCTGGATCGACCGGGACCTGACCGGCTGGCTGGGTACGGACTCGTCGACCGGGTTGGCGATCGGCTGCATCGTCGCGGCCGTGCTGATGGCCCGCCGTGTGGTCAAGAAGTCCAAGTCCACCACCGCGGTGGCGGTGTGACATGGGCATCTTCGACCTAGGCGTGCTGTGGCTGCTCATCTGGCTGATCAAGAACGCGGCGATGGACATCTCCTACGCGGTCAAGGGCACGCCGAACCCCCGCTACGAGCTCAAGAAGACGCGGGCCCGCGCGGCCGGGCAGGCCGCGCCGGCGCAGCCGCGATACGGCACCCGCGACTGGTTCGCCGACCTGCTCTCCGACGGCCTGCAGGCGCAGACCGAGTGGCGCCGGCGCCGCGCGGCGGCTCGGGCCACCGACCGCGCCGAGCTGGTGGAGACCGCCGACGCCGAACCGGCGAAGCCAACCGAGCCGGCCGTCCCGGGCGGGCAGAAACCGGCGGGACGTCCCGCCGAGCGGCCCGAACAGGTGCCCGCATCCGGGCCGGCGGCGGCGGCGCCGGCCGTACAGACCTCCGAGCCGACCGCGGGCGGGGCGGCCGGCGCGGAGCAGACCCCCCAACCCCGCCAGGAGCAGCCGGCGGCCGTCGAGCCGACGGCGAAGGTCATCCCGTTTCCGACCAGCAAGGAGAACGACGTGACAACCGAGGTCATCGGCCTTGACCAGTCCATCGCCTACGCCAAGAGCCTGGCTCAGTTCGCCGGCGAGCACGGCGCAGCCGGCAACGAGGGCTACATCGGTCACCTGACCAGCTCAAAGGTGTCCGGTGCCGCGCTCGCGTCCGCGCACGAGATGCAGGAGGCGTTCGCCAACGCGCAGGCCGCCGCCGAGCGGCACGCCGGCGAACTCGAGAAGCAGAAGAGCGTTCAGGAGCAGTACGACGCCAACCCCGACGCCGGCGACAAGGACTACCAGCAGCAGGGCCGCTAGGCCCACGCGGGGCCGGGCGGCGCACCCGTCGCCCGGCCCCGTCCAGCCCCACAGCTTTCCGCCGGAGGAGGTTCGCGGTGACCACGACGATCGACACCATCGACGAGCAGGCCCGCGCCGACGTTCCGGCCGAGGCCGCCACACCGGCCGCCCCGGCCGAGATCGACTGCGCCGGCCTGGGCGCGCAGCTGGCCCCGTGGGCGGCGATGGGCGCCCTGGTGCTGGCCGCCGGTGCGGCCCGGCTGGCCGCACACGCCACCGGAGACGACGCCGAGGTCGCCGGCTGGGTGGCCGGCACGGCGTTCGTGGTCGCCGTGGTCACCGCGTGGGCCACCCGCCGGCGGATGACGTCGCGCAAGCTGCGCCACCGGTTCCTGGCCGCGCTGTACCTGGGTGCCACCTGGCTGACCGCCGTTACCTACATCGGCCTGTCGCTGGGCGCGGTCGCGACGCTGGGCATCCTCGGCGCCGGACTGAGCCTGTTGTGGTGGCGCGAGCACCGCATCGGCCCCGGCATCGAGCCGGCGCTACTGACCGAACCCGGCGACGACGACCTGTACGTCACCCGCTGGGCCACCCACCTCGGCGGCAAGGGCCGGCAGCTGGCCGGCTCTCGGCTCGCCGAACCGCAGATCATCCGGGCCGGCTACCGGTATGTGCTGCACCTGGTGCCCGGCGTGCACACCGTCGAGCAGGTGCGTGCCATGCCGGCGGTCCTGCGCTCCGGACTGGGGCTGCTGCCCGGTCAGGACATTATCGTCGAGGTCCACCCCGACCGGCCGGCACCGACAGCGATCCTGACCATCGTCACCCGCCCGCCGGTACGCAAGCCGCAGCTGTGGCCCGGGCCGGCCGCCGGGTTCGACGCCGCGTCGGGGTCGGTCAACCTCGGCCCGTTCGCCGATGGCGAGGGTGTGGCGCAGTGGTCGGTCTACCGCGCCGACGGCATCTTCGGCGGCTACCTGCAGGGCGGCACCGGCTCGGGCAAGTCCCGCATGATCGAGCAGATCGCCATGTCGTGCGCGGCCTCGGTGACCCACCCCACGGTCATCTGGTACGGCGACGGGCAGAACGGCAGCAGCTCACCCCTGTTGACCGAGCACGCCGACTACGCCGCGACCTCGTTCGAGGCGATCTACAACATGTTCCAGGCCGCGCTGCGGGTCATGCGCATCAACGGTGTGGAGAACCGGCTCTACAAGCACGTCGGGTTCCACCCCACCCCCGAGCGGCCCGGCTTGTTGGTGTTCCTCGACGAGTGCCACAAGCCGCTGAGCCCGCAGGAGAACCCGCTGCTGGCCGCGGCGACCCAGCTGGCGGCCTGCACCATCGCCCGGGAAGGCCGCAAGGTCGGCGTCGGGCTGGTCATGGCCAGCCAGTCACCGACCCTGGACGCGTTCGGCGGTGCCGGCAACCTCGCCGACACGCTGCGCCAGTCGCTGCTGGCCGGCAACGGCGTGATCCTGCGGTCCAAGACACTCAACGCCAAGACCGTCTTCGGCGTCGACATCAACCCGCGCGAGTTCCCCAAGCTGCCCGGCTACGCCTACCTGTGCGACCCCGAAGAAGGCGCCCGGTCGGCGCCGTTTCGCGGCTACTGGGTCACCGACGACCTCGCCGCGACCTGGCCGCAGCGCATCACCTGGCGCAGCCTGCCGATCCGACAGACCAACGCCGCCGGCAAGGCCTACGCCCGCCGCCACGAACTCGCCGCCGAACAGGCGATGAACGACACGCTGCTGCTGCAGCTGGCCGACGCCGGAAGCCTCGACGAGATGTTCGACGACCTGCAGGCGATGCAGAAGGCCGAGGCCGCGCCGAACGTCGACGTCATCGAATTCGCCGGCGACGCCCATCCGCCGGTGCGCCGCGTCGAGCGGTTCTGGGTGCCCGAACCGCGCACCCCGGCCGGACTGCTACCCGGCCAGCAGAAAGTCCTCGACGCCATCCGCGCCGGCCACACCCGCCCCAAGCAAATCCAGGACACCACCGGCTACAGCGAAAGCCAGGTCCACAACCTGCTCGGCGACCTGGTCCGCCTCGGCCACATCCACAAGGCCGGATACGGCCAGTACCAGCCCACCGCGGCGTAACCCGCACCCCGTACCCCCGGGGTCCGAGCTCTCGAAGGAGAACCCACGTGTCCACCCCGCACCTGTCCCCCGTCGACAACCCCGACACCGACGACATCGAGACCACCGGCCGCCGGCTACCCGCTTGGGCAACCGACCCCGCCACGTGGATCGCCACCGGCGCCGCGATGTTCACCCTGACCCTGGCAGCCGCCGCGCTCTGGCTGCTGTGGCTGCTGGTCACCAGCCTGATCTCCTCGATCGGCCACGGCGCACACGCCGGCGCCGACGCCGTCACCCGCGCCGGCCGATGGCTGACCCACGGCCCGATCGCCCACACCATCACCGACCCGGTCCACCACTACCTCGACACCCACACCGCCGGCCTGCCCGCCACCGCCAGCCAACTGTGGGCAGCCTGGCTGACCGCCACCGCCGTGCTGTTCGTCGCGTCCTGGATGGGCCTGCGCAGCGCCCGCGTCGGCTGGGTGCTCATCGGCGCGGTCACCACCGGAATGGTGTGGGCCGGCGCCCCGCACACCGGCCGCGACCTCGCGGCCGCCGTCGCGATCGGCGCCTGGGCGCTGCTGTCCCTGCTGGCCCTGTCCGGCCTCGGCCGCCGTACCCCGGCCGTGGTCGTCCGGCCGCGGCCGCGGCTCGTCGACGACGTCGACCCGCGCCCGGCGGCCCCGGCGTCGGTCTGACCGCCTCCGTCCCGCCCGGCCCGTCCGGGCGGGCGCGGTGGCCGCCAGACGGCCAACACCACCGATCCATCAGCGCGGGCGGCCCCACCGCCTGTCAGCACCCGGGGCCGCCCGCCACCTCCGCACAGGAAGGCAGGGCCCATGATGCCCGACCTCGACGAACCCCACACCGCACCCGGTCGGCCCGTAGCCGGCTGGAACAGACGCACCGGTGGCCTGCCCGTCATCGCCGATTACCGGCACCCGGACGCATCCGGCCGCCGCCAAGCCCAGGCCCGGCTCGACGCCGAGCTGGCCACCGTCCGCACCGAACTGCAGCGCGTCGACGCCAAGAGCAGCACCCTGCTCAGCCTGGCCGGGGTGCTGCTCGGCGGCGGCCTGGCCCTGCTCGCTGGCACCGGCCGCACCGTGCCAGCCGCGGTCGCCGCTGCCACCTGGATCGCCGCCGGCCTGGTCGGCACCGCCGTGGAGCAACTCGCCCTGGCGATCCGACCCAACCTCGGCGGCCTGTTCGGCTTCGTGCGCTGGGCAAAGGCCGCCGACGGCCAGGAGATCCTCACCGACCTGACCAGCCCGCACCGGGACGACCCGCTGCTCGACCGCGCCCACGAACTGCGCTGGCTGTCGACCGCGCTGTACCGCAAGTACGTCGCGGTGCGCCGCGCGGTGACCCTGCTCGTCGCCGGCCTGGCCACCGCCGCGGTGGCGGCCGCCCTGGCCATGTGGGCCCGGTGACCGCCATGCCCACCGTCACCACGGACGTGGCCGCCCGCGTGGCCCTCAGCGAGGCCTGGCTGGACGCCCACCACCCCGGCTGGGCCAACCGCATCAACCTCGACCGGCTACGGATGCACCAGCCCGACCATTGTCTACTCGGCCAGGTCATCGGCGACTACTACGCCGCCCCGCTGACCCTCGCGCAGGCCGTCGAGCTGGGCTTGGACACCAGGGCCGCACTGTCCGGCGACCGTAATGACCCGGGCCGCGACGGCCGCGTCCACGCCGAGTTCGCCGACCTGACCGACGCTTGGCTCGACCTGATCCGGCAACGGCGCAGCACCACCCACCCGAGGGGGTGCGATGACCACCAGGTCGACCACCACAACCGCGGCGCTGCGACGCCTGCGCCACGTCCTGGGCGTGATCGTCGCGACCGACCCGTCCCGCGACGGGCACACCGGCCCCGACAGCCCGGAGATCACTATCCGCTACGCCCGCCACAACACCCTGATCTGGACCGCGCTCGCGCTGGCCCACCAGGCCGGCAGCCCCGCCGGCGTCGGCTACGACCCGACCGACCCGGTCCGTCCGGTCGTGGCCTACCTCGAACTGTCCACCGGGCAGGTCTCCTGGCACCTGCCCATCCACGACTTCGGCTGGGACGGCCACACCACCAACGACAAGTACTGGTGCATCGACACGTTCCTCGGCTACTGCATTCCTTTCCGCAGCGATGCAGTGCTTGGCCGAAGCCGGAGCATGTAGATGGTTGAGGGGCCGTAACGCCCGCCGGCACAGTCGCCGGCGGCAACGTCTCGGCCCAGCTAATGCTGTTCCTTGTCCATCGGCGCCCGGATTGCGAGAACAGGGAAGGAGACACACGCAAGGATGCTGGCCATCGAGCCGGTCGCCATAAGGGGAGACAAGGACGAGATCGCCAGGGCGGTGCGACGCCCTGGCGACTCCATGCCCGCGAGCGAAACCCCGACTACCAGAGAGGCTTCATCGTGAGGACTAGTAACAGACTACTAGCCATTACCTCAGTCGCGGCACTGACCGTTCTGGTCTCGGCCGCCGCCGCTACGGCCGCGCCCTCCGACAGCTCGAAGGTTTTCCACCTAACAGGCGCCACGGACGCGAAGTTGCTCAGTGAACGGTCGATCGGACACGGCGCCTGGGCCACGTCATGGCGCGTGGGTGAATCCCGCGTGACTGTCTCCGGGATGCCCGGCCTGACAGTCCAGGTCGACGCCTCCCTAGCCGACAACCCCGTGGGTGCGATCACCGCAGCGGTGAAGACGCCTAGCAAGACGAAGGGGCAACTAGCAGCGGCGCGGACCACGTACGTCGCCAACGGAAGCCTGGCCGCCGACGAAGCGCGCGCCGTGGGCTTCAGCGACGCTGAGGTGGACGATATGGTGCAGCCCCACGCGGTGGCCCCGGCCCTCGCCCCTGGCGACATTCTCGACAGCTGGTGCGTGGATGTATCGGGCGATGTCAAGGACGGCAAGGCATACGCCTGGGGCCACGGCTGCAACGTCCGCAAAGTGATGCAGATGAACGGCGCTGACTGGTACGTCGGTGACCAGATTTCCGGTACGGCCAACGACACCGGCAATTTTACCACCGGCCACGCCCTGACCAACTTCCGTCTCCGCAACGACTGGGACTCCGGCAACACGGTGGTGCAGTACAGCCCGACCGGCGTAGTGAACACCAGCAGCTGCGGCACGTTCAACCCGTCCCTTACTTTCGATAAGGTGACCGTCAGCGCGAGCAGCCAGTTGTGCGCCGACAACCTCCAGCCCACCTTCAACGGCAGCTTCGGCTTCGGCGCCAAGTGGAACGGCTGTAATGCGTTCAATTACAACCAAGGTGTAGCCGCCGTCGACGTGGTCCACAGCCCGCCGTCGGCGTCGCTGGGTGCGACGCTGTACGCCACCATCTGGTGGGCCAGTCTCTGCTAGACGCGCGCAGCTTGAAGGAGTGGAGATCAGCATGAAGTCCAGCAGCTTGCGGGTAGTTGGCACCGTTGGGATCGTCGCTGGTCTCCTTGGTAGCGCGGTCGCTGCGATGCAACCAGCCCCGAGCCCATCCCCGTTCGTCGTCGCCTCGCTGATGGCTATCGTCGGCGTCGGGCTACGGATCGAGGCCGCGTTGCGGTCCGCACACAACTCCGACGATCGCTGAATCGCCGCTACCTGACCTTGTCAGACACCGCCGCCCGTGCTGCCCAGGCACGGGCGGCGGTCATTGCCCGAACCGGCAAAGGATGTCCTATGCCGGCATCGGATCATCACCATCCTCGCTGGCGCAGCATGGTTCGTAGGGTTGTGAGCGCTCGGTGGGTCTGGCTGGTGACGGTGCCAGCGGAACAGCCCAGCACCTCCGCCGTCTGCTCAACGCTGAGGTCGGCGTAGAAGCGCAAGGCAACGACCGCGCGTTGGCGCGGCCCAAGCCGCTTGAGCGCCGCCGCGAGGTAGACCTGGTCGTCTACCTGCTGGGTAGCGGAACTCTCGGCTTGTCCAGGCAGCTGCGGCTGGCTGATTTCGTACCGCCACCGAAGCCGCCGGTGTTCGCTGAGGTAGGTGTTGAGCAACACGCGGCGGGCGTAGGCGGCAAGCTGGCTCTGTTCCCTTAGCTGGTCCCACCGGCGGTACATCCTGTACAGCGCTATCTGCACCAGATCGTCCGCTTCATGCCAGTCGCGGCACAGTCGGTACGCCTCCCGGTGCAGCCATGGACGGATCAGTCTCGCGTAGTCGATGAACCCCTGCCGATCGTATGCCGCCAAGACTCCTCCCCAAGCCCCCGTGCGGTTGGCTGCATTCCGTTGCGGCCGACATGCAGTGCGCAACTCCGCTTAAGACGTGTAGATGAATGAATACGTGAACTAAACAGTCACGACTGATTCCATACCTACCGCAGTCTGACCACAACATTGACATGAGTCAATTTCATGACTTTTCGGGCAAGGCTCTGAATGGCGTTACCCTGCGTAACGCACGCGTCGGATCGCCGTACCGACCAGCAGGATGTCGTTCCGGGGCACGGAAGTCACCACATCGAGCTGACCTCTTGATCTTTAAAGAACCATCGCCTCTGCAGACGATGATGGAAGATCAAGAATGATCGGCGACCACCAAAACTCCTGCAAGAAGTCCGGTCGCCACCAGTTGTCGAATGCCATGTTCTGGCAAGATCAGGGACGGGAGACCGCGATCGAACCGTCGGAACTGCTGACTGCCGAGCCGGCGGTGATCACCAACATCAAGTTCGGCGACACCCGAGTGACAACCGGTGAGCAGAATCTGGGGCGCCAACTTGACATGCTGCGCGCCGCCGTCTGCCAGCGGATCTTCGCCGAGAAGCAATCCGAATGCGACATCGACCGGCCTGAGCTGACCGCCTGTACTCGATCAGGACGTTGGTGACATCCGCGCGGCTGTCGCCGCGGTCATCGCCGCGTGGGATGCCTGGCGGGCGTCGCCGGACTGGGACGCGACGGTCTCACCGGCCGGATCGCCCCAGTCGTCGAGGACGTGCGTGCCGCGCTCGATGCGCTACCCGCCGACGTCGCGCTGTACACCGTCGTTGACGCGGTGGCGGGGCCGCTGCTTGGGCTTTGGCGGCCGTCCCACCCCGCCCCCGCTGGCCAGGCCGCGGCGGCCGTCGAGGGGCTGCGCTACCTGGCGGCGCGATGCACCCGACTTATCGCCGACTGCCGTTGGCTGCTCACCCCTGAAGTGGAGGCCAACGGTGCGGGAAGCCCGACGGCTCCTAGATCATTTTCCGATCGAGGCTCCCACCTGCTGCATGAAGGCAACCGGGTCGACGGCGTTGGCGCGGCCAGCGTTTCCAGCGCCGGCCGGCACGTTGAGGTGGACTTCGAAGTGCAGGTGCACTCCGGAGGAGTTGCCTGAGCTGCCGACGAAGCCGATGACGTCGCCGGCGTTGACCCGTTGGCCGACCTGGACGCGGGGCGGGTGGCCCATGTGGCAGTAGCGGGTGACGATGTTGCCGGCGTGGCGGATGTCGACGTACCAGCCGCAGCCCTGCACGTCTGGGCTGCCGTCGCGGTCGCAGGTGCCGCTGCTGGACTGGCACACGGCCACCTCGACGACGCCGGCGGTGGCGGCACGGATCGGCTCGTCGCGGCCGGCGCCGAGGTCGGCGCCCGCGTGGAACGCGCCGCCGCGGGGGCCGAAGGGGCTCATGATGCGGGCGCGTACCGGCTGTACCCAGCCGCCGGGCCCGACCGGGACGGGGCCGAGGTTGTCCAGTCCGCAGGGGGCTTGGGGTGGGCCGCCGCCGATGAGGCCGATGTCGGGCAGGCCGAGCACCTGGGCGGCGAGGGCTTCGGCGTCGTCCTCCCACTGCTGGTACGCCTCGGGGAAGCCGGAGCGCTGTACGGCCTGGGCGGCGTCGGTGAGGCGCATCTTGTCCCAGCCGGGCACCTTGAGCAGCGCGGTGTAGAACTTGCGGGCGCTGATGGCCGGCTGCATCAACTCGGCGACGGTGCCCCACGATCCCTGCCCCTCGGGCGGGTTGGGACGCTGCTGGAACAGCCCGACCGAGTCGTTGTCGTGACCGGTGCCCTGGTGCGGCAGGGCCAGGCTGTGCGCGGCGACGAGCGGATAGCGAGGGTTGTCGTTGGCCAGCACCAGCAGCTTGGACTCCTGCATCGCGGTGGCCAGCGCCACCACGTAGCCGCGCGGGGGCACGTTCATGCTCTTGCCGGTGGTGACGATGGCCGCGGCGTTGGCGACCTGGGCACCGGACCATGCTCCGATAGCCGGGCCGGACGGCAGGGCACCAGGCAGGCCAGGTAGGCCACCGCAGGCCGCCGCCTGGGCCTGCGACTCGCCGGCCATCAGCAGCGGCAGGACGACCGTGCCGCCGCACATCGCGAGGATCATGACGGCTACGCCGGCGACGAGCGCCATGCTGCCTCGGCTCATGCTCATCGGGCCGCCCGGGTGAAGTCGTTGCCGGTGACCAGCCACTTGCCGCCGAGCGCGGCGACGGTGACCGTGAGGATGCCGCCGTCGGTGGCCACGGTGTAGACGGCCGGACCGGCCGCCGGCGGGGCACCGACGGGCACCGGCTGTCCGGTGACCGCCATGGCGGGCAGGTTGGCCGGGTCGACGGTACGCAGCCGGGCAGCGAACCCGGCCTCGCACAGCGGCGCGACGCCGGCCCACCACTGATCGGCCGGCAGCCCGCCACGGACCCAGGCGGCGGCGAACACCCCGGCGGTGGCGGCGGCCTGCGCCAGCGGGGGCGGCGGCGGGGCCGGCTTGTCGTCGTCGTGACCCGGCGTCTCAGGGCCCGCCTGCGGCAGACCGGGGTCGCTGCTTGCCGGCCCGTCGGCCGCACTGGCGCTGGCCGTGCCGGGGGTGGCGCTGGCTGCCGGTACCGCCTCGTGCCGGCTCGTACAACCGGCCGTCAATGTCAGGCAGAGCGCGACGACTGCCAGAATGAGGACACCACTATGGACAGAACGTCCCGCTATCCGCTGATCTTGGTAGATGCCTGATTTGGGCGTCATGTCTTCGCCTCCCCCGTGGTCGCGTAACTGTTGCGACGAAAGGCGTTACGCGGCAACGAGTTCGTCGCCAATGCGATCAATCACGATAGATGCCGCTGGTCGGGCGGTGCTACCGTCTGGTACTCGGTCACGACGGAGCGAAATCTTGACCGAGCGCGGGGAGGACAGCAATGCAGTCAATCACCTCGATTCAACAGCAAGCGCGCCGGCATTCGGCGACGCGGGCGGGACGGTGAGATCGGCGTCGGCTGGCGTTCCCCCGCAGCCCCTGCGGACCCGACCGACGGCGCCCCCGCCGCTGGCGTTGCGGCCGGTTCCCCGCGAGGTGGTCGCCGGTGGCTGGCCGCCGGTGTGGTGGGTTGGCTGTCACGGTGGGGCGGGGACCAGCACGCTGGCCCGGGTGTGCGACGTGGGCGTCGACGTCGGGATGGCGTGGCCGCTTCTGGAGCAGGGCTGGCCCACCGCCGACGTGGTGCTGGTATGCCGGGCGTCGGCGCGCGGGCTGTGGTCGGCGGTCGGCGCCCTGGAGCAGTACAAGCGCCGTCAGGCACCGGTAGGGGTGCGCCTGGTCGGGCTGGTCGCGGTCGCCGCGACGCCGCGACGGCCGCCGCGGATCGTGACCGAGCGCCTGCAGCTGACCGCCGGGTGGACGCCCGCACTGTGGCGGGTCGGCTGGGTGGAGGAGTACCTCGCCGCCGACGACCCCCGGGATCTGGGGGTGCCTCCTGACGTGGCCGCGCTGCGTCATGCGCTTGGCCAGGCTCTCAATATCTAGGGGACACAGATGACGACATTGCTCGACCACTTCGACCAGCTGCAGGTACTGGCCGGGCACGTGCTCGGCGAGGTGCCCGACCCGGGTACCGGCGAGGCGCCGCCCGGCGCAGACAAGCTCATCAAGCTGCTGCGGTGGGTGGCTTACCTGGCGACCGCGGCCTGCGTGGCCGGCATCCTCTACTCGGCCTCGCGGATGGCCATCGCCCACCGCCGCGGTGACGACACCAACGTGGCGCAGCTGGGCTGGGTGCTGGGCGCGTGCATTCTCATCGGTTCGGCGTCGGGCATCGTCGCGGCGCTGGTCTAACTCCGGGAGGCAACAGTCATGACCAGCGCACCGCAGCAGCCGGACTTCGCCGACCGGCCGCCCTACACCCGGCCCGGGTTCATCGCCGCCGCCGCCCTGCTGGCGCTGATCGTCGTGGCGGGCGTGGCCCTGGCGCTGCGGCCATCCGATCCCAAGCCCACCCCGCAGCCCGGCCCGCCGCCGGTGGCGACCGGCACAGGCGCGCCGGCGACGTCGTCGAACGTCCCGGCCACGGCCGCGCCGGTACCCACCACCGCCCCGGCGAACGTGACCTGGCAGTTGGTCGGGCAGGTCGCGGTGCCGGTCTCGGCCACCGACGGGCCGAAGACCGTCAGCGGCGGCACCGCCTCCGGGTACACCCACACCCCGGTTGGAGCGTTGATCGCCGCCGCGCAGATCAGTACCCGGGCCGGGTTCTCAGCGGGCCAGCAGTCGTGGGAGCCGACGCTGCAACAGCAGTTCGTACCGTCCGCCGACCGTGACCGGCTGCTGGCCGCGCTGCGGGGCGCCGGCGCGGTGCCGGCCCAGCCGGGTGAGCTGAGCCAGATCGCCGGGTTCCAGTACCAGTCCTACACCCCAGACACCGCCGTGATCGGCCTGGCCATGCGGGCCCCGTCCGCGGGCGCGGCCCGTTACCACATCCTGACGTTGACCCTGCTGTGGCGGGACGGGGACTGGCGGATGGTCGCGCCGCCCGGCGGGTCCTGGACGTCGGTCAACCGCCAGGCCACCGACCTGACCGGGGTAGTGGAGTGGGGGGCGCGCTGATGGCGTGCATCCCCGGTATCGACCCTGACTGCAACCCGATCGGTGACCTCATCACCAACTCGGCCAAAAGCTTCCTGGAGACGATCGCCAAGGAGACCGCGACCGCGGCGGCGCAGACGTTCAAAACCCTGATCACGTCGTGGTTGGCGGTGCCCACCAACGGGGTGACCACCGACAGCGGCCCGGTGGCCTACCTGCGCGGCTACACCCACTGGCTGGTCGGGCTGATCGCGGTTGCCTCCTTGCTGATCTCGGCGATCCGGCTGGCGTTGACCCGCAACGGCCGCGAGGTCGGCCAGCTCGGCCGGGGCCTGGCCACGATGGTGCTGCTGTCGGCCGCCGGCGTGCCCGCGGTGCAGATCCTCACCTCCTGGGGCGACCACGACTACTCCCCCTGGATTCTCAATAAGGCCGCCGACGCCGACCTGGGCGGCCGACTGCTGGCGCTGGCCCCGGAAGGGGCGTTCGCCGCGCTGTCGCCCATAGTCGTCATCGGCGTCGGCACCGTGCTGTTCCTCGGCACAATCGTGCAGATCATGCTGCTACTGGCCCGCGACGCCGGGCTGATCCTGCTGGCCGGGCTACTGCCGGTCGCCGCCGCCACCGGCATCAGCGGCGGCGGGCGCGCCATGCGCGACCGGTACGTCACCTGGCTGCTGGCGTTCATCCTCTACAAACCCGTAGCCGCGACGGTGTACGCCGCCGCGCTGTGGATGCTCGGCAAGGGCCAGGACCTGAGCACCCTGCTGAGCGGCTGCATGACCGTGGCTATCGCCATCGTCGCGCTGCCCGCGCTGATGCGGCTGATCGCCCCGCCGGTGGCGACACTGTCCGGCGGCGAGGGCGGCGGCGCGGCGCTCGCCGCCGGTGCCGCGTTCGGCCAGGTGGCCACCGGCGCGGTTGAGCTCGGCTCCACGATGCGCGGCCGCAGCAGCGGTGGCAGCGGCAGCGGCAGCGGTGGGCCACAGATGGCCACCGGGTCCGGCCCGACACCACCCGGCACGTCCCCCGCGCCAGCCGGATCGGCCACGCAACCGGCCGGCTCCCCGGCCGCCGCCGCCGGCGGCGGCACAGCAGCCGGTACCAGCAGCGCGGCCGGTACTGCGGGAACAGCGGCCGGCACCGGCGGTGCGGCGGCGGGCTCTGGTGGCGCGGCGGCCGCCGCTGGTGGCGGTGCCACGGCCGGCGCGGCCGCGGCGGGCCCGGTGGGCGCCGGCGTGGTAGCCGCCGCCCAGGTAGCGAAGGTCGGACCCGCGGTGGTGCGCAAGGTCGGCGAGACCGGGGCGAGCGGAGCGGGAGGTGACCAGCAGTGAGCACGACAACGACTCGGGAGCCGCAACAGCAGCAGCGCACCTACGGCAACTGGCGCGAGGGGCGCCGGGCCGGCCTGTTCGGGCTTGGCCCGGCCGCCACCGCGGTCGCGTTCCTCGTAATGATCGTCGCGGCCGCGCTCATGGCGGTGTCGCTGATCGCCGCGCTGATCGCCGCGGTCGTGGGGGCACTGCTGCTGGCTCCGCTGGCGATCCGCGTCAACGGCCGCACCGGGATGCAGGTGCTCGCCGCCCGGTGGGCCTGGTGGCTGGGGCGCTCGCGCCGCCAGCACGTCTACCTGTCCGGCGTGGCCAGCCGGGTCACCGACAGCCACCAACTGCCTGGCATCCTCGCCCGCAGCGAGGTGTACGAGGTCGAAAGCGGCCGGGCGGGCACCGTGGCGGTCGTAGTCGTGCCGCAGAGCCGCCACTACACGGTGACCCTTCGCTGCGCGCCGGAGGGCACCGACCTGGTCGACCAGTCCGTCATCGACGCCCGGGTGGCGCGGCTGGCGTCCTGGCTGTCGGCGCTGTCACGCGAGCCGATGCTGGTGCAGGCGGCAGTGACGGTGGAGACCACACCCGACCCGGGTACCCGACTGGCGGCCGAGGTCGCCGCCACCACCCGGCCCGACTCTCCGGAACTGGCCCGCCAGGTGCTCGCCGACGTGGTGCGCGACTACCCGGCCGGCTCGGCGCAGATCGAGACCCGCGTCAGCCTCACCTACACCGCCCCGCCAGGCCGCAAGCTCAGCCACGAGGACATGTGCCGGGAGGTCGCCGCCCGGCTGCCGCACCTGCACGCCGGGATCACCGGTGCCGGCGGCGCCGGGGTGGTGCCGATGAGCGCCCGGTCGCTGGCGGCTGTGGTGCGCAGCGCCTACGACCCGGCCGCCACGCTCGACATCACCCAGCACCCCGAGCTGGTGCCCGCCTGGCCGCAGGCCGGGCCGGTCGCCACCCGGGAGAGCTGGACGTCGTACCGGCACGACTCCGGGGTGTCGCGGACCTGGGGCATGGTGGAGGCGCCCCGCGGCGTGGTGTTCGCCAACACCTTCTCTCGGCTGGCCGAGCCCGATCCGGCCCCGGTGCTGCGCAAGCGGGTGGCCATCATCTACCGGCCCTACGCCCCGGCCGAGGCCGCCCGCCTGGTGGAGGCCGACAAGCGCGACGCGCGGTTCAACGCCAGCAAGAAGCCGCGACCCAGTGCCCGGGACCTGGTCGACCTGGCCGCCGCCGAGCAGGCCGCGGCCGAGGAGGCCGCCGGCGCGGCGATGATCCGGTTCACCGTCATGGTCACCGTCACTGTGGCCGACGAGGCCCAGCTCGACGAGGCCGACGGGATCATCCGGGCCCGCGCCGGCGAGGCCCGGCTGGTGCTACGCCCCATGTACGGCAGCCAGGCCGCCAGCTTCGCCGCGCTACTGCCGGCCGGTGTCGTGCTACCCACCCACGCCACGATCCCGTTCTAGGAGGGCGCATGGCTCGTGATCGCCGACCATCGCCGCCCCGCCCCACCCGCCGGCCGACCCGCTACGGTTACGCCGGCCCGGGCGGCGGCCGGGTGTCGTGGGTGGACACCCCGACCGAGTACCGCGGCACCAGCGTGCAGGTCTGCGGCCTGTGGCCGTTCGGCGTCGGGTCGAGCGTACCGATGATCGGGGTGCCGATGGGCCGGCACCGCTACAGCGGCGCCTCCGTGTGCTTCGACCCGATCTCCTGGTACACCCGTGCCAGGCTGATCAACTCCCCCAGCGTCTGGGTCCAGTCCGAGCCGGCGATGGGCAAGTCCACCAGCGTGCGGCGCATGGTGCTCGGCCTGGCCGCCCAGGGCGTCACCCCGCTCATCCTCGGCGACCTCAAACCCGACTACGCCCAACTGGTGGCCGCGCTCGGCGGTCAGGTGCTGCGCGTCGGGCCGGGCCTGGACCGCATCAACCCGCTCGACGTCGGGCCGTGGCGGCAGGTGCTCGCCCGGGTCACCGACAGCCGCGACGCCGAACAGCTGCGCGCCGAGGTCGTCAGTCGCCGGCTGAACATGCTGGTCGCGCTGACCACGCTGATCCGCGGCGGTCCGGTCAGCTCCGACGAGGTCACCGTGCTCACCGCCGCGCTGCGCTACCTCGCCGACCGCGAGACCGACACCCAGCCGGTGCTCTCCGACGTGCTGCGCGTCATCGAAGAGGCCCCGCTGGAGGTGCGCTGGGTGACGCTCTGGCACGCCGAGGAGGACCTGCCCCGCTACCGCGCCGACACCGAGACGCTGCGCCGTACCCTGCGCTCGCTGTTGCACGGGCCGCTCGGCCCGACGTTCGAGGGCCAGACCACCGCGGCCATCCGGCTGGACACCCCGGCGGTGTGCGTGGACATCTCCGGCATCAACGAAACCGACGAGCTGCTCACCGCCGCGACCCTGCTGTCGACCTGGTCGTACGGGTTCGGTCAGGTGGAGGCCGCCCACCGGCTGTCCGACCTCGGCCTGGCCCCGCCGCGCACGTTCTTCACCGTCCTGGATGAGATGTGGCGGGCGCTGCGGGTCGGGCACGGCCTGGTCGATCGGGCCGACGCGCTGACCCGGCTCAACCGGCAGAAGGGCACCGGGATCGCCTACATCACCCACTCCCTGGCCGACCTGGAGGCGTTGCCCACCGAGCACGACCGGGCCAAGGCGCGGGGTCTGGCCGACCGGTGCGCGGTGCTGATGATCGGCGCCTGCTCCGAGCAGGAGCTGGACGCGATTACTCGAGTACGGCCGCTGTCGCGGGCGGAGCGGCGCGAGGTGCTGGCCTGGGCGGCGCCGGAGAGCTGGGACGCCGGCGGCGACAGCGCAACCCTGGTCGGCCGGGGCAACTTCCTGCTCAAGGTCGGCTCGCGCCCGGGCATCCCGGTCCATCTGGAGCCCACCGAGATCGAAAAGCAGCTCGGCAACACCGACTTCCGCTGGACGATGGAGCGCACCCGATGAGCCCGGCCCGCGCCAGCGGCCCCCGCGACAGCGGCGACGCCGGCTACCTGGTCGGCGGCGGAGCGCTGCTGATGCTCATCGTCGCCGCGGCGGTCTGGGTGCCGGTGACGGTGATCCGCCCGCCCGGCTACCACGGCGGCGGGCTGTTCGTCGTCGCCGGCGACCTCATCCACGGCCGGATCCACTGGACGCTCGCGTGCAGCCTGGTGCTCGCCGCCGAACTGGTCCTCCTCGCCGCGGTCGTCACCGCGGTGATGGTCGCCTGGCGCCGCCACCGCCGCCGGCGCAGCCGCGTCGACGACAAGGCCCGCCGGATGGCCAAGCGCGCCGACCTGGCCTCGCTCAGCCCGCAAGGGGTCGCCGAGTCCGCCCGGCGGCTGCGGCCCAGCCTCGCCGGCGCCGACCGGGTCGACCCCGACGACGCCGGGGTGCTCATCGGCTACACCGTCGCCGGCGGCATGGAGCTACGCCAGTCCTGGGAGGACATGGCCGTCGACGTGTGGGGACCACGGTCAGGCAAAACCACCTCACGGGCCATCCCGGCGGTGGTCGCCTGCCCCGGCCCGACCCTGGTCACCAGCACCAAGGGCGACATCGTCGACGCCACCCGCGACCCGCGCGCCACCCGCGGCCGGGTCTGGGTATTCGACCCGCAGGACATCATCGGCGGCGCCCCGCAGATGTGGTGGAACCCCCTCGCAGGGTTGACCACGATCACCGACGCCCGCCGGCTGGCCGACCACTTCGCCGCCGCCGAGCGGCCGCCCGGCGCCACCGCCGACGCGTTCTTCGACCCGATGGGCGCCGAGCTCGCTGCCAACCTGCTGCTGGCCGCCGCCGTGGCCGGCCGCACGGTCATCGACGCCTACCGGTGGTCGGTGTCCCCGCGCGACGAGGAGCCGGCCGTCATCCTGGCCGAGCACGGATACCCGTTGCCGTCCGAATCCGTCCGGGGCGTGCTCAACATGCCCGACCGCACCCGCGGCAGCGTGTACGCAACCTGCCAGAAGCTGCTGATCTGCCTGACCGAGCCGGCCGTGACCCGCTGGGTCACCCCACCCGACCGGCCCGGCGTGCCCGAGTTCGACCCCGTCGCGTTCGTGTCCTCCACCGACACCATCTACCTGTTGTCGGAGGGCGGCCCCGGGTCGCCGGCCCCGCTGGTCGCCGCGATCACCGACGCGGTGCTGCGCGCCGGCGCCGAGCGAGCCCGCACCCGGCCCGGCCGGCGCCTGGACCCGGCGCTGCTCGCGGTGCTCGACGAGGCGGCCAACATCTGCCGGCTGCGGCAGCTGCCCAGCCAGTACAGCTTCTTCGGCTCCGCCGGCCTGGCCATCATCACGATCCTGCAGAGCTACGCCCAGGGCGTGGAGGTGTGGGGCCGCGAGGGGATGCGCAAGCTGTGGAGCAGCGCCAACGTCCGCACCTACGGCGGCGGCGTCGCCGACCCCGACTTCCTCGAAGAACTGAGCAAGCTCATCGGCGAGACCGACGTGATGGTGCGCTCCACCACCACTAGCGGCTCCGGCTGGGGCGACCGGTCGGTGTCCCACCAGCCGCAGCGCCGGCGCATCCTCGACGTCGCCGACCTGCACGCCCTGCCGCGCGGCCGGATGGTCGTCTACTCTTCCGGCAACCCACCGGTGCTGGCCCGTACCCAGCCCTGGCAGCACGGTCCGCACGCAGCGGCGATCCGGGCTTCGCTGGCCCGCTGGGACCCCTCCGGCCAGTACGACACCGCGCTCGATCCGCAGCCGGTACCCGCCGGCGACCCCGACGACCTGAGCCCAGAGCAGCGATGACCGCCCCCAACGACGACGTCGCCGCCCTGAACGCCCTGCTCGACCAACTCACCGGCGCTCCGCCGGCCCCTCCCGCCGCGGGCGCGTCGGCGCTGGCCGCCACCGACGACGGCGAGGCCGCCGAGCTGCTGTACGACAACGTCGCCCAGTTCGTCGACGAGTACCTGCGCTACGTCGTCGAGCGCCGCATCGCCGCCGGCTCCGGCGCCGGCGTGTTCTGGTGCGCCAAGTGGTGGGCCCATCCCGAGGCACTGAGCCGCATCTACGCACTCTGGCGGGCCTGGGAAGCCCTACGCGTTACCGACAAGGCCCTCGGCATGAGCGTGTGGTGGCGTGACCACCTCGACCCCCACCTGACCCAGCTCACCAGCGAGTACGGCCCGTTCGGCCGCTGCCAACCCCCTCAGGAAGGCCGACCCGGACGTCACCACGAGCCCAAACCGATGCCCACCGAACCGATGCCCACCGAGGTACTCGTGCAGTTCCCCGAGGGCCGCCAGCCTGGGTAGCGCACCACCGTGCCGGGTCAAGTACAACGTTCTGCTGTGGACTCTCCGGGTCTCACCCTGAGCGGTGACATCCCCTCACCCAAATAGGGTGACAACGCCGTAGCGCCATATGGAGCCGCTGCCCAGACTCCAGAGTGGATTCGATTGGCAGCAAGATTTCCACAGGATCTTGCGCGCCGATACGGGACATTTGGAGACCTCGACCGTGGGCCGGGGTACGTCCGATCGAGCCGAAGTCAACCCTTGCCCGACCTCTCAAGGGCGAGAAGTCCCGAGGACTTGCGGGATGTAGTTACTGGTTGGCTACAGACAATGATCTCACATGTGCCTCTCTTGGGCGCCGTTGCTTTGTCAGCCACCTGAGGATGCGAACCGGTGTGCTATCCAACACACGGCAACGGCCGCCTCCGCGGCAACAGAGGCGGCCGTTCATCTGCCCATCGCAGTCTGTGCTACCAGTCCAACGCTCGGGCCTTTGCGCAGGTCACACCCACAACGGCGTTGCACATGCGCAACACCAAGTATGCCATCCAAGCTTCCAAGATGAAAGCCGGAGAGTGAACTCCAATAAGATTCACGATGCCAAACGCTAAAAAGATTCACACGCCGAAGGTTAAGTTCGCCCTTTTAATCACACAGTATAAGCTTGCGCAATTGTCGCGTGTCGCATAACAGGAAACCACTGCATCGATCGACACTATCGTCTCCCGCCAAAGACCCAACAAGAGTGGAGTCGCAAACCCGAATAGCCCCGCCGAACAACAATGGTGCACCGCATCGTCAGATCGGGTTTTACCACGAACTTTGCTACGAAGTTTTGACGTTCAAACGTCAAAACCACCAGACAGCGTCATAGACTTGCCTCCCGATGCCATGGAGTGGCGCATACGTTTCGTCAAGCAAGCAACGACACGTAGATGCTGACACGACAAAGTCCGGCCGACTCACTGGGAGTGAGTCAGCCGGACTCACTCCACACCGTTGACCTGCGGCGTTGCAGGCATCACTTACAGTGACGCCTCGTGATGACGTGGTTCACAGTTGTGCCTCGTTATCGTTCCGTGACCCCGCTAGTTATCAACCTGTGACCTCGCTAATCCAGTGACCCAGGCGGCACCAGCTGGGCCCTTGTCCGAACCCCCAGCGTCGCCGAGCAACCGACCACGAATGCCACACGCGCCGCCGGGGGGCGGCGAGTGTGGAGGGCGTACTTACAATCCCGCGCCGGCACCGCGCCACGCGCACGTGCACGCTCGCGCACGCCTTGGATAAGGGACCTCCGCGAAACTCGTGACGGCGCTCGGGGGATGGTTTGCGCGCGCCGCCCGGGGAGGGGATGATATCCACGGCAAGCGCGGTGTCCGGTTTCCCGTTGCGGCAACTTCGGGAGGCCAATTCGGCTGCGGCGTAAGCCTTAAGGTTTTAGGTGCTACCAGTCCAAACCCGCAGTTCAACGCTCGGAAAGGCTTAAAAGATCATGAATGAAGAACAGCGGCCGGTCCGGCCGCCAGTTCCATCTGCCCACGGCAAGGCCCTCCAGGACCGCGCAGGATGGCGGGCGGTTCTGCCGACGGTCATCACCGTCGGCGTTCTCCTCCTGTCTGGCGCCCTGGTCATCGCCGGCGAGGCGCTGTGGGGTCTGGCCGCAGTACTGTTCGGCCTCGCGGCCGTGCTCACCGCCGCATCACGGTACGGGTGGCGGTGGGACCGCGACCGCGGCCACGAGCGCGATGACGCCGACGTCATCGAGCAGACCGACCAGCGGGAGTAGCTGCCCATTGGGCTAGCCCGCCTGATCTTCACAGCTCCCGAACGTCGAACCGCTCGTCGGCCGTGAAGATCAGGCGGGCCGCCGGTGGACGTCACCTTGCGGTTGCCGTGCCTGATCGGAGAAGCCGCAGGTGGTGACGTAGACCTGGCTGATCTTGTGGGCGCGCTCGTACCCGAAGAGCCTTGTGACTGCCGCGCCGCTTCCGGTCCTCGGCTGTGGACGGACCTGCTGTCCAGGTCGGTTGCCACTGACCCACCACGGCAGCCGCCGTGCTGGTTACCGGGCAGGACCGCGGTCGTCGCGTTCGTCCTGGCGCGTGAACCGGGTAGGGGGCGGCGTCAACGGCGGGGAGGCTCTGCGGAGCGCCTGCTGGGTCGGGGTGGACCAGGCTTGGGCAGCTCGGTGGGCAGGGTCAACGCTGGTGGTCGGGGCGGCTGATTCCGGGGAGTCGGCCCGGACAGCGTGTACCCGGTCACGGGCGTCGCGGACGACGGCGGCCAGTTCGCCGCGCAGCTCGACGCGCAGGTACCGAGCGAGCTCGTTCGCCGTGGTGACGACCTGGGTGGCCTCGTCAGGGGTCCACCCGCGGGCACGCTCGATCTCAATGGCGGCGCGGGTACCTGCCGTCTGGTCCCAGCCGGTCGCGGCGCGTTGGTTGGTGTAGAGCTGCTGGCCGTTGCGGTTGTAGACGTGCACGGCGTCGACCAGGTGCTCGCGGTCGATGCGGTCGACGGTGTCGAGCAGCCCGGTGTACGCGCGGCGCTGGGCGTCGGGCGGCACGTACCGGCCGATGCCCAGCTGGTCGCGCTGGCTCTGGTAGCGCGACAGCACGCCGAGTCGGCTGCGCACGTCGTCGACGGCGACCACGGCGACCTCGACCCGGTAGTCGGCCTGGCGGAACCGGTCGATCATTGTGGCGGCGGTGTCGGGGCTGCCGAGCGTGGCGGACACGACGACATCGACGTGGCGGGTGATGACGTAGTCGATGGCCATGCTGACCCACCGGGCGGCTTCCGGGTGGGCTCGGGCCGAGGCGGTGAGGTCGTCGGCGCGGGCTAGCTCGTCGTAGCGGGGGTGGTAGGGGCGCAGGTCGTCGGCGTCGATCGACACCGTGTCCTCGCGGCCCAACGCGGCAAGCAGGGCGGCCTGCGCGCGGGACTTGCCGGCGCCGGGCTGACCGGCCACGATCACTACGATCGGCTGTTCACTGGGCTGACCGCCGGCCAGCAGGTCCGGGACGATGTCCTGGACGAAGATGCGCGCAGCCTCAGCCTCGGTGAGCCGAGGCTCCTGGGGGTCGAGCTGGCTCACCGCAGGTTGCGGACCCGGTCCACCAGCGCCGGGTAGTCGGCCGCGATCCGGGCCAGGGTGGCGGTGTCGGTGGGGTCGAGCCGGCGTAGCTCGTCGGCGTAGCGGGACCGCTCCGCGCGCAGGCGATCGGCCTCGACGTCGTTGGCGCCGGCGATCCGGGCGCTGTAGGCGGCGATCAGGGTACGCAGCGTCTGCTGCGCCAGCTCGAACCGGTCGACCTCGTCGGCGTTCCAGTTACCCAGACCACCGCGTATTCCTCGGTCCATATTGGTCCTCCTATTTCGATCTTGACAGATGGGTGCGCGGTCGCCTGTCCGGAACCTGTCACGCGGCGCTGTCCCCGGCTGGGGCGGCGTCGGCCGGATCGTGCAGGAAGCGCTGCAGGACCAGCGCCGGGGAGTGGTCGAGACGGCCGGCCCGCCGGTCGTACCCGGCGGTGACGCGGGGGTCGCTGTGGCCGAGCAGCTCCTGAACCTGGTCGAGGGCCGCGCCGGCGTCACGCGAGAGGGTGGCGCAGGTGGCGCGCAGCACGTGCGGGCTCATCGTGACCTTGATTCCGGCGCGCTTGGCCAGCCGACGCAGCAGCCGCCACACCGCGCCCCGGTCGAGCCGGCCGCCGGTGACGGTGGCGAACAGCGGCCGGGCCGGGCGCACGCCGGCGAAGTGGGTCGGCAGCCGGTCGCCGGCCAGGTCGGGGCGGGAGGCCAGGTAGGGGTCGAGCCGGCGCAGCACGCTGGCCGGCAGCGGAACCACGTGCGGCTGCCCGCCCTTGGTAATGAACCGCAGTACCCGGTGGCCCCGGTCGTAGCCGAGCTGGTCGAGGTCGGCGTGGACCAGCTCGGACACCCGCAGTCCGCAGTACAGCAGCAGCGCGACGATCGCCGGGGTACGCAGGCCTGCGCCGCCGGTGTCGGCGTCCGCGGCGGCCAGTAGCCGCTCGGCCTCGTCGCGGGTGAGCGCGGCCGCCGAGGTCAGCGGTCGCATCTTCGGCTTGTTGCGGGCGTCCAGCGCGGTGGCTGGGTTGCCCGCCTCCGGGTTGCGGTGGCCGGTGGCGAGTAGCCACCGGTACCAGGCCGACACCGCGGCCAGCCGGCGGGCCCGCGTCGAGTTGCTCTCGCGCAGCTCCTCGCGCAGCCGCAGCCAGGCCGCGACGTGGGTGCGGGTCGGATCGACCACCGGTTCCAGGCCGGAGTTGTCGCAATAGGACAACCACTCGGCGAGGTCTCGGCGGTAGGCGTCGCGGGTGTGCTTCGAGGGGTACTCGACCAGCCACTGGCGCACCAGCGCGTCGACGTCCGGGCCGGCCGTCCGAGACGTTTCGGTTGCCGGCACGACTGCGTTGCCAGCGGGCAGGATCTCGCCGGCGAGCACCGGTGGGGCGGGTTGGTCGGTCACTGCTGTTCTTCCTCGCAGGTTCTGGCATCGCGGATGACGTGTACTCGCATGTACAGCTGGCGTACGGTCACCGGTCTTCCGGCCGGCCGGCGACCGGTGTCCTGGCTAGCCGGCGGGCGTAGCCGGTCGCCAGGGTGAGCAAGTCGGCGAGTTCGTGCCATGCTCCGGCGACCGCGTCGGGGCCGGCTGGGTGGGCGTCGGCCATGACTGCCTTGGTGAAGGCCCGGTTGATCTCGCCGCCTTGACCGAGTAGTTCATCCAGTCGGCCGATCAGGGCGATGGTGCCGGACTTGGCCGGCGGTTCATGGCTGTCCACGGCTTAGCTCCCGGTATATCGCTTTTATGCCAACCCGACGGTTTCAGCGTACGCGAGACGTGTGACAAAAAGGCCTCCATAACTTCCACTTATGGAGGCATGGAAGATCTGGTGCCAGTCTACTGCTTCTATATAGTTATTATGGAATGTATGGTACCGATGACGTTTCCGACCGAATGAGGAGCATGACCGACAGGGACCTCGCGCTGGTAGTCAACGTCCGTGGACGGTGGCCCGAGGTGCTGCGCGGCCAGAGCACGGTGGAGGAGGTGGTGCTCGGCGACTGGAATCTCGCCGACCGCGACATCAACCCCGCCCGGGTGGCCGCTGTCTTGGGCAGCAGGCAGCGCCAGATCGTCGCCGGGTTCACCGTCGCCGGCGACCCGATCGCCGTGGCCGGGTACGACCGCCCCCGGGTGCGGTTCCGGCCTGGCCGACGGCTGCACCATCTGGAGGGGTTGCCCTCCCCGTACAGCTGGCAGCGAGGGGAGATGTACCCAGTCGTGGATCTGCCGGTCGACGCCCTGGGCTTCGACCTCGACGACACCGCCACCACCGACCGCCGGGCCAATCTGGGCGGCTTCATCCTCACCCTCGACGCCGCCGGCGACGCCACCGTCCTCGCCCCGCCCGGCCGGGCAGTCACCGTCCGCACGTTGCCGACCAGCCCGGTCGGCGTAGCGCCAGGCCAGCCCGATGGGAGGCAGTCCGATGACTGACCAGGACACCGGCGGTATCCTCGAACACGTGACGACACCCGGCCCCGACCTGCGCGACGACACCGCCGCGATGCTGGAGACTGCCGGGATCACCGTCACCGCTGAGGGCAAGGCCGAGGCCCGTCGCAAGCGGCTCGCCGCCGCCGAGCGCCGCACCCCCGAGGTGCGTGAGGCCCTGCGCCGACAGCTCGGCCTGTCCGCCGACGCCGCGTGACCGGCCAGCCCCGGCCGATCCGCGTCATCCTCGACGCTTCCGCGATCCGCGACTTCACCCACGGCTCGGTCCATGTGGGCGAGACGCTCGCCGAGGTTGCCGACGACAGCGGCGCGGCCGGCCTACCGATCCTGTGCCTGGCCCAGGCGCGCTGGGCGATCACCGACACCGACCGGCTCGACCTGCTGGTCAACCACCACGCCACCACGCTGCTCGCCCCCGATCCCGAGGACTGGCAGGCGCTCGCCGCCACCTACGACATCGTCGGGCGCCTGGACGCCGCCGCCGCGGTGCTGGCGGCCATCGACCACGACTGCGACGTGCTCACCGCTCAGCCCGGCCTCTACGGCGGCCTCGCCGGCGGCGGACCGGTTATCCCGATCTGACCAGGTGCCGGGGAGGATCGGCACAGGCCCTCCCCGGCCGCGTGCCTGGAAGTCCGTAAAGGGACAGCCAGAGGTGGGTCCGGCGCTAGAAAAGTGGTTCGTCGTCGAACGGTGAGCGCGCCGGTTGCACCGACGCCCACGGATCGCCGAACTGCGAACTCGGTGCTGATGCAGAAATGGGGCTGGGGCGTGGCGGCAACGTGGGCAGGTCTGCCTCGTAGTGGTCAAGCGCGGCGTTCCAGCGCTCCTTCAGCGCGTCCTTGAACGTCGCGCTCGAGTTGTCCTCGGGCCATCGTTCTTCGCCTGTGCTCCTACCAGCGATGCCACAAAGGGCTTCCAGGATCGTCTCAACAGTGAGCCAGGTGCGCGGAACGCTGACGCCGGTAAGGACCCGGCGGATCGTCTCCGTGCTTGCGGTGCCAGGAAGGTCGCGAGAGTCAGCGTTGACCTGGATCCATGTGGCGATGACGCGCAGCGGAGGTCGGCCCGCCTCACGGTAGTGCATAAAAAACTCTTCGACAAAACTGCGGTGAGGGCCGTCAGGCAGTCGGCCTGTCGACGGCAGCCTCAACATCCTCGGCATCGGATCCCCCAGGACAGTCGGCACGCTATGACAACCGAAGTCTATCGAAAGCACGCTATGCCCCCGGTTGCCACAACCTTAACAACTGCTGCCTTATATCGCCTTAGAGTGAGGCCAGGAAATCCGATACGCAATTGTCGGGTATTCATCAACTGTGATTTATGTCTCCCAGCTTGGGGATAGTGACCCAGACTGCGGCAATTTAAAGTTACCCGCATCTATTAAATGCGCTACAGCGCTGGCAGATTGGATGCTTGTGACAGTCAAGCGAAACGTAGGCGTGGCCATTTCTGTGGTCGCATTTGTGACCGGAATTGCAGGAACCGCGCAGGCTGCGACATCGACAGCAGCGCCAACTCCGCTAACCAACCGGGTCAGCGCGGCGCTGGAGCGTGCCGACGCAAACCAGCAGTCCGGTCCAACCATTGCCAGCAACGGCGCAGTAACAATCGACACGGCGACCCCGGCTGCCAAGGTCAGCGCCGCCGGCGAAACTGTCACCATGACCCTGATGGGGGCCAATCATCGCCAAACCCAACCCTTGGGCGCAGGCCGCTCCTTCGGTGATGTCGCACGAGACACCGACACCGTCGTCCGGCCGACTGCCGGTGGCGCGCAGATCATCAATGTGCTGCGCACCCAGTCAGCTCCCACCACCCAGAGCTACCGCCTTGACCTGCCAGCAGGGGTAAAGCTGGTACCGACCGGCGCGGGCTTCACCCTCGTCGAGGAAAACACCGGAAAAATCACCGGGATGATTGAAGCGCCTTGGGCCAAGGACGCCACAGGACGGGACCTGCCGACCAACTACCAGGTCGACGGCTCCACCCTGGTGCAGCACACCGACGTGACCGGCGCTACGTTCCCGGTCGTAACTGACCCGAAGCTTAGCTACGGGTGGAACATATATCTCAACATGTGGGGCTACGAGGCACGGAGCTACGCGGTAGCAATCAGTGCGGCTGGTGGCACCGCCATCGTCGTGTCTTGCTCGACCATCGGCAAGATCCCGCACGCGGCACTGCGGTCGCTGGCCACAATGGCGTGTGGTGCCGTGTCCCTCAACCTGAAGACCCTGTTCCTGGCGCTGTACCGCATCGGCACGTCAATCGACGCGAGTGACTCCCGCTGCTTCCAGTTCAATCTCACTGACCAGTCGGGACAGCAGGGCGTCGTCGTAAACGACAACGAATGTAGGTAACGCCGCGAGAGGCTTACGCGAGTGGCGGCCACCGGTCCGGTGGCCGCCACTCGCGCATTCCGCACGCCGTCCGTTTACAGCGCGATTCTTAGACCCGGGATAAACGCGCAAAGCGACGAAGCACGAGAAAAACAGAATAGTAATGCACGGTCCGCTCCCCTAATGACCGGCCGAGTCGGCAGACTCCATATGAGTTCAGCCGTCCGTACTAGATCACCATTAGCCCGCGATGCTCGACCGCTAAGGGCCGCCCCCTAGCCAACCGACTATCGGTCGGCGGCGGCTCTCTTGCGGCGCCGGGAAACAACGAGGTCGGCGATGGCTATGGGGAGCATGACAAAGACGCCAATGGCCACGGCAAGCAGCGTCGAGATGTGCAGCATCATGCCGACAGCCACCATGGCAAGGAACGCCACGATGTAAGCGATACGGATCCCGTTGGTAGCGATGGCGTTGATGATAGACGACAGCGGCGCTGCCCCGCTGCCCCGCTCAGTATTCGGCCAGCGCCAGGTCGCGCGGGTGGCGGCTTAGCGCACCAGCTCGCACGCCGTCCCGGCCGAGATCACGCCGGCGGCCCAGGCCACCAGTGGGCGGTGGGTGTGTGCGTCGGCGGTGCACAGGATCCGCCAGGCATCGTCTCATACGGACACAGCGGTGCCGGTCATCGTTCCTCCCAGTCGCCTACGGCGCATGCGTCCGACGGCGCTTGCGCGAGGGATCGCGCGCCCGATGGGCGTGGCGGCGGGCTGCCCCGCCGCTCTTCTCAGCGCCGCGCACCGGCCGAGGAGGCTCGCGGTCAAGGGTCGAAGAGCAAAGGATCTTGGACGGATTTCCCAAGATGCTTTGCGGCCCTTGACCGGGAGTCGGCCGGTGCCAAGCTGAGGGCGCGCTAGGAAGAAGCGGGGGCGCGTAGCGCCATCGAGATCGCCGGCTTGCCGGCGCCGCTCGTCAGCCCCGACGTCGACTCGGTCGTCCGCGTCGCAGGCAGTGTTTGCCCCGTGGCCTGCGCTCTGGCCGGGGGAACAGATAGATCACGAGGGTCAACACGAGTCCGAGCCAGTCCGGCAGGGATGCCCAGTTGAGCACGACGAACTCCTTGGAGTCCGGCGGCACACACTCGTGACTACGAGCGCCCCGCGCTTCGTGACTGGGCATTAGGGGGCGAGGTCGTCAACCTTCTCTCGCGTGCCCCCGCCGGCAAGTTCGTCCTCGGCAGAGTTCCCCCGCGGATCCGCCACGAGCCTGCTCTACCGGTCGCCGCCCACACCTGACCCTGCCGGTCTTTTGCCTTACGGCACGTGTGGCCTTTCGAGGAGTCATGGTAGTTGCGCGATGCAAGGCAGGGGCGATGCCATCGATGGGTCCGGCATGTCGACGGCACCGTGCCGGGCGCTGAATTTCAGATGGTGGTAGGGGTGCCGTACGCGGCCAGCTCGGCCTCGAACTGTGCGTCGGCGCTGCCGGCGGTGCGGGCGGGGTCGATCTCGTCGTCGCCGTAGCTGGCGATCATGCCGGGGTTGATGAGCACGGCGGCGATCCAGTTGGCGACCTCGGTCGGGGTGGCGAGCACGCCCATGCCGAGATAGACGGGAGTGTTGGCGAGGCCAGTGTGTGGTTCGTAGTGCGCGACGTAGCGCCAGCCGCGTTCCTCGTCCCAGTGCAGCTCGACGTGGACGGCGTCGCCGAACGCCTCGACGGTGGCCTGTGGGTCGAGGCGCAGCCGGGCCTGGCGACGACCGGCCTCGGTGGTGGCGGCCGTGTCGACGAGCGGCACCTCGGCGGCCCGCACCGCGGTGGCGACGGCGGCGATGTAGGGCCCGTGGTCGGTCATGGCGTGACGGTAGCGCGCGGGTATGACGGTCATCGGGCCTCGCCTCGCTCCTGGGTGGGTTCGCCGGCGCGCACCGGCGCCGGCGCGGTGGGTGAAATCGCCGTGGCGGCGGGGGTGTTGGTGGCTGGGTAGGCGGCCGCGGCCCGTTGGGCGGCGTCGGCGGCCGGGGTCAGCTCGGCGAGCAGGTCCAGCTGCGGGCCGGCGGTGACGTCGCTGTGTGGCGGTGGGGCAGGCTGTGGCGGGGCGGACGCGAACAGGTCCAGCTGCTCGAACGCGGCGCTGGACGCCGGCGCGAACCCGCGCGGCGCTGCCGGCCGGCGGGCCGGGCGGGCCACGTGAGTGGGCTCCTCGCGGCGAGGCGTGGGCACCGGGATGGGCAGCGTCTCCGCGGTGGGGGTGGGCTTGCGGCCGGTGAACGCCGCGGCGGCGCGGGCCGCCGGCGACGGGGCGACCGTCTCGGCAGGAGTCGGCGGTGCAGGCTGTCCGACCTCAGCCGCGGGCGGCGCGGCTGGCGCCTCGGCGGCCACCGGCAGTGTTGCCGGCGGCGTATCGGTGGCCGGCGCGGCGGCAGTGTGCTCGTCGACCTGGTCGTGGTCGTCCGCGGCCGCCGCCTCGCTGGCGGCCGGGGCGGCGTCGATGACGATCGGCTCGGCCGGCAGCGCGGCGCGGGCCTGCGCCTGGGCCTCGGCGACGAGCAGCTCCAGCTCCTGCTCGGCAGTCAGTCGGGGTGGGGCGTCCGGGTCGGTGGCGTGGTCGGGGGTGTCGTCGTTGGCGGCCTCTTCGAGCGCGGCGGCGACCTGGTCGCGGCGGGCGCGGGCGGCGGCGAGCTCGTCGCTGTGGGCGAAGGGCTGGTCGAGGCGGGCCTGCGCGTCGGCGATGCGGGCGTGCAGGTCGGCGATGCGTTGGCGCAGCTCGTCGGCGGTGCCGGCGGCGCCGTCGACGGCGGTGGTGATGGCCTCCCGGATGCGCCAGTGCTGGCCCTTGTTGGTCCAGGTCTCGGTCAGCGGCACCTCGATCTCGTGGCGCCAGTCGGCCACCACCTTGGCGGTGAGAGTGGTTTTGCGCCACTGGCTGTGGTCGGCCTGGAAGGTGATCCGCAGGTCGCGCCAGGTCAGCGTCGGCCCGTACCGGCTGGTGGTGGCCTCGGTGACGGCGGCGGCGAGCCGGGCGGGCACGTCGTCGACGGCGATCGGCTGCCCGCCGGGGGTGTACCACGCCTGGTCGCGGCTGCCGGCCGCGCGGGCGGCGATCGCGGTCAGGGCGGCCACCCGCTGGTCGAGCACGCCGATCTGGCGCCGCCACGTCTCGATGTCGCCGCGCAGCCGCCGTTGATTGCGGGTGTGGGCGGTGGCCAGGTTGGTCAGCCGGGACACCTCGGCGTCGACCTCGGCCTTCTCCAGCAGCATCGGGTTGCCGGAGGCGAGGGCCTTGGCCTCGGCCGCGGACAGGGCGGCGTCGCTGATCTCCTCCATCTCCGAGTCGTCGTCATCGCCGTACAAGAACCCGTCGAGGCCCTTCTGCTTGCGCTCCAGGGTCTGCCACATATAGCTGTCGAAGCTGCCCTCGGTGACGTAGCGGGTGATGCCGACGGTGGGGTTGAGGTTGCCGGCCCGGATGCCGCGGCCTTCGCGTTGCTCGATCTCGGCGGGGCGCCAGGTCGGGTCGACGTGGTGCATGTGCGTGACCCGGGTCTGCACGTTGGTGCCCACGCCCAGCTTGTCGCTGCTGCCGATGAGCACCGATACCTCGCCGGCGCGGCAGGAGCTGAACAGGGCGGCCTTAGCGGTGTCGGTGGTGGCCTGGTGGATGAACCGGATCCGGGTGGCCGGGATGCCGCCGGCGACCAGCCCGGCGCGGATCTTGCCATAGGCCTGGTCTCCCTTCTTGGCGTTCGGGGTGCCCAGGTCGCAGAAGATGATTTGCAGGCCGCCGCGGCGGTCCGTGCCCTCGTCGCCGGGCAACTGCAGGTCCTTGGTGGCGTGGTAGTTGGCCACCACCTGGCGCACCACGGCGTCGACCTTGCCGGGGTGGGGGTCGGGGATGCCGACCAGCTCCATGTCCAGGGCAGCTTTGCGCCCGTCGGAGCAGATTTTGAGCATGTTGTCGGTGCGGTTGCCCGAGATCCGGTCGGCGCGTTCGCCCAGCCAGCGCACGTAGGCGCGCTGCAACGGTGATCCGGGGATCGCCTCGATGGTGTAGACGGGGTCCGGGCGGCTTAGGTTGAGCCCGGCGACGGCCCGGATGTCGGCGACCTCGGACAGCATCAGCCGCAGGTCGGCCTTGTTGACCAGCCCGGTCGGGCGGGTCTTGAGCCGGAAGCTGGCCCCGTCCGGGGCGATCTCGATGCCGGTCTCGAACTTCACGTACGTGCGGGCCCAGGCGTCCGGGTGCGCCAGGTCCAGCTCCTCAAGGCGTTCCGGTTGCAGGTAGTGCTGCCAGACGAACACCTCGATCAGGCTGTTGGGCACCGGGGTCCCGGTGTACATGACCGCGCGGCCGCCGCGTTCGCGCAGCCAGTTGAGCTTGAGGTCCAGGTCGGTGGCACGCTTGGACGGGGCGATCTGGAAGCCCTCGGTGGTCGCGCCCAGGAACAGGTTCTTGAAGTAGTGCGCCTCGTCGACCTGAATGAAGTCCACGCCGAGGTGCTCGAAGTACACGCCGTCGTCGGTGGCGTGGGCCAGCCGGTCCTGGGCGTGGGCCTCCATCCGGTCGATCTGCTTGGCGATCTGCTTGATGCGCCGCGACCCGTCGTCGGGGTGGTTGGCCAGGGCCTCGCGCAGCCGGGCGGCCATGTCGTTGACGTAGTCGGCCTGGGTGCGCGGGTGCACCGGCAGTGCGGCGAACGCCTGGTGGGTCATCACCACCGCGTCCCAGTCGCCGGTAGCGCAGCGGGCGGCGAACAGCTTGCGTGCCCGGGCGTCCTTGAGGTCGTCCTTGGTGGTCATCAGGATCTGCGCGCCGGGCAGGAACCGGGCGCCGTCGCGGGCGATCTGCTCCAACAGGTGGTTCGGCACGATGATCAGTGGCTTGCGGGCCAGCCCGAGCTGCTTGGCCTTGACCGCGGTGAGGAACATCGTCAGCGTCTTGCCGGCGCCGACACCGTGCCCGCACAGCGTCATCGGCGTGGCCAGGGACCGGGCGACCATGTCCAGCTGGTGCGGGTACGGCGTGGCGTCGGCGGCCAGCCCGGGGAAGGTCAGGTGGGCGCCGGTGAACCGGCGCGGCACGTGCGAGCGGAACCGCCGGTTGTACTCGGCCACCAGCCGGTCGGTGCGCTCCGGGTCCTCCCACACCCACTGGCCGAACCGCTCGCGCAGCGCCTGCTGGCGCTCGACGGCCAACAGCGTCTCATCCTGGTTGCGTACCCGCCGCTCGCGGCCCTCGTCGTCGACGACCGTGTCGTACACCGTCGCCGGCTGGCCGTTGAGCGCCAGCTCCACCAGCCGGTAGGCGTCGACGCGGTCGGTGCCCCACTCGGTGGTGGCCGCGGCCGGCATGTTCCCCGCCCGCGGCCCGGCCACCTCCCAGGTGGCGGTGACCCGCTCGTAGCTCACCCGGCAGCGGCCGCCGATGACCTCGCCGATGAACGCCTGCACGTCGCTGGCCGGGATCCAGGACGCGCCCAGCCGGGGTCGGATCCACTCCGGGCCCCGGTCTGCCGGCAGCACCTTCTCCAGCGCGGCGACGTTGCGCGCCCACCGCTCCGGGTCGGCCTCGGCCGCGGCGCGGGAGGCCTCCAGCTTGGCTCGCACGTTGCCCGACAGGTACTCGTCGCTGGTGATCCACTCCCCCGTGGCTGGGTCGGCGTACACCAGGTCGCCAAGCTCGGCCGGCGCGTTGGCGACGTCGATGTTCAGCAGCCTGGCCACGGTGGGCAGGTCCAGCCGACCGTGCTCGTCCAGGCACAGCGCCAGCGCCTCGGCGGCGGTCTCGGCTCGCTCGACGCGTTCGGCCGGCTTGTTGACCCGCCTGGTCAGGATCGGTGCCTTGGTGGCGGTGGCGGTGTCGTCGTCCCAAATCTCCAGCGCCAGCACCGTGGCGTAGTCCGGGTCGCGGCGGAACCCGCCCATCGCCGGTCGGCGGCGGCTGACCGTGGCGAACCCGGTCTCCGGGTCCGGCTCGCCGCTGACCAGGGTGCAACGGTTGAGTGGCCCGTAGGCGGCGACGTAGGCGTCGTAGAGGCGTTCCAGCCGTTGCCGCATCGGGGTGAGCGCCTCGTCCGGGCGGCTGTGGTCGGCCTCGGCCGCCAGCAGCTCGGTCACCGCGTCGCGCAGCTGGCACAGCGCGGTCAGCTCGGCGAGGGCCTTGCCCGACAGCGGCCGTTCCTCGCCCTGGCGGCGCTCGGTGACAGCCACCAGCTGCCCGTCGACGACCTGCATCGCAGCGCCGTCGATGATGTGGAACGAGCCCTCCTTGCGGCCGTCGTCGCGGGTGGACAGCGCGGTCAGCGGCGCCGGTGCCGGGTCGACGTCGTGGGCCAGTCCGGCGCCGACCGCTTCGGCGACGATCCGGTCGGCGGCCGCGGCCAGGTCGATCTCAAGGGACGGCGCGCCGTCGGGCCGGGTGACGGCCAGGTTGAACCCGTAGCGCACTGCGGTGTCGGGCGTCAGCTCGCCGAGCACCATCTCCGGCCGGGCCAGCAGCCAGGCGTTGACCCGCCGCTCGACCTCGCTGTACGGGATGTCGGGGTGGTCGGCGAACGGGTCGGCGGTGTCCATCCACGCCTGTGGGTCGCGGGCGGCCTCGCCCGGCTTGCGCCGGCGCAGCACCAGGATGTCGGTGACCGCCCGGGTGCCGCCGGGCTCCAACGCCGTGCCGGGCAGCCGGATCGCGCCGAGCAGGTCGGCGTCCTCGGCGAACGCCGCCCGGGCGGCCGGGTCAGCGGCGTCCAGGGTGTAACGGGAGGTGATGAGCACCGCCACGCCGCCGGGACGCAGCGCCTGGATCGAGCGCCAGATGAAGTAGTTGTGGATGCCGTCGGTGACCGGCTTGGGCGCCGCCGGGTCGTAGACGGTCACGTCCCCGAACGGCACGTTGCCGATCACCGCGTCGACCGACGCCGCGGCCAGCCGGGCCCGCTCCAACCGCTCATTGACCACCTCGGCATCCGGGTGCAGCAGCGCGGCGATACGGGCGGTGGTCGGGTCCCGCTCCACCCCCAGCCATCGCACCTGGCCGGTCAGCTCGGCCGGGGTGGTGGCCATGAACGCGCCCGCCCCGCAGCCAGGCTCCAGCACCCGGCCGCCGGCGAAGCCCAGGCCGTGCAGGATGCGCCAGGCTCCGTCGGCGACCTCGGCCGGGGTGTAGAAAGCGTTGTAGGTAGCCTGCTCGGCCTCGCGGATCGCCTCGGGCGGAAGCAGGTAGCGCAGCCGCTGCCCGATCTCGGCCCACGTGCCGCCCACCCCGGGTTGCAGCGCCGGCGCGAGCGGCCCCCAGCCGGGCCAGCCGCGCAGCGCCGCCAGGTCGTCGTCGGTGGGTGGCTGGCCGGACTCGGTCAGCCGGTCGAGCGTCTCCAGCGCGGTGAGCGCGAACCGTGCGCGTGCGATCGGGCCAAGCGTCGACCTGGCCGGTTCCTCCCCCGTGGCCATGAATCGACCTTGGCCTAACCGTGCAACCGCCGGCAACCCCGTTTGTCGGCATGTCGTGACTTGGGCTTCGTTGGAGTGCAAATGGCCAAGGCGCTGACCGGAAGTCCGCAAGGTACGGACAAACAGTGACGAGCCTGACTGCCCGCCCGTACCTTACGGATCCCAGTGGCGCAGGTAAGACTGCCTCGGTCTTGCTGGACAGCCCAGTCAGTGGCGGATACCGAAGAGAAGCATCAGCAAGCGCCAGGCGCGCGTTCGCCGGCTTCGGTCGGCTGACCACAGGTATACCGCCCCCAATGCTCCAACCATCACAGCAGGCAGGAGCGCAACCAGGGTCGGATCGGTCATGGCTAAGAAGATCCCTTCGATGAGAGAGCAGACCGCTATGACACCCACATCGGTTTGGCACGTTGGCGACGTAGAGCGTCATGAAAGCGGAGCCGGGCCGGTGGCGCGGTGACTCCATCCTGATGCACCTCACCAGCGACGTTTACGATCCGTGACGACGGCTTACAACACAAAACCGATCTTTACGAACACTGACGATGACTCACCCGCTAGGCTGCGGGGGGGGTCGCGCCCGTTTACAAGTTCTGACACTCTGATCGGGTACGCCGTAATCAAGGAAGAGCATCGCGTGACCGACCTGAACGGGGAACCCGACCAACCCAATCCGCTGGACCAGTTGCGGTTCCGAATTAAGCGCCTGCACCGCGAACACGGAGAGCCGAGCACTCGGGTTCTCGCTCAACGAACTCAGGTAATTAGCCACAGTACGGTGCATTCCGTGCTGCGATGCGAAAAGTTACCCAATTACGGACATCTTGAAGTAGTCGTGATGGCTCTCGCTGGCGACGGCGACATCGTCAAAGAGTTCCAGAAGTTGTGGGTCGCTGCCCGCGACTTCGAAGATCCGCCGAATCGCAGTGCTTCCGAACAGGAGGCCACTGATCCTGCTGCCGAACTGGACCAAGAGCTAGCCGGTAAACGTCAAGCACGTGCGGTTCCAAACTCCAAGGCTGCCCGCGAACTGGATGCCGAGACTTCAGCGTGGGTCACCGGGCTGACCGGACAACTCGAGTACGCCGCACGCTTGGTCGTGGGAGCCTGGGACGGCAAGCTTGACCAGCGCGGCAAGGAGCACTGGGAGTGGGCTAGCTACGTCGCGGAGAAGGCTGAGAACGCCGAGAGGGCCGCACGTGAGATCGTGCGGTCAATACACGTCGCAAAGGGCTGGCCAGTCCCAGAGGAGCCTAAGAAGGCACTCGACAAGACGGGCTACGGCGAGGGAGACCAGCCCGCGATTCGTCGCGCCCGCGACCAAAGCGATGGCTACTTGGCATATCCGTGCTACTTCTGTGGCACGCAGATGCTTAGGCGGTCCTACGGTGACAGGGAGCAAGACCCATTTCGAGTCGAACTCTACTGCGACAACCCAGATTGCGAAGCACGAGAGATCATCGTTCTCGTGCGTCGCGGCCTAGGCACTCACTTGCGTGCTGACGTTCGTGCGCTAAGGGACCTGGATGATTCGGGCGAGCCCCGGGACGCGCCACCCCAACCGCAAAAAGATGCCATGGGTGATCTCCGATTTGACCCCTCGGTACGATTCCCGAGGATGAGGTCAACCAACGAACCACCCCAAACGCTGTCCACCCTCGGCTCGGGACGTCTTTCTGCAGCAACACCGCAGGCCCGCGCGGTGGTGCTGCACAACCCTGGATGCGGCGGTACCCAATTTGTGGCGGTGAGGGACTACCAGGTGACCGTCGGGAATTACGGCGATCAACCAATCTTCAAGGTGCAGAGCTGTCTTTGGTTTCCTGTTGACGACGTGATGCTTCCGCACCCAAACAATCCCAAGCCTCTGCCTGTCCTAAAAGCCGACGATCAGCATTTGTTGACCTGGAACCTGAAGGACCTTCCTGTCGCCTGGCCCTTCGGAATGCCATCCGATGAGCTACCGAGCCTATTTGAGCTCCAAGTGGACTTTACTGACCGCGACGGCACCCACTGGTTGATCGAACTAGATAAAGAACCACGTCGTATAGATTGATGGCTCCGCCATAGCTGCCTCTCAGGTTGTGGTCAGCAGGTCCGACGGAGCCTACTCGAAGACGCGCTCGACGATGGCTGCCTGTTCGGCGGAGCCGGCCCGGAAGTACCCGGGCGGTGGTGTCCAGGGAGCTGTAGCCGAGCAGTGCTTGGACTTGGGCGGGGTCGGCGCCGCCTTGGCGGAGTCGGGTGGCGTAGGTGTGACGCAGCCGGTGCGGGCGCAGGCCGGGGAGGCCAGCGGCGGCGCCGCACAGCAGCGGCACTACCCCTCGGTCTGGTCAGTAGGTTCGGCTACGGTCGGGTGGGCGTCGGCGGCAGCCATCATGACGGCGTCGTGCCACCACCACGCCTCATCACCGACCCACAGGCAGGGCGCGCTCGTGGACCGGTCGTCGCGCACGCGCTGCAGTTCTACCCCAGCCATGAGCACCCGGATCGTGGTGCTGTTGGCGGCCGGCAACAGGTAGCCGTACCTGCCGTCCCCGGTCGGCTTCCGGGTCGCGGATCGGGTCGCCGGCCAGCTGGCCGCCCTGCTCCATCACGGCGACGACGAAGACCTTGATGTTCGCCGCCGCAGCGGCTTCGGTGGCGTTGTCGACCGGACGAGCACCGGGATTGATCATGGTGCCACGGTAGGCCCGCACACTGATAACCCGCAGGTTGCGGGCACGGGTGATAGCCGCTCGTCACCCCTGCGGGTGACGTCAACGGTCATCGTCCGCCGGGCTCGCGCGGCAGCGCCCGGGCCGTGCCGCGGGTCTGAGTCACCGGCCGGGCCACAGTGCGTGCCGGCCGTGCTGCCCCCGGGCTGGTGGCGGCGGTCGCCGCGGTGGCGGCCTCGGCGACGGCGGTGTCGGTGCGGTCTGGGTAGCCCTGGGCGACGATCTGGGCGGCGCGTTCCTCGTGGCTGGCGGCCCGGTCGGCGTCGCGTTCGGCGGCCGCGTACGCGGTGTCAGCCCGGTCAGCAGCCGCCCGGGCGGTTTGGTCGTCGCCGGCCGCGTGCGCCGCGCCGGCGCGCTCGCGCCAGTCCCCGTCAATGGTGCGCTGGTCGCGTTCGTCGGCCCGCGCACCGGCGGCCTGGGCGCGTTCGGCGGCAGCCATGTCTGTGACCGCGTCGTCCATCACCCGGTAGGCGTACGCCGCCGGCGTGTGGGCCCGGTCGATGAAGCTCGGGACGGCACGCAGCATCGCCTGCACGTCGTAGCCGGCCCGGTCGAGCTGGTCGAGCTTGTACGCCAGCACCGGCCACGCCTCGCTGGCGATGACCTTCTCGGCGCGCTCGGCCGGCCACGCCGCCCGCACATGGCCGGCCATCTCTTCCTGCCGGCGGGCCGCCTCGGCACGCCGGGCGGCCCGCGCCTCCTGCCGTGCGCGGGCCTGCTCGGCCGTGTCCACGTCCGGGTCGGAGGCGGTCTGCTGCTCGTCGACGTCGTCGTCGACGAGCCCGTCGACGGGTTCGTCCAGGGCCGCCGCGCGGTCGAGCGCCTCCGACAGCCAGGCCACGTCGTCGGGCCGGTCCCCGGCGTCGACGTCGACGGTGACCCCACGCTCGGCGAGCCGCTCGACCACCAC
>NZ_JBLYUB010000035.1:0-64131 GCF_049999945.1 Planosporangium spinosum | reverse complement strand
GGCAGCGGCGGCCAGCAGAACGTCGAGATCGTCGGTGGCGGGTCCGGACGGTGTGTCGACGTGCCGGGCGCCAGCACGACCAACGGCACCCAGGCGCAGCTCTACGACTGCCGGGGCGGGTCCAACCAGCGCTTCACCTACACCTCGGGCAGGCAACTGCAGGTGTACGGCAGCAAGTGCCTGGACGCCAACGGGCAGGGCGCCGCCAACGGCACCGCGGTCATCATCTGGGACTGCAACGGCCAGACCAACCAGCAGTGGAACCTCAACGCCAACGGCACCATCACCGGCGTGCAGTCCGGACTGTGCCTGGACGCCGCCGGCGCCGCCACCGCCAACGGCACCAAGATCCAGCTCTGGGCCTGCAACGGCGGCTCCAACCAGCAATGGACCCTACGCAACTGACCCTGCGCCACCCCCGGGTGTGCTGGCGCCGACGCGCGAGCGGGGCGACAGCACACCCGACCACAGACCGCGGGCCCGGATGATCCGCGGCATGGCCGATGGTCACGAACGGCAGGCCCGCCTGCGGCAACCGGGCGACCCTCGCGCCCTCGAGGCGGAGTTCCATGAAAGACGCCGCCGGCCCGGCGTCCGCCGATGACCCGCTCGAAGGATCGCTCGTGGTCGCCGCCGGACGGCGACAGCAGCACAGCACGTCCACGTCGGCCTGGGCGGCTGCTTCCGCCACGCGCGCGACAAAGCCCCCTGCATGTCGGTCAGGCGTCGTTGCGCCGGTGGGATGACCAGGCCGTTGGTACGGGTGCGGCCGTCCTTGAGGGCGCGGGCGCTCGCGTTCGGACGGAGGTTGAGCTCTTCGATCACGTCCTGGACGCGCCGGCGGGTCGCCCCGGAGAACGCCCGCTTGCCGCTCGGCGCGTACGAGACCGTGCGGCGCGACACCCCGGCTCGCCGGCGGTCCCCCCCGATGGTCATCCGCGCTCCCGTCCATGATGTCGAATCGATTCGGCAGAAGGCGAGATCCGGGCCGCTTCAGCTGTCAACGGCGGCCCGTCGAGTATTGACCCTTCATCGAGCCAGACCTATTGTCTGTCGAATCACATCAGCGAATCGGTTCGACCACCTCGACACACCACCTCAACCGGCGAGTCCGCGTCGCGGACACCGGACGTTTCTGGAGGCATCCCGGTGAAGAGAAGTCCCTTACCGAGGCGCACACTCGCCGCCCTGGCCGCTCTCACGGTAGCCGCCGGCCTCACCGCCTGCTCCTCGTCGCCGGGCTCAGGGGCGAGCAGCACCGCCGACGGCACCTATACCCTCTGGGACCCGTACCCGCAGTTCGACGACTCGTCGTCCTGGGTGCAACTGACGAAGAAGTGCGGCTCGGAAGCCGGCGTGACCGTGAAACGGACCAGCTTCGACACCACCGACCTCACCAGCAAGGCGCTGCTCGCGGCGCAGCAGGGTACCTCCCCGGACGTGCTCATCGTCGACAATCCGGTGGTCTCGACGCTGGCCGAGGCCGGGGTGCTCACCACCACGGGCGACAACAAGATCGACACCTCGGGCGTACTGCCCAACCTGTTGGCCGCGGGTCAGGCCGGCGACCGGACCTACGGCATCCCGATCGGCGCGAACACCCTCGCGCTGTACTACAACAAGCAGGTCCTCCAGGCGGCCGGCGTCGACCCGGCGACCGTCACGGACTGGGCGTCGCTGACGGCCGCGCTGGCCAAGGTGAAGGCGGCCGGCAAGAAGGGCATCACATTCTCCGCGATCGGCACCGAGGAGGGCACCTTCCAGTTCCTGCCCTGGTTCTGGGGTGCCGGCGCGCAGCTGACCCGGCTCGACTCGCCACCGGCGGTGGCCGCCCTCAACCTGTGGGCGGACTGGCTGGGGCAGGGGTACGCGCCCAACTCGGTCATCACCAACACCCAGACCACGAGCTGGCAGGAGTTCGCGAGCGGCGGGTACGCGTTCGCCGAGAACGGCACCTGGCAGCTCGCGAACGCCAAGAAGACCGGCTTCGAGTACGGGATCATCCCGATTCCGGCCCGCAGTGGCGGCACGGCACCGGCGCCCACCGGCGGCGAGTTCGTCACGGTACCGGCGCAGAAGGCCTCCGCCCGGTACGCCACCACCGAGAAGATCGTGTCCTGCCTGGCCAACCCCGACAACCTCTACAGCACCGACACGACGCTGTCCTACGTCGCGCCCGTCACGGCCGTACAGGACAAGCAGGTCGCGGCGAACCCGGAGCTGAAGGTGTGGGTGGACGCGGTCGCGGTCGCGAAGGGCCGCACCGGCGACAACCTCGGCACGAAGTACCCGAAGATCTCCCAGCCGCTGTGGAACGCCTTCCAGGCCGCCCTCTCGGGTTCGAAGACGCCCCAGGCGGCGCTCACCGCCGCGCAGCAGACCGCGTCGACGGCCACGAAATAGACAGCGGAGGCAGGCCGTACGTGAGAACGATCCAGGCGCCGGCCGCGACCACGGCCCGTGATGCGGGCACACCGGCCCCATCGCGGACCCGGCACGGCCGGCCACGTCGCGACCGGCAACGGCGGGCGCAGGCGGCGGCCTGGGCGTTCTGCGCCCCGGTCGTGGTGTACCTGCTGCTGTTCTACGCCTATCCGCTGTACCGGAACCTGGACCTGAGCCTGCGCGACTACACCGTCCGCTCGTTCGTGCGGGGCGACGCACCGTTCACCGGCCTGGCCAACTACCGGAAGGTGATCGACGACCCGACGTTCCTGCCGGCGCTCACCCACACGCTGGTGTTCACGCTGGCGTCGATCACCGCCCAGTTCGCTCTCGGCCTGGCTCTGGCCGTCTTCTTCAACCGGCACTTCCGGCTGTCGACCGCGCTACGGGCGTTGTTCCTGGTGCCCTGGCTGCTCCCGCTGATCGTGTCCGCCTCCACCTGGTCGTGGCTGCTCAACAGCGAATCCGGAGCGGTGAACGCGGTGCTGCGCGGCATCGGCGTCGCCCCGGTCAACTGGCTCACCGCGCCCGGCTGGTCGCTGGCGTCGGTCATCGTCGCCAACATCTGGATCGGAGTCCCGTTCAACCTGGTGATCCTCTACAGCGGCCTGCAGGCCATCCCGGCCGAGGTCGACGAGGCCGCCGCGCTCGACGGCGCCACCGGCTGGCAGAAGTTCCGTCGCGTCACGTTCCCGCTGCTGCGCCCGGTCTCCGCGATCACGCTGCTGCTCGGCTTCATCTACACCCTGAAGGTCTTCGACATCATCTGGGTGATGACCCGCGGCGGGCCCAGCGACTCGTCGACAACGTTCGCGACCTGGTCGTACCGGCTCGGCTTCGGCAACCTGCTGCCCGAGTTCGGCCCCGGCGCCGCGGTCGGCAACCTCCTGATCCTCATCGCCGTCGCCCTCGGCCTCGGCTACATCCGCGTCCAGCGACGGCAGGGCCGGCCATGAGCCGCGTCGTGACGGCCCGCCGCACCACCCGGTGGCAGACGGCCGTCGGGCTGTTGTTGACCGCCGTCATGCTGTTCCCGGTCTACTGGATGGTCAACGTCTCCTTCACCCGCGACACCGACATGCGGCGCACCCCGCCCTCCTGGTTCCCCGTCCACGGCACGATCGCCGGCTACCGGGCCGTGCTGCACCAACAGTTGCCGTACCTGGGGACCAGCCTCGTCGTAGGCCTCGGGACCGTGGCGCTGACCCTCGCCCTCGCGGCCCCCGCCGGGTACTCACTGGCGAAGCTGCGGCCGCGCGGCGGCGGTGCGCTCGGCTTCGTGCTGCTGCTCGCGCAGATGATCCCCGGCATCGTGATGGCCATGGGCTGCTACGCCGTCTACCTCCGCCTCGGCGTGCTGAACAGCGTCGGCGGCCTCGTCGTGGCGGACTCCACCATCGCCGTGCCGTTCGGCGTGCTCGTCTACACCGCCTTCATGTCCGGCATCCCCGACGAGCTGGTCCAGGCCGCCACGGTCGACGGCGCGGGCCACCTGCGCACGTTCCGGTCCGTCGTGCTCCCGGTCAGCCGCAACGCCACCATCACCGTCTCACTGTTCGCCTTCCTGTGGTCCTGGTCGGACTTCGTCTTCGCCAGCACCCTCGACTCCGGCGGCACCCACCAGCCGATCACCCTGGGCATCTACCACTACATCGGCAACAACAACCAACAGTGGAACGCCATCATGGCCACCGCCGTCGTGGCCTCCGTCCCCGCGGTCGCGCTGCTCGTCGTCGCGCAGCGCTACATCACCGCCGGCGCCACGACCGGCGCCGTCAAGGACTGACGATCACCGGGAACGAAGACACCACGAGAGAAAGCGAGAGCAGCCTGTGGGGCTCGCCTGGCGCCGTTGCGTTGTGGAACCGGCAGACGTGTTGAACCCGCGCCCGGTCGGCGGTCAGATCGCTTGGGCGAGTTCGGTGAACGCGACGGCGATCCGCAGGGCCGGTGGGGCGTCGACGGCGAGTTCGTAGTGGCCGCGGCGAAGGTTCTGCATGAAGGCGTGTCCGGTGATGATCACTTGTGCTGTCTGGTCCGCTCGTAGCCCGCGCATCGGTCTCAGCCTGTGTTTCAGCTGGCTGTGATCAGCCTCGATCGGATTATTGGCGTACTGCTCGACGTGGTGCCAGGCCGACGGGATCAACTCGTCCAGGACGCCGGGGTAGACCGCGGCGGCGTCGGTGACCACCTCGCTGGGCGTCACCTTCAACGCCGATAGCGCTCGTCGGAAGAACCGCCGGGCCGCGTCGGCGTCGCGGCGTGCCGAGACGAGCACGTCGATGACCTGCCCGTACTGGTCGACCGCCCGGTAGACGTAGCGCCAGACTCCGTTGACTTTGACGTAGGTCTCGTCGACGTGCCACCGGTCACCCGGCGAGTGCCGGCAGAACCGGGCAGCGTCGACCAGCAGCGGGGTGAACCGCTGCACCCACCGATACACGGTGACGTGATCCACCTCGACGCCACGCTCGACCAGCAGTTCCTCGACGTCGCGGTAGGACAAATTGAACCGCAGATACCAGCGCACCGCGACGACGATCACTTCCGGTAGGAACCGGAACCCGGCGAACGCCGAAGTCGGCGGCAACCAGGGGCGAGGACGACCCGACGACTTCACAGCCCAAGCCTGCCTCGATCACGCCAACGCTCAATGCAACAGTGCCTCTTCGGTTGTCCTCACAAACCATCGATGATCACGCAGTGGCCGTCCGCGTGCTGCCCCTCCAGACGGCCGAATCCCGAAGTGTCACTGGAGTATTAGGTGAGCGGCTTGCTCAACCGGACGTCCTCGGGCTCCCAGCCGAGGTGCTCGTAGAGCCGTAACGCGCGGGCGTTGCGGGCGCCGGTCTCCAGCGTGATTCGCTGGTAGCCGCGCTCACGCGCCCACTGCTCAGCGCGTGCCAGCAATGCACGTCCCACCCCGCGCCCCTCGGCGCTCTCGGCGGTCACCAACTCGCCGACATAGGCATCGAGGGCACCGGCCCAGTGACGCCGTTCCCCAACGCTGACAAAGCCGACCACCTCATCGTCGACGACCGCCACGAACACGCATCCGCGTTCCTGGATCGCGTCGTCGATCGACCCGACGACCCATTCGTGCACCGCCCGCGCGACCGCGCCGGCGTCCCGCCAGGACGCTACCCCGATGGTCAGCCGACCAGCGAGTTTGAGGAGCGCGTCGCGATCTTCAGGTCGATAGTCACGCACCAGCACTGGACTACTCTAACGGCTGTCGATCAATCGCACGTAGGCAAAGCCAGCCATCGGCTGCGGTTGCACGCGAGATCGCCACGGCCTACGACGACCAGTGATCTTCCCGGAACGTGTATCGCGGGCGTATCGAAAAATGCATACGCCACCGCAACAGTCTTCCGTCTTCGGTGGAGGCATGGACCACAGCGCATCCCCGTCAGCACCAGGTTTGTCGACTGGGAAGGGACCGTGATCATGGAATCGGATTCGGCACAGGGCATCGACCGTCGGCGGCTGATCACATGGGGCGGCCTGGCCACGTTGGTCGCGGCCGAGGTGCCGGACGACGACGCCGGGCATTCCGTGTATCGCGGACGTATGGAAAATCGCATACGCCACCGCAACGGCCCTCCGGCTTCGATGGGGGCGTGAACCACAGCGAATCCCGGTCAGCACCGTCCCGCCGTACGCGCAGGATCGTGCTCCTGAGCCTGGCGATCCTCGGCATGGCGTGCGCCGCGTTCGTGGTGCGACGGCCGCTCATGATGTCCGCTCCGAGGTGCATGGCCGGGCGGTGGCACGGCTGCTACGACACGGATAACGGTGTGGTGCTCATGATGCTGGTCGGGCTGCCGTTGGCCACGCTGGTGGTGTGGGCTCTGGCGAGCGTTCGGCGTGCCGCCGGCGTCACCTCGGCGTGGCGAGTGTCGCTGGCCGAGGTGGGCATGGTCTACGGGACGGTGCCGATGGTATGGCTGACCATGATGCCGGGTCCGGGGGCCGGCATCGTCCCCGGCCGGGTGAGTCTGGTCCCGCTGCGGGACCTGGTCACGATGGGGCCGGTCGGGATCGGCGGCAACCTGCTGATCTTCGCGGCGCTGGGGTTCTTCGCCCCGATGCGGTTCGCGGCGCTGGCGTCCGTGCCGCGGATTCTGGCGCTCGGGGCAGGCTGCTCGGTCCTGGTCGAGACCGCGCAGTACGTCCTGCGGCTGGATCGGGTGTCGTCGGTGGATGATGTCCTGGTCAACGCGGCCGGCGCCGTGCTGGCCGGGCTGGCGTCGCGCCGCTGGTGGCGCACCACTACGGAGGTGCCGTCGGACCAGTCTCGCCCGGCGCCGGCACCGGCAGGCTGAGTCGCGTGTCCTTTGTGCGTACGTTGGCGATACTTTGTGCTGCTTATAGGCTTCTGGCATGCGCGTACTGATCGTGGAGGACGAGCCGTATCTGGCCGAAGCCGTCCGTGACGGTCTGCGGCTGGAGGCGATCGCCGCCGACATCGCCGGCGACGGCGATGCCGCCTTGGAACTGCTCAGCGTCAACTCCTACGACCTCGCGGTCCTCGACCGCGACATCCCCGGCCCGTCCGGCGACGAGGTCGCCCGGCGCATCGTCGCGTCCGGCAGCGGCATCCCGATCCTCATGCTCACCGCGGCCGACCGGATCGACGACAAGGCCTCCGGGTTCGAGCTGGGCGCCGACGACTACCTCACCAAACCGTTCGAGCTGCGGGAGCTCGTGCTGCGGCTGCGGGCGCTCGACCGCAGGCGCGGGTACGCGCGGCCCCCGGTCCACGAGATCGCGGGCCTGCGGCTCGACCCCTTCCGCCGCGAGGTCTTCCGCGACGGCCGCTACGTCGCGCTCACCCGCAAGCAGTTCGCCGTGCTGGACGTTCTCGTCGCCGCCGAGGGCGGGGTCGTCAGCGCCGAAGAGCTGCTGGAACGGGCCTGGGACGAGAACGCCGACCCGCTCACCAACGCCGTGCGTATCACCGTCTCCGCGCTGCGCAAACGGCTCGGCGAACCATGGATCATCGCCACCGTGCCGGGCGTCGGCTACCGCATCGACACGCGACCAGAGGCCGGACACGAGGGAGGCGGGCGTGGATAGGGCACCTGGGTTGAGCGTTCGCGTCAAGCTCACCCTCAGCTACGCCGGCTTCCTCATGCTTGCCGGCGTCCTGCTGCTCGCGACGGTGTGGGTGTTCCTCCTGCGGTACGTCCCCGGCCGTGCGCTCATCGTCCCCGGCTCCACTGACATCCCCGCTGCCGATGTTTTTCCCGTGCGGTCCAGCCTCCTGCACGTCTTCGCGCCGAGGGTAGCCGCGGTGCTGGCCTTCCTGCTGGCGTTCGGCCTCGTCGGGGGGTGGATTCTCGCCGGCCGGATGCTCGCACCACTCGCACAGATCACGGATGCGGCCCGGATGGCCGGGAACGGGTCGCTGTCCCACCGGATTCGCTTGCCGGGTCGCCGGGACGAATTCCGTGAACTCTCCGACGCGTTCGACTCGATGCTCGAACAACTCGAATCCCACGTCGTCGAGCAGCAGAGGTTCGCCGCGAACGCCTCCCACGAACTGCGCACCCCGCTGGCGATCTCGCGGACGCTCCTCGACGTCGCCCGCCAGGACCCCACTCAGGACCGGGACGAACTCATCGAACGCCTACACGCTGCCAATACGCGGGCGATCGACCTCACCGAGGCCCTCCTGCTGCTCAGCCGCGGCGAGCGCGGAGACTTCACCCGCGAGAACGTCGACCTCTCCCTCATCGCCGAAGAAGCCGCCGAGACGCTGCTCCCCCTCGCCGAACAGCGCCGGATCACGCTGGACGTCACCGGCGGGGCGGCCCGTACCAGCGGCTCCGCCGAACTCCTGTTGCGGATGGTGACGAACCTCGTCCAGAACGCCATCGTCCACAACCTCCCCGCCGACGGCACCGTGACGGTCCACACCGAGGCGCACGGCGACACGAGCGTGCTGCGGGTCGAGAACACGGGTCGTCGACTCCCCCTCGAACTGGTGCCGACCCTCACCGAACCGTTCCAGCGGGGAACGGAACGGGTACGCACCGACGGGCACGCCGGCGTCGGTCTCGGCCTGGCCATCGTGCACAGCATCGTCCGCGCCCACGACGGGACCCTCGACCTCGTCCCCGGCCCCGCCGGCGGTCTCCTGGTCACGGTCCGGCTTCCCGGCACGCCATAGGATCCTCCCCGAGCGGGGCCTCGTTCGGGCTGGCGCCCTCAACGACCCGATGGCCGCTGCAGAGCTGGCCCGTCGAGGTGTCGAGCCGGCGTTGCACCCTTTCGTACGTCTGGCGTACCTGGCTCTGCATAGCCCCTTGCTTGGCACGCTGGGAACGCCCCAGAACACCAACTACAACAGTCCCAACCACCCGAAAGAAGTGCCGGCGTGCAGAACACCACGCTTCTGCTGCCGGCAGCGGCGACGTCCGCGCAGTCGACCGGGCAGCCGCCGAACCGGTCGACGTCCTCACCGCCGGGTTCCCGGGGACGGACATCTCGAACGCGGGCAAGCGGGCCGGCATCACCGGCGCGCAGTCCAACCTCTGGCGATGCGTCGTGGACGCCGTTCGCGCGCTTCGAATCTGGTCAGACGTATCTTGCGGATTCGATGGGTCGTGGCCGAATCATTGGGGCACTCACCGGGTGATGGACACCATGTGTCTACCTAGGTAGAGTGCGGTGTCGTGGCTGATCGTCCGAAGTTCTCCGCCCAGACGTTGTCCGTGCTGGCCGCGCTGGAGGCGGACCCTACCGCGTGGCTGCACGGGTACCTCGTCGCCAAACAGACCGGGCTGGCGTCGGGCACGTTGTATCCGATCCTGATCCGGTTGGCCGAGCGGCGGCTGATCGAGGCGCGCTGGGAGGACGAGCAGCCGGCCGGACGCCCACGCCGACACCTGTACCGGCTGACCTCCGACGGTCTGGTCGCCGCCCGCACGGCGCTGGCCCAGGCGGCACCCAAGCGGCAACCCGCGGCCGGACGGGCGGCCCGACGACGACTGTCGACGGAGGGCGGCGCGTGATGGACCGAGTGGTGCGGATGATGGCCGGTCTGATACGGGGCCTGGCCGGGCTGCTGGGCGAACACCGCCGCGACTGGGTGCACGCCCTGCTGGCCGAGACCGACCACCAGCCCACCTCCTCGGCCCGGCTGGCCTGGCTGGGTGGTGGACTGTGGCTGGTGGCACGAGAGGTACTCATGACTCGGATCATCCAGGCGCTGGCCTTCACGGCCGGGGCGGTGGGGCTGGTGTGGATCGCCTGGCCGGGGGCGTCGACGAACTCCGCCACCCCGGTCAACCGGATGTACGTGGTGGGCACGCTGGTCCTGCTGGCCGGCCTCCCACTGCTGGTGCGCCGCTACGTCGGGCCGGTACGCCCGGGCTGGAGGCCTCCGGCGGTCCGGGTAGGTGGGTACGCGGTGGTACTCGCGCTGATCGCCGCCACCGCCGTTCAGCAGCGCATCGGCAGTCAACTCGGCGGGTACTTCCCCGTCATCCTCCCGATCTGGGCGATGGACGTCGGGTTCCTGCTGATCCTCGCCGGCTACGTGGCCGGACTGCTCATCCTGACCTCCCGCCGCGTCCAGTTCACCCGCCGGGTCCTGCCGACCGCGCTGGGCGTCGGGGCACTGACCGCCGGGGTGCTCTACCCGCTGGCACCTTTCGGCATCAACGACACGGCCGAGACCGCCGCCCACTCCCTGCACGGCGGACCTGTCGTCGTCGCGGACTACCTGGTGCTCGCCTGCTTCGTCCTGGCCGCGCTGGCCGTCCCCGTGACCGTGCACGCCGCGGCCACCCGCCTGGCCGACCGCGACACCCGACCCGGCATCCTCACCCCGGCCCGGCAGGCCCTGCTGGCCACCACCGGCGCCATGGCCACCGCGGCCATCCTGGTGGCCCTGTTCACCACCCTGACGATCGCGCTACTGCCCCAGCACTTCACCGGGCCGCAACAAGCCGCCGGTGATGGCACCTGCCCCACCTGCGAGCCGAGCACCATCGTCATCCCCATCAACCTGCGCCACGAGTACTACTTCCAGGAGAGCGTCAACGGGGCCGGCGACGGGACCATCGCGTTGCTGATCGTGCCGCTCACCGGGGCCGCACTCGGCGCCCTGCGCGGCCACCTCCGCTACCCACCGGCCGCCACCCGACCCGATGGCCTCCCCGAGAGTGCGTGACGGACCCGTTGGGACGGTTCGCTGCCAGTCAGTCGATACCCGGGAAAGACCAGCCGCCGCGGCACATCGGACGCGTCCGGGCCAAGCCGGCGCGTGCCGGCGCTCGGTGCGGCGCCTGGCCGGGCTGCTTGGGAACAATCTCGCCGTCGCCCGGGACAGGACCTTGTCGTTCCTCGGTCCGGCAACGACTCGCAGGTTGATTCGACGAGCGGTGTCATCGCCGCTATCCGGCGAGCGACAAACGCGCCAGCTGTGATGCACCGAAGGCGAGCGTGATCCGGTCCATTCATCGTCATGATTGACTGCGGGACAGGCCGCGCGTCGATGAACGTCGGCGCGCGTGCGGCCGCCGCCGCAGAGCGACTGAACCTCTTGCCTGCGAGGACCAGCCGGCCTCGGCACAGTCGGTCACCGTAGGACACCACGACGGCGAGGACGGGCCCGGGAGGACAACGGGGAGCGGCTCTGCAATCCGGCGCGGCTGACCCAATCCCCGGGGTCATCTCTTCGGAACAGTTATTTCCAGGACCCGCCGACACCCACCCTGGAACACCTGCCCTCGCCGTCTCTTGACATAGCGGGGAGCCCGATCGGTCGCAGTGCCACTCGCCGATCATCCCGGCAGGTACCAGCCCACGAACCCCCAGCTCAACCGCACGGACGACGTTCTGGCGCCTACACGTTCGATGCAGATCATCGCCGCACTTAAATACCCGCGCGGTGACTAGTAATCGACGTCCATCACGTGTAGAAGTCAGTAACCGCCCCGCATCAAGCGGGCGTGGGAGGAGTTGAGATGAGTTCCAGACGTGTCCTGCGTTTCGCAGCGGACACCCGGCGAGGCATCCGTCTCGCCGGCATCGGTTTCGTGGCCACGAGCCTCGCCGCGCTCGGCGCCGCCTCACCGGCGGACGCCGCCACCCCCGCCCATCAGTTCACGCCGGCGCCTCCCGGCTCGACCGTCGCCCATCGGCCGCTGGGCCTGAGCAACGCGCAGGCCACCCTGATGGTGCAGTTGGCCGGCGACCCGGTCGCCGTCACGGACGCCGACGCGCCCGCGCCGCTGACCAGCGGCGAGAAGCAGGCGCACAAGAACCAGTTGAGATCGCAGCAGACCCCTGTCGAGCAGCGCGTCCGCGAGCTCGGCGGCACCGTGCTCGGCAACTACCAGTCCGCGTACAACGGCGTCAAGGTGCGCATGTCGGAGCGCCAGGCGGCGTCGCTGCTGAGCGTGCCGAACGTGGTGGCGGTGCACCGGATCCAGACGATGAAGCCGGACAACACCAAGGGCGTTCCACTCATCGGCGCGCCGGAAGCGTGGGCGGGCCTCGCCGGCTTCCACGGCGAGGGCATCAAGGTCGCGGTGATCGACACCGGTATCGACTACACCCACGCCGACTTCGGTGGTCCGGGCACGCCCGAGGCGTACCAGAAGGCGCACGCGACGGAGACCGCGCCGGCCGACCCCGCGCTGTTCGGTCCGAACGCGCCCAAGGTCAAGGGCGGCATCGACCTCGTCGGTGACAGCTACAACGCCGACCCGACCAGCCCTGACTACCAGCCGGTACCGCACCCGGACCCGAACCCGCTCGACTGCAACGGGCACGGCACGCACGTGGCCGGCACCTCGGTCGGCTCCGGCGTGCTCGCCGACGGTACGACGTACCACGGCCCGTACAACGCCACGACGGTCAGCAGCAACTCGTGGAAGGTCGGGCCGGGCGTCGCGCCCAAGGCCGACCTGTACTCGATCCGCGTGTTCGGCTGCCAGGGCTCCACGGACGTCACCGTCGACGCGATCGACTGGGCGGTCGACCACGGCATGGACGTCATCAACATGTCGCTGGGCTCGCCCTTCGGCACCGCTGACGACCCGAGCGCGGTGGCCGCCGCGAACGCCGCCCACGACGGCGTCATCGTCGTGGCGTCGTCCGGCAACTCCGGCCAGAACCCGTACATCACCGGCTCGCCGGCCTCCGGCACCGGCGTGATCAGCGTGGCCGCGAACGACCCGACGCCGAGCTTCCCGGGCGCGCACGTGGCGCTGAGCACCGGCACCACCGTCGACGCGATCGACGCGAACGGCTCCGCCCTGCCCAGCACCCCGCTGCCGGTGAAGGTGCTGAAGACGCCGAGCGGCGGTATCTCGCTCGGCTGCGACCCGCAGGAGTACGTCAACGCGGGCGTGACCGGAAAGCTGGTCGTCGTCCAGCGCGGCACCTGCGGTCGGGTTTCCCGCGCCATCTACGGCCAGCAGGCCGGCGCGGCAGCGGTCCTGATGGTGAACACCTCGAACAGCCTGCCGCCTTTCGAGGGTCCGATCACGAGCAACCCGGACACCGGCGAGGCGTACACCGTCACCATCCCGTTCCTCGGCGTCAAGAGCAGCGACGCTGCCAAGCTCGTCGCGGCGGATGGCGGCACCGCGTCGCTCTCCGCGTTCAACCTCGACAACCCGACCTACCTCGCCCCGGCGGACTTCACCTCGGGTGGCCCGCGCACGGGTGACAGCTGGCTCAAGCCGGACGTGACCGCGCCCGGTGTAAGCATCGCCTCGGCCGGCGTCGGCACCGGCAACGACTTCGAGGTGCTCTCGGGTACCTCGATGGCGGCGCCGCACACCGCGGGTATGGCCGCGCTGGTCCGCCAGGCCCACCCGACGTGGAAGAAGGTCCAGTACTGGAAGGCCGCGATCGTGAACACGGCCGACTCGGGCAAGGTGGCCGGCTACACCACGCGGGTCGCCGGTTCCGGGCTGATCCAGGCGGTCGGCGCGACCCAGACCCAGGTCGTCGCAGAGGGCGACAAGGGCACGGCGACGCTGAACTACGGCTTCGCGGAACTGGACAAGGACTACAACGTCAAGAAGACCGTCAAGCTGCGCAACTTCAGCGACAAGCCGGCCACGTTCACCGTGTCCACCGCCCGGGACGCGGGCAGCCCGCACACCATCGGGTTCGACAGGTCCCAGGTGACGGTCCCCGCTCGCGGTGACACCGAGGTGCAGGTCACGCTGCGCGTCCCTGCGGCCACCGCCGGCGACTCGAGCACGTTCAACGACGTGGCCGGCCTGGTCCGGTTCACGCCGAAGAACGGCGGCAACAACGGCGTCGCCCTGTCGGTTCCGTACTACCTGGTGCCGCAGGCGGTCTCCACCATCAACACGGAGATCGACACCAAGCAGCTGGCGCGTACGGGTACCGCGACCGCGACCGTGACCAACAAGAAGGGCGCGACCACCGGTACGGCCGACTGGTACGCCTGGGGTCTGACCGACGGCAAGGACAAGGGCCTCGGCTCCAACGACGTCCGCGCGGTCGGCGCGCAGGCCTTCGACGGTGGCCTGGCGTTCGCGATCAGCACCTACCACCGCTGGTCGAACGCGGCGGCGAACGAGTTCGACGTGTACGTCGACGTGAACGGCGACGGGGTCGACGACTACGACGTCGTCGGCGTCGACTACGGCGCGACCACGTCCGGCTCGAACGACGGCCGGATGGCCACGGCCGTGTTCAACCTGCACACGGGCGCCGGCTCGATCGAGTTCCTCGCCGACGCGCCATACGACAGCAGCACAATCGTGCTGCCGGTCCTGACCAGCCAGCTCTGCGACGCCGGCTCGCCGTGCCTGTCGAAGGACAACCCGCGGCTGCGCTACCACGTCACGTCGTTCGGCCTGACCGACAACACGTCGGACACGGTTGACGGCACGGCCACCTTCAACGCGTTCACGCCGGCGGTCAGCACCGGCATGTTCGACACCGTCAAGCCGAACAAGTCGGCGACGGAGAAGGTGACCCTGAACGCCACCGAGTTCGCGAAGTCGCCGGCCCTCGGCCTGATGGTCGTCAGCCACGACAACCGCAGCACCGACGAGGCGCAGCTCATCTCCGTCCGGAAGTAACAACCAACAATCAGCGGCGGCCGCCTCGACCAGTCGAGGTGGCCGCCGCTGCCGTTACCCGGAGGCGGTACTACGCGGCCTGCGAGTATTCGCCGATCAGGCCGACCCGCTGTCCTACGGCGCCGCGACGCCGACAGACCCGCAACCGCTGCTCGACGCGGCGGCCGCGGCCGAGAAGGCGCTCGGCGGTCACCTCGCGTCCACCGGTACGCGCTGCCCGACGGCTGACCGAGACGACCGACGGGGCCCGCCGAGCCGACGGCCGGGCTGGACAACCGGGCGCTGCACGGTATCCGTGCGTCACCGGCGACGGCCACGCAGGTGATCGGTCGGGTTCTGTCGACGCACGGCGCGACGTGAACACTCTGCGGTAGATCCGGTGCCGGGGAAACGGTGGCCGTTCGAGATCACCGGTTCAATCGCCACCCTGCTGGGGAGGTCACCCGGTGACGTGACCTTCAGCGCCGGAGGGATGCCATGGCGGACGACAACGATGCCTTCGACGTGATCGTGATCGGGGCGGGACCGGTCGGGTTGACCGCCGCCGCGCGCGCCGTACGGGGCGGCCTGACCGCGGCCGTCGTCGAGGAGCGCCTGGCCGGCGGCGAATGCGAGTACTACGCGTGCATCCCGAGCAAGGCCCTACTGTGGCCGATGGAGCTGGCGGCCGAGGTGGACCGGATGCCGGGACTGGAACTGCGCGGCCCGATCGACGCCGCCGCGGTGCTGGCCCGCCGCGACGCCACCGTGTCCCACCTCGACGACAGCCACAACGTGAGCTGGGTCGACAACCTCCCGGCGACGTTCGTACGGGGCCACGGACGCCTGGCCGGGCCCCTGCGGGTCGAGGTGAGCACCCCGGACGGCGGCCCCCGGACGCTGCGGGCCCGGCACGCCGTCGTCGTCGCCACCGGCAGCGACCCCGCGATCCCCAGCGTGCCCGGGCTGCGGGAGGCACGGCCGTGGACCAACCGGGAGGCCACGCAGGTCCAGCAGGTACCCAAGCGGCTGATCGTGATCGGTGCCGGGCCGGTGGCCTGCGAGATGTCCCAGGCACTGCACTCCCTCGGCGCTGTAGCGACGACGATGCTCGTACGCCGCGACCGCCTGCTCGAGCGGGCCGAGCCGTTCGCCGGCGACCTGGTCGCGGCGTCGATGCGGGAGTTCGGCATCGACGTGCGCTTCGGCCGCCAGGCCGCGCGGGTCGAACGGCCGGTGCCAGGTGGGCCGGTGACCGTCCACACCGACGACGGCACACAGATCGACGCCGATGAGGTTCTCCTCGGTACCGGCCGCCGGCCGGCGGTGGACGACATCGGCCTGGAGACCATCGGCCTGCGACCACACGGCCCGATCGAGGTCGACAACAGCATGCGGGCCACCGCCGTGCCCGACGGCTGGCTGTACGCCGTCGGCGACGTCAACGGCCGTAACCTGCTCACCCACATGGGCAAGTACCAGGCCCGGGTATGCGGCGACGTGATCGCGGCCCGGGCCGCCGGCCGGCCCGACGACGCGCCGGGGCTGCGCGACACCGCCGACGACCGGGGTGCCCCGCAGGTCGTCTTCACCGAACCGCAGGTCTGCATGGTCGGGCGCACCGAGTCCCGGGCCCGCGCCGACGGCTACAACGTTCGGACCGTGGAGTACGACATCGGCTCGGTCGCCGGCGCCGAGGTCCGCGGCGTCGGCTACACCGGCCGCGCGAAGCTCGTCGTCGACGAAGACCGCCGGGTCCTGCTCGGCGCCACCTTCGTCGCCCCCGACGTGGACAGCCTGCTGCACTCGGCCACCGTCGCGGTCAACGCCGAGGTCCCCCTCGACCAGCTGTGGCACGCGGTCCCGACGTTCCCGACCGTGAGCGAGGTCTGGCTGCGCCTGCTGGAGCAGTACGGCCTCTGACGCTCGCGTGCCATCCACCGCAGCGCGGCGTTTGTCGTGCACCCGGATCGGGTAGCGCGGGCCGTGTCGATGGTATTCGGATCCCCGCACGACCTGTGGTGGGTCGTGGTCAAGACCGTGCTGCTTTACGTCACCGCCGTGGCCTGCTTCCGCATCGGTGAACGCCGCACCCTGGCGGAAATGTCGGCGTTCGACTTCGTCGCAGCCGTCGCCGCGGGAGCGATCGTCGGTCGGGTACCCAATGCGCACGATGCCGGTTACCTGGCCGGCGCGGCGACTCTGATAACGGTTCTCCTCGCCCACCGGCTCACCGCCCGGCTGCGCTTCCGGCCGCTGTTCGCCAGGCTGATCGACCACCCGCCACGGCTGCTGGTCGCCGACGGCAAGGTACTTGACGCGGAGCTTCGCCGCAGCGGCGAAGATCCACCTGTTGCCCGATGTCCACCGCGCCTCGCGACCGTCCATTGAGATGGCATACGCGGACCCCGCCTGCCGTCCGCGGCCGGACGTCCCCTCGGGTACAAATAGGCCGTGGCTCATGTCCTGTTGATCGAAGACGACCAGGCCGTTCGGGACGGGCTGGAGTTCGCGCTGCGCCGGCAGGGCCATACGGTGGCGTGCGCGGCGACCGGCGAGGAGGGCCTGACCCGGGTCCAGGCGGCGACCCCCGACATCGTGGTGCTCGACCTGATGCTGCCGGGCATCGACGGGTTCGAGGTGTGCCGCCGGATCCGGGCCGCCGGGTCTGTCCCGGTGGTCATGCTGACCGCCCGGGGCGACGACTTCGACGTGGTGGGCGGCCTGGAGGCGGGCGCCGACGACTACGTGGTCAAACCGGTCGAGCCGCGGGTGCTCGACGCCCGACTGCGCGCGGTGCTGCGGCGCACCGCGCGCGAGCCGTCCCTGCCCGACACGGGCAGGTTCGGTGACCTCACCATCGACCGGGCCGGGCTGACCGTCCACAAACGAGGCGAGCCGGTCAGTCTCACCCCGACCGAACTGCGGCTGCTGCTGGAGCTGTCCAGCGCGCCGGGTCGGGTCCTCACCCGCGAGCAGCTGCTCCAGTCGGTATGGGACCACGACTACCTGGGCGACTCGCGACTGGTGGATGCCTGCGTGCAACGACTGCGTCTGAAGATCGAGAACTCCCCGTCCGCGCCGGTCTACGTGCAGACGGTGCGGGGCTTCGGGTACCGGTTCGGGCCGGTATGACCGACCGCACGGTCACGCCCGGCGACCGGCCCCCGCCGCGCCGCCCGGTCCGCTCCCGGCTGCTCGGCCTACGGCCCCGGCTGGTGGTGGCGTTCGCGCTGGTGGCCCTGCTCAGCGGTGCAGCGGTGGCCGGGGCCAGCTACCGGCAGGCGCGCACCATCGTGCTCGAGAAGACCCAGGACCAGTTCGCCGACCGGACCCGCAAGAGCCTGGAGTCGCTGAACCCGCCGCCGCAGCTTCCCCCCGGCCAGGAGGAACTGGAGCGGCTGGGTGACGCGGTCGGCGGCCTCGTGGTCTACGGCGACCTGCGGTCCAGTTACCGCCCGGTGCCGCTGGACCGGGTGCCGCCCGAGTTGCGCGCGGCCGTCCGGGAACGCGACCGGCTGGTCGTCCAGCGGATCGAACTGGACGGCCACCGGTACGTCCTCGCCGGCGGCCAGCTGCGGGACCAGCTCGGGCAGCCCACCGGCATCGAGGTGTACGGCGTGCAGGACCTCACCCCGGAGCAGTCGACGATCGACCGCCTGGCCAGGTCCGCGGCGGTCATCCTGCTGCTGGCCCTGCTGCCCGCCGTCCTGCTGGCGCTCATCGCCGCCGCCGGCGTGCTGCGGCCGGTACGGGACCTGCGGCGCGCCGCCCGCCGGCTGGCCGAGGGGCGGCTGGACACCAGGCTGCGCGCCCGCGGCTCGGACGAGCTGGCCGAGCTGGTCCGCACGTTCAACGCGATGGCCGGCCGGCTGCAGCACAACGTCGACGAACTGCGCCGCATGGAGGCGAGGGGGCGGCGGTTCGTCGCCGACGTCTCCCACGAGCTGCGTACCCCGCTGACGGCGATGACCGCGGTGACCGACGCCCTGGAGGAGGAGGCGATGGGCCTGGGCGGCGACGCCGCCACCGCGGCGCGCATCATGGGCACCGAGACCCGACGGCTGCGGCAACTGGTGGAGAACCTCATCGAGATCTCCCGGTTCGACGCCGGTGGGGCGGTGCTGCGGCGCGGCCCGGTGGACGTCGCGGCGGCGGTGTCGGCGACCCTGGCCGCCCGGGGCTGGACCGGCGCCGTACACGCCGACCTGCCCGCCGGGATCACGGCGGAGCTGGACCGGCGCCGCCTGGACGTGATCGTGGCCAATCTCGTCGGCAACGCGCTGCGGCACGGCGCCCCACCGGTCACCGTCGCGCTCGGCGTCGACGATACCGACCACGTCGTGGTGACCGTCACCGACCACGGCCCGGGGCTGGCGCCGGAGATCATGCCGCACGTGTTCGAGCGCTTCTACAAGGCCGACTCCGCGCGTACCCGCTCCGAGGGCAGCGGCCTCGGGCTGGCCATCGCGTGGGAGAACGCGCACCTGCACGGCGGGGCGCTGGAGGCGGCCAACGACACCGACGGCGGAGCCCGGTTCACGCTGCGCCTCCCCCGCCGCCCGCCGGCTGCGGCGTCGACCGCCGGCCGGGTCGGCGGTGCGGACCGGGGACGGCAGGAACGGGAAAGCCCGGAATGAGGAGGCCCGGAATGAGGAGACTGCGCCCGCTCGCCGCCGTACTGCTCACCGCCGGCGCCGCCGCCCCGGCGGCCGGTTGCGGGATCTCTCCCACTGAACCGATCTCGTTCGGTCCGGCGCCGCGGGCGAGCCTGGTCGCCGAACAGGTGTACTTCGTACGGGAGGGCCGGCTCCACCCGAGCGCGCGACAGGTCCCGCCCTCCCCGGCCAGCACCCGCCGGATCGACGAACGGCCGCTGCCCTCCCCGGCCGGCACCCGCCGGATCGAGGGGCTGGACCTGCTGGCGGCCGGCCCGCTGCCCGTCGAGCGCGACGCCGGCCTCACCACGGAGCTGCCGTCCGGCATCCGGATCATCCCGACGGAGCGGGCCGGCGGCGACCTCACCCTGCTGCTCGCCAGCGCCGACGAGCGGTCCGACGACGAGCGGTCCGATCCGGCCGGGCTGTCCGAGCTGGCGGTCGCGCAGATCGCGTGCACCGCGGCCGCCGACGTCACGGCACCGGCCCGGGTGACCCTGTACGACAAGCTCAGCGGTCACCAGCGGGGCCCGGTGAGCTGCCCCGTCACGCTGCCCGGACGGGACGGACCGAACCCGCCGGAATGTACGCACAGTGACCGCCCGAGCGGGGCCTGTTGCACGATCGTGACATGGCCCGGACGCGCCGGTGAACTGAGCTGTCCACCGTGGCCAGGTGATCGATGAAGGCCACACTGTTGTCATCCCCGGGGCGGTCGGTGCCCACCGGGCCGGCGAGGCGGTCGGTGCCCACCGGGCGGGCGGGGCGGGCGGTGGCCGGCGCTTCCGGGTGCGCCGGTCAGGGACGGTCCGGCACCTTGCCTTCTCACGGGCCGTCCGGCGCCTGACCTACGTTCTGGCGGCCGTCCTGATGCTGATCACGGCCGGCGGCGCCGGCGTCGCCGGGTACGCCGCCTCGGTGCCGCTGCCCGCCGACCCGGTGATCGACCAGGCTTCCGTGCTGTACTACCGCGACGGGCACACCGTGCTGGCCCGGGTCGGGGTCAACAACCGCACCGACGTCCCGCTGCGCCGGGTACCGCTGCCGGTGCGCCGGGCCGTGCTGGCCGCCGAGGACCGCGGCTTCTACGGCCACGCCGGCCTCTCGGCGCGCGGCGTCGGGCGCGCCGTACTGGCGAACGTGTTCGACGGCGCCGGCCAGGGCGCCTCCACGATCACACAGCAGTACGTCCGCAACGCGTACCTGACGCAGCAGCGCACGGCCGAGCGCAAGGCCAAGGAGGCGGTGCTCGCCGTGAAGATCGAGCGGCGCTACCCCAAGGACGCCGTCCTCGAGCGCTACCTCAACACCGTGTACTTCGGGCGTGGGGCGTACGGCATCGAGGCGGCCGCGTCGGCGTACTTCGGCACGACCGTGGACCGGCTCACGCTCGCCCAGGGCGCGGTGCTCGCCGCGGTGATCAAAGATCCCACGAACTTCGACCCCGCCGTCGACGCCGCGGCGGCGCGCGATCGATGGCGCTACATCGTGACCACGATGGCGGAGCTCGGCTGGGCGGACCGCGCCGAGGTCGCACGCCTGCCCTACCCGACGGTGCCGCCGCGCTCCGCCGACGCCACGGCCGGCCCGCTCGGCCTGGTGGTCGACCAGATCGAGCGGGAACTTGCCGGGCACGGGGTGCCGCCGCGGGCGCTGCGTACCGCCGGCCTGCGGGTGGTCACCACCCTCGACGTCGGGGCCCAGCGGGCCGCCCTCGACCGGGTCGCGGCCGCGCTCACGGGCCAGCCGGCACAGCTGCGCGCCGCGCTCGTCGCGGTCGAGCCCGCCACCGGGGCGGTCCGCGCCTACTACGGCGGCCCGCACGGCAGCGGGTTCTTCGACGACGCGGTGGCGGCCCGCCCGCCGGCGTCGACGTTCAAGCCGCTGGTCCTGGCCGAAGGCCTACACCAGGGGATCTCCTACCGTTCGCTGTGGAACGGCCGTTCACCGCGGACGTTCCCGGGCCGGCGCGGCGTGCCGCTGGTCAACCACGACGGGCTGCAGTGCCCGGTGTGCCCGCTCGACCAGGCGATGGTGGACTCGCTCAACACGCCGTTCTACGCGCTGGCCGAGAAGGTCGGGCCGCCCGCGATCCGCCGCCTGGCGACGGCCGCCGGCGTCGCGGAACGCTACGACGGCAAGCCGTCCCTGGTCGACCAGCCGGGCGATCCGGAGCCGGGCCGCACCCGGGCCGACATCGCGCTCGGCATCTATCCGGTCAGCCCGGCCGACCTCGCCAGCGTGTACGCCACGTTCGCCGCCGGCGGGGTACGGGCCGAGCGCCACCTGCTGGAGTCCGTGGCGGGGCCGGACGGCGCGCCGTGGTACCGGGCCGCACCGCAGCGGGTACGGGTCCTGCCGGCCGCCGTTGCCGCCGACGTGTCGGTGGTGCTCGCCGAGACCGTCGACGCCCACGGACCGGTCCCCGGCCGGGCGGCGGCCGGCAAGACCGGTACCCGCCAGTTCGGCGACACCGACGACAACTCCGACGCCTGGATGGCCGGGTACACCCCGCAACTCGCCGCCGTGGTGTGGATCGGCCGGGCCGAGCCGGGACCGATCCGCGACGCCGCCGGCACGCCCATCGAGGGCGAAGGGCTGCCCCTCACGCTGTGGCAGGGCTTCCTCGACGCTGCCCTGGCCGGTCAGCCGCCGGCCGCCCTGCCCCCCGCCGCCCACGTGGGCAGCGACGACGCCGGTGACGCCGGCCGGTACGGCGTGCTGCCCGCGCCGCAGCCGAGCCGGACGGCCGTGCGGCCGGCAGTGCCGGACCGGCTACCGGGCGCGTCGCAGCCGCCCTCCGCCCTCACCGCCGGTTAGCTGTCCGTGGCTCCGCTGTCCGGAGATTCCGGTGCGCGCCGTTTCAGCCGGCGACGGGAACCCACACCCGCATCGCGCCCGGGCCGCGGTTGCCCCACAGGAAGTACGGCACCGACGTGATCGTGAGCGGCCGCGACACCCCGCCGGTCAGGGGGTGGTCCCGGTACAGCTCCACGACCGGCCCGACCACCGCTCCGCTCGTGGTGAGCACGACCCGGTCTCCGTCGTCCCGGACGGTGACCGGCCCGTCGACGTCGAGGCGGACATCCTCGACGTCGACGCCGTCCGGCAGGTCCGCCTGCTCGACGCAGTACACCAGCGGGCCACGGGCGAGCGCGACGCAGCCGCGTACCGCGTCCACGCGCGGGTGGGCGACCACCAGCCGCGGCGGCATGGCCAGGTCCAGACGGACCACGGTCGGCCGGCTCCAGTCGCGCGTGAGCCGGACGTAACCGGCTTCGGCGGCGGCCGCGACGGCAACGCCGTCGACCTCGACGCGGTACTCCGCGCACCAGCCGGGCACCCGCAGGGCGAGGGTCCGTGGCCGCGCGGTGCCGGCACGGACGGTGACCTCGATCCGCCCGTGCCACGGGTACCCGGTGCGCACCTCGACGTCGAGGTCGCCCGCGCGGATCGTCCCCGCGCCGTACAGGTGCAGCTGGACGCCGTCGTCGTCGGCGGTCGCGACGTACCCGTGCAGCGAGGCCATCAGCCGCGCGAGGTTGGGCGGGCAGCAGGGGCACCGGTACCAGGCCAGCCGCTGCGCGGGCGCGTCCTCGTCGGACCCGTCGTGTCCGGTGCGCAGTTGCAGCGGGTTGGAATAGAAGAAGTGCCGGCCGTCGGCGGAGATGGCCCCCGCGACGGCGTTGTGCAGGGTGCGCTCCATCTCGTCGGCGTACCGGTGCCGGCCGGTCGCCAGCAGCATGCGCCAGTTCCACTGGAAGCTCGCGATCGCCGCGCAGGTCTCGGCGTACGCCCGGTCCGGCGGCAGCTCGTGCGGGTCGCCGAACGCCTCGTCGCGGTGGCGCGACCCGTGCCCGCCGGTGACGTAGGTCTTGCGGCTGAACGCGTCGTCCCACAGCCGGGTCGCGGCGTCGAGCAGCGGCGTGTCGTGCGTCTCGACCGCGACGTCCACCATGCCGGCCAACAGGTACAGCTGCCGCACCGCGTGCCCGGTCACCTCGCGGGCCTGCCGGACCGGTACGTGGTCCTGGAAGTAGCCGGGCCCGAACCGGTCGGCGCCCAGCAGGCCGTGACCGCGCAGGTCCACAAACCGCCGCGCCTGCTCCAGGTACGGCCGGTGGCCGGTGGTCCGGTACAGCTCCACCAGTGCGGTCTCGATCTCCGGGTGACCGCACACGCCGTCGGTGTGGGCGAACACGTCGACGACGAGATCGGCGAACCGGCGCGCGATCGGCATGAGTTCGCTGCCGACGCCGGCCCGTTCGGCGGCGACCGCGGCCTGGATGAGGTGCCCGGCGCAGTACAGCTCGTGGCTCCAGGGCAACTCGCGCCAGCGCTGTTCGGGCCGGTCCACCATGAAGTACGAGTCGAGGTAGCCGTCCTCGTCCTGTGCCTTGCCCAGCAGTGCCGTGGTGGCGTCGAGCCACTCCCGCAGCCCCGCGTCGGCCCGCGCGCCGGCCAGCTGCCAGGCCACCGCCTCGGCGGTCTTGTAGATGTCGGAGTCGGCGAAGAACAGCCCCCGGAAGTCCCGGGTGCTCTCCCCCACCACGCGGCGCACGTTGTCGAGCGGGCCGTGTGCCTCCACCTGCGCGACGCAGTGCGGCACGGTGGCCGTCGCGTTGCGCTCCTGCCATGCACCGAGCAGCCCGGCCGGATCGAGGCGTACCGCATCGAGTGGCAGCGGCCGCAGCGCGGCGACGGCGGACGGGGTCGGGGCGACCGGGCCCGGATGTGAGTTCGCCATGCTCAACCCTTCAGCGCGCCGGAGAGGAAGCCGCGGACGTAGTAGCGCTGCAGCAGCAGGAAGACCAGCACGCACGGCACGGCCGCCGTGACCACTCCGGCCTGCAGCGCGCCGAAGTCGACCGAGCCGAGGGTGCCGCTCTGCAGGTTGAACAGCGCGACCGGCAGGGTGAACTTGCCGCCGTCGGTCAGGAAGATCAGCGGCGCGACGAACTCGTTCCAGGCGGCCAGGAAGGAGAACAGCGCGACGGTCACCATGCCGGGTGCCACGCCGCGCAGCAGCACCCGGCGCAGCGCCCCGGTGGGGGTGCAGCCGTCGATGAGCGCCGCCTCCTCCAGTTCCACCGGCAACGCCTCGAACGAGTTGCGCATCATGAACAGCCCGAAGGGCAGCTGGAACACGGCCAGTACCAGACCCAGGCCGACCAGCGAGTTCTGCAGGCCGATCCAGCCGAGCAGGACGTACAGCGGCACCAGGATCGTGGTGTACGGCACCATCAGGATCGCCAGCGTCACCAGGAACAACAGGTTCCTGCCGGGGAAGTCCAGCCGCGCCACGGCGTACCCGCCGAGCGTCGTGGCCACGACCGTGACCACGACCGCGACCAGCGCGACCACGGCGGTGTTGAGCAGGTACACCGGCAGCCCGCTGCCGTAGTCGGCCAGGCGGCGGTAGTTGTCCACGCCCCAGCCGTCCCGGGCGCCGCCGGCGGCCTGGCGGCCGTGCACGGACTGCACCGTGGTCCAGAACATGGGCAGCAGGAACAGCACCGCCAGCACCGACGAGGTGGCGTAGAAGTCGACCGTTCGCCGGGTCATCGTCAGCCCTTTCGCCGGATCAGGTGGAGCTGTGCGCCGTTGAGCGCGATCAGCACGCCCAGGATGACCACGGAGATCGCCGCGGCCCGGCCGAGGTCCTGGGACAGGAACGCTTCCCGGTAGATGTCGATGACCATCGTCGCGGTGCCGTGCCGGCCGCCGGTGAGGATGAAGAACTGGTCGAAGGCCAGCAGCGACCCGGTGACCGACAGCACCATCATCAGCGCGAGCGTGGGCCGCAGCAGGGGCAGCGTGACGCGGGTGAGGATCTGCCAGCGGGAGGCCCCGTCGGTGCGGGCCGCCTCGTACAGGGCCGGGTCGATGCTCTGCAGGCCGGTCAGCAGGATCAGCATGTAGAAACCGGCGAACCGCCAGGTGATCATGCCTACCGTGGACAGCAGCGCGTTGCCGGTGCTGCCCAGCCAGTCCACGGTACCGAGGCCGACCAGCCGTACGAGCTGGTTCAGCGCGGAGGACTCGGTGTGGAACAGCCCGTAGAACAGCAGGCTGGCCGATGCCAGCCCGACCGCGCTGGGCAGGAAGTACACGGTCCGCAACAGCCCGACCCCGGGCCGGGCCTCCTGTACCAGCAGGGCGAGCCCCAGGGCCACGAGGCTGAGCACGACCGTGGTCACCGCGGTGTACTCGAGGGTGAACACGATGGCCCGGCCGAACAGCGGGTCGCCAAGGGCCCGGTAGTTGGCCACGCCGTTCGGCTCGGACGCGCCCAGCAGTGGCCAGTGGTTGAACGACATCCAGACCATCAGCCCGAGCGGGACGACGAACAGGACCGTCACGATCGCCGCCATCGGGGCCGCGTAGAGGGCGCCGAGCCGCCGGCGCGACAGCGTGGGCCGCGCCGGCGGGGCCGGTGTCCCGGCGGTTACCGGGGTGGCAACGGCAACCATCGCCTCAGCCGCCGGCCAGGGACTCGGTGATGGTCGGGTTGTGTTGTCTGAGTACCGCCGCGGGGTCGGCCGTGCCGAAGACCGCCTCGATCACGGTGGAGGTCCACGGGCCGTTGGGGTCGTTGTACGTGCGGCCGAAGTTGACCGAGATCGGCGTCCGCCCCTGCCCGGCCAGCCGGTTGAACATCGCCAGGCGCTTGTCCTGCTGGGCGTAGGTGTTGTCGGCCAGGTCGCCGCGTACCGTGATGTTCTTGTTCCTGGCCACGACGTTGACCTGGGCGTCGCGGTCCAGCGTCCAGGAGATGAAGTCCCATGCCTGCGCCGCGTGCTTGCTGGTGGCGCTGATGCCGAGCACGTCGCCGCCGACGAAGGAGGAGCTCCCCCCGGTCAGTCCGGGGATCGGTGCGACGCCGACGTCGAGGTCGGCGCCCTCCTTGAGGGTCTGCAGCACGGTGGCGCCCATCGGCTGGATGCCGATCGTGCCGTTGCCGAACTCCTGGGTCCAGGTGGGCCCGTTCTCGTTCTTCACCGCGGCCGGGGTCAGGCCCTCGGCGTACATCTTCCGGTACAGGCGGTAGACCTTGGCGGCGGCGTCGTTGTCGATCGTGGACGCGGTTCCCTCGTCGTTGCTGACCGTGGCGCCGGACGCCCAGATCATCGGCCATGTGGTGAACAGCATGCAGCCCGGGCACGCGCCGCCGAAGTAGTACCCGTGCGCTCCCCCGCCGAGGGCGTTGATCTTCTTGGCGTGGTCGTACAGCTCGTCCAGCGTGGTCGGCGGTCGCTCCGGGTCCAGCCCGGCCCTGCGGTACAGGGCCTTGTTGTAGAAGACCGCGGACAGGTCGATGTCGTGCGGTACGCCGTAGATCCTGCCGCCGTGGGTGGCGGTCTTCAGGTGCGCCGGGGCCAGGCTGTCCTTGAACGGCAGCCGGTCGACCCGGCCGGTGAGGTCGAGGAAGGTGCCCTTGGCGGCGTAGTTGGGCGCGTAGACCACGTCCGCGGCGAGGACGTCGGGCAACTGCTTGGCGCCGGCCGCCGTCCCGACCTTCTGCTGGTACGAGTCGGCCGGGATCACGGTCAGCTTCACCTTGTTGCGGTGGCCGGCGTTGTACGCGTCGATGAGCGTCTGGCTGAAGGTGGCGGTGGGCGAACGGGTCCACATGGTGATCTCGGTGCCGTCGTCCCTGGCGGTCGTGTCGTTCGCCGACGAGGACGACGGGGCGCTCTGACAGCCGGCGAGCAGCGCGGCGGCGAGGAGGACGGGTGCAACACGGGTGGTGACGGGTCGACGAGCCATCAGGTCTCCAGCCCCGGGACGGTAGGAAAATCAGGCAACCGTTTTCCCAGCCCAGGCTAGGTTTAAATTCATCAATATGTCAAGGTGAAGGTCCAATCCAGTTGTCCACAACAGAAGCGGTGTGAGGAAAGCGGGAAACTGTGAAGCAGCCGATCCGCCCGGCGACCATCAGCGACGTCGCCGCCCTGGCCGGCGTCTCGGTCGGCACCGCCTCCAAGGCGCTCAACGGCCGCGGCTCGCTGCGCGCGGAGACCCGCGAGCGGGTCCGCGCCGCTGCCGAGCGGCTCGGTTTCCAGGCCAGCGCGGCGGCGCGCACGCTGCACTCCGGCCGCAGCTACACCGTCGGGATGATCACGACGGACACCATCGGCCGGTTCAGCATCCCGTTGATGACCGGGGCCGAGGATGCGCTGGGCGCCGGCCGGATGTCGGTCTTCCTGTGCGACGGCCGGGACGATCCCATCCGCGAGCAGTACTACCTGCGTACCCTGCTCGGCCACCGGGTCGACGGCATCATCGTGACCGGCCGCCGGGCCCGCACCCGGTCACCGATCGCGACTGATCTTCCGGTGCCCGTGGTGTACGCGTTCGTCAGCTCCACCGACCCGCGCGACTGCTCGGTGGTGGCCGACGAGGAGGGCGGAGCCGCCAAGGCGGTCGAGCACCTGCTCGCCGTCGGGCGCCGCCGGATCGCCCACGTCACCGGGCCCGAGCACCACCACTCGGCGCGGGTCCGGTCGGCCGCCGCGGCGGACCGGCTCGCCGAGGCGGGGCTGGCGTACGTGACACCGACCCTGTACGGCGAATGGAGCGAGGCCTGGGGCCGCCGCGCGGCCGGCATGCTGCTCGCCTCCGGCGCCGAGTTCAACGCGGTCTTCTGCGGCAACGACCAGGTCGCCCGCGGGCTGACCGACGGGCTGCGCGCGAGCGGCCGGCGCATCCCCGACGACGTCGCGGTCGTCGGCTTCGACAACTGGGACGTCATGGCGCTCGCCTGCCAGCCGCCACTGACCAGCGTCGACATGGAACTCGAGGGGCTGGGCCGGACCGCCGCCGACCTGCTGCTGGCCGCCATCGACGGCAGGCCCGCACCGGGCCGGCACGTGCGGCCGTGCCGGCTGGTGGTACGCGAGTCCACCGCCGTCCCGCCCGGCTCCCCGGCCTAGCCGGCCGGCCCGCTCGAGTCGCGGACGACCAGCCGGCAGGGCTGCCGGATGACCCCGGAGGCCCGCTGGCCGTCGAGCGCGGCGGTCAGGTACTTCACCGCGGTCGCGCCCAACTGTTCGAGGTTCAGGTCGACGGTGGTCAGCGGGCGCCGGCAGTCGGTGGCGAAGACCTCCCAGTTGTCGTACCCGACGACCGCGACGTCGTCCGGTACCCGCACGCCGGAGTCCAGCAGCGACTCCACCACGCCGCTGGCGATCTGGTCGTTGCCGCAGAAGATGGCGTCGACGTCGGGCGTGGCGTGGCGGACCATCGCGACGGCGTGCCGCCCCCAGCGCTGGGACCACTCGCCGTACCGGGGCTCTCCGCCCGTCAGCGGCAGGCCCGCGTCGCGCAGCACCGCCTGCAGGCCGACGGCCCGCTCGCGGGCCGCCCGGTACGTCTGCGGGCCGGTGATGTGGGCGATCCGCCGCCGCCCCAGCGACACCAGGTGCTCGGCGGCCAGCCGCCCGCCGCCCCGGTCGTCGGCGATGACCGACAGGTCCGCGGGATCGTCCGACTCGCCGTAGACGTAGACCACCGGGACCGGGATGTCGCGGGTGACCGACGGCAGCACGTCGTTGGAGTCACCGAGCACGATGAAGCCTTCGACCTGCCGGGCGAGCAGCGTCTGGATGTGGTGCCCGCGCCGGATGACGTCACCGCGGGCGTCGCACAGCAGCACGCACATCTGCTCGTTGCCCAGCGCGTTCTCCACCCCGAGCAGGACCGGGAAGGCGAACCGCTGGCCGAGCTCCTCGGTCAGCAGCCCGATGGCGCGCGAACGACCCGAGATGAGGCTCCGGGCCAGCACGTTCGGCCGGAACGACAGCTGCTGGGCGGCGTGCATGACCCGGCGGCGGGTGGTCGGCGCCACCTCCTCGCGGGCGTTGAGCGCCTTGGAGGCGGTGGCCACCGACACCCCGGCCAGCTTGGCCACATCCGCCAGGGTCACGGACCGCGAACGTTGCCTGCCCACCGAAATCCTTTCCGGCTTTGGGGCGGGGACGCCCCCGGCGGTCAGGCTACCGGACCGCGACCGGCACGGTCACGACGTGCGACCGCACGTTCACGGCCGCCGCCGAAACGGTTTCGTCACCGGCCTCGGGCCGGGCTTGTCACGCGACCACGATCCGGTCGATGTCCGGTGCCCAGCCGCTGGTGTTGCCGAAGGTGAGGGTGTTGGTGCCGGCGGCGAGGGTCAGGCTCACCGTGACCGACCCGATGGTGTCCCAGCCACCGGTACTCGGCGTGCCGACCGTGACGGCCGCGCCGCCGTTGACGCTGATCTGGACCGACCGGTCCTCACCGGAGGCATAGTGGACGGTGACGGTACGGCTGCCGGCCGCCGCCGCGGTGACACCGTTGAACCGCAGGGTGTTGCCGCCGCCACCGCCGACGTACCCGACGACCCGGCCGCCGGAGGCGTTCGGCGAGGTACGCGCCGCGGCCTGACCGGTCAGGGTGTTGGCACTCGACTCCGCCTCGTAGCTGGTGCCCGTCGGTGGGGGCGGCGGCTGCCCGCCGCCCCGGTTGTAGACCTTGACCTCGGTCAGCCCGGTCCTGGCGCCGGACGCGTGGGTCATCACGACGCGCAGGCGCTGCGTGGACACGGCGGTGAACCGGACGTTGTTGTCGTTGCCCTGCGGCACGGCCGGCGTCTTCACCTGCCCGGCGACGTCGACGAACCCGCTGCCGTTGAAGTACTGGACCTGGTACGAGGCGGGCGCGCGGTACGTGCCGCTGGCCGGCCGGCTGTCCTTGACGTACAGCCGCACCTCGTCGACGGTCTTGGCGGAGCCGAAGTTCAGCTCGTACCAGTCGGAACTGTTGGCCGATCCCCCGGCGCCCCAGAACGGTTCGTTGGTCGGGTACCCGTCGACCGCGGCGCCGGTGGACGTGCCGCCGGCGGTGTACGAGGCGCTGACGGTCGCGCCCTGGGCGAGGTTGGTCAGGTTGGCGGTGAGGTCGACGCCGGCCTTGGCGAGCAGGTCCACCGTGCCGGGGTCGCTGAGCACGACCTGGTTGGGGGCGCGCATGGCCGGCATGGCGGCGGCGTAGGTCACCGTCGCGGCGGTACCGGGGAAGGTGACCGCGCCGGTGGCCGGGTCGTACACCAGCGGCACCAGCTTGTTCACCGTCATCGCCCGGGTGCCGTTGACGTAGATCGAGTAGCCTTCCGGCACGCCGCTGTAGCGCACCACGCCGTCGCTCGGGTCGTCCCAGACGATGGTGAGGTCACTGTTGCGGTACCGCAGGTTGTTGACGGTGAAGTTGGGCCAGCCGATGGTGATCGGCGAGAGCTCCACCTTGGCGTCGTTGCGGGGCCGCAGTCCGGCCACGTCCTCGATGACGGTCCAGTTGCTGCTGCCCAGGATGTTGTGGTGGATCCAGGACCGGTAGTCGATGTGCCGGGTCGTCGGGTTCCAGTTCGCCCAGAACTCGTTGGCGTCCGGCCACGCGGTGTTGCCGTCGACGTACTGCGCCCAGGCGTTCCAGTACAGCAGCTTCTTGTAGTCCTCGGTGCCGATCCACTGGTTGGGGTAGGTGCGCAGCGCCGACGACAACAGCCGGAACTGCACGGTGGAGTTGATGGTGGAGAAGTTGTTGCTGCCCGGTGAGCCGGCCGCGGCGGCGGCCGCCTTGTCCCGCTGGTTGGCCGTGTAGAAGGGGAATACCGGGTACTCGGCCGGGTCGGCGAGCAGGCGCAGCGCCTGCTTGTACTCGTCGGTGTTCGGCATCAGGCCGACGGCGTACGGGTAGTAGTTGTTGATCTCCTTCCACGGGTCGAGGGCGTTGCTCGCCACGTGGCGGTGCTTGAGGAGCTTGTCGCCTGGGTCCCACAGGACGGTACTCACCGCGGTCCTGATCCGGTTGGCCAGGTTGCGCAGCTCGGTCGCCTTGGCGCTGTCGCCGGTCGCGTCGTACGCCTGGGCGGCGGCGAGAGCGCCGCTGTACTGGTAGGCCGCCTCGGTGCGGTCGAGGTTCCCGCTGCGCCAGTGGAACGACACCGCGTCGGCGTCGTTGCCGGTCAGCGCGCCCCAGTCGTACTCGATGATGCCGTTGTTGTCGTGGTCGTAGTAGGCGAGCTGGCCCTTGACGTCGCCCTCGGCGTAGTGCGCCAGGTTGGCCGCGATCGCCGGCTGGCCGCCGTGGATCTGGTAGCTCTTCCACGCCGCCTCGGCGATGTACTGGGTGTAGCTGTTCGACCAGTTCTCCGGGTCACCGGGGTTGTCGACGAACCGGCCGCCCTTGGACACCTGCCCCACCGACAGCCAGTCGCCGTAGGAGTACTTCGGGTCGCGCAGGTACTTCAGGTCGTCGATGTGCATGGGCTGGGTGAGCACGATCGCGTTGTTGTACCCCAGGGCCCCCTCCACCGAGGTCGGGAACTGGTACGTCTGCCCCGGGATGTTGGCGTCCAGGTTGTTGAACCGCATCAGCCACCAGCGGTAGAAGATCTCCTTCTTGATCGCCGGCTCCGGCACGTCGATGTAGGGCACGTTGTCGGCCCACCACTTGTGGTAGGCGCGCACGTGGGTGGCGAACGCGTTGTCGGGGCTGGCATCCCGGTAGCTGGCGTACTCGGTGGCCGACTCCGGGATCTCGGTGGCGATGAAGCCCATCACCAGCTTCGTCTGCACCGCCTGCCCGGCGCCGACCGTCACGGTGCGGGTCAGCGCGCCACCGGAGGCGCCGAACCCGTCACCGGACAGCTTCGTGGTCAGCGTGGTCAGCCCGTTCTTCACCCCGGTCGAGCCGGTCATTTCGTTCCCGCTGCCCGCCGAGGCGTACGGCGAGGTGGCGCGCAGGGTCAGCGTGGTGGCGCCGGTGCCGTTGTTGCGGATCGCCAGGTTGGTGACCGCCACGTTGTTGTTCGTGATGAACTTCGTCACCGTGACCTGCACCGAGCCCGACGTGTACACGCCACGCCAGTGGCTCGGCGCCTGCCACCGCTGACCGCTCTGCTCGGTGAACGTGCCGGGGCTCAGCGTTACCGCGTACGCGTTCGCGTCGCTGATGCTCTCCCAGTACGCCACCCGCCCACCGAACCCGATCACCGCGGGATTGTGCTGCTTCATGAATAGCGCCCGCCCCCGGGTCATCAGGATCCCGCCGTCGGCGTCCGACGGATCGTTGCCGCCGGACCGGGCCAGCAGCCGGTCCACCCAGAAGTCGGTACCGGACTTCTCGGCGTCGTAGATCGCCTGCATCATGTTCCCGGTCGTATATCCCACCGGCGGCTGCGGCACCGCCGGGCCGGAGAACGACGGGTACCCGATCGTCTGCGCCGCCCCGGCGGGAGGCGCGGCCAGCGTGGTGACCGCACCGGTCGCCACGGTGACCGCCACGATGCCGACCAGCGCTTTCCACCGCAGGCTCCGGGGCTTCCGTCTGCTGCTCATGGGGTGACCTCCCGCGAGGTGTCGGGTGCTGCTTCGCACCGGTTCATCGGCGCCGGTGGGCGCGACGGAGTGTCGGAGGTACCCGGCCGCCCCGATGGGGGCCGCACCGGGGCGGCCGGGTACCGCCATCGCCGCCCACCCCACAACGGGCGGCGGGTCCGTGTGCCATCAGGACAGGAAACTGCCGTACGGGCCGTTCAGGATCCGGTTCTTCTGGTCGGCGCTGAAGTGCGTGTTCGGGTAGTTGTAGAAGGACGCCGACATCGGTGTGCCGTCGGTCGACGAGGAGTCGGGCAGGCCGAACGCGTGTCCGAGCTCGTGCACCATGCCGCCGTACCAGCGGTTCATGGTGCCGTTGATGCCGGCCGCGCCGTCGGCGTCGTGCCCGCTCAGGATGACCCAGCCGTTGCCGCCACCACCGCCGGCGCCGTCGCCTTCGGCGCTGATCTCACCGACGTTGACCCAGCGGCTGTCCGGCGCACCGAGGCCGAGCTTGCTGCGCAGTTCGGCCTGCATGTTGCAGACGGTCCACCAGTACTTCTCGCCGCAGTTGGGCGTGTTCTCGTACCAGTTGCGGGCGTGGTCGCCGTTGACCACCTCGACCACGGGGTTGTTGAGCGTGAACGTCTTGCCCAGCTCCTGCCGGTAGTACCGCTGCGCCTCGCGCATCACGTTCGCGATGCCGTCTGGGTACCGCTGGTCGTAGGCCACGTCGGAGGGTTTGAGCCAGTACACCCGGACGGTCCTGCTCGGCGGTACGCCGCCGGAGGGCCGCGCGGTGGGGGTCGCGGTGGGGGTCGGTGTGCCGCCGCCACCGGCGTACCCGGCCAGCCGCCACACCCGGGTGGCCGCGCCGGTGCAGCCGAGCTGTACCAGCCCGGTCCCTGCGGTACCGGCGTCACCGGCCGGCGCGACGCACCTGCCGGACGCCACCGAGACCACCTGGAAGGTGTTGCCCGCCCCGGCCACCGCGACCGGCTGCAGCCGGAACTGCTGGTTGCTCTGGCCGTGGCAGCCGTACTGGATCACCTGTGCCCCGTCGGCGCCGGACGCCCCGGCGATGTCCACGCAGTTGCCCGCCGTCGCCGTGCCGATCGTGTACGCGTCGGTGCCCGCGACCGGGGTGAAGGCGAACCGCTGCCCGGCACCGGTACCGCAGGCCGAGGCGACCAGCTGCGTCAGGCCGCCGGGGCCCGGCGCGGCCGGCACCTCCGCGCACAACCCACTGGCCTGGTTGACCACCGTCGTGGTGAACCCGGTAGCCGCCTCCGCGCCGGGCACCGCCAGCAACGATCCCACCGCGACGACGGCCGTCACGACGGCGGGCGCGAGGACCCGCCACCCCCGTCCGGACCTGCGCGCCCGGTGCACCGCCAACAATCTGCTCACGTGCCCCTCCTTTCGCCAGCGACGAAACGCGCGGCGCCGGGTGAGCCGGCCGCCGTGGCCCGGCAGCCACCGCCTGGCCCTTGTCGAAATCCTTTTCAGGAAGCTAGGCCTGCCATTGGCGAGTGTCAATAGATGCATACCGCTTTTGCTCTTCGCTGCGGTTGTCATTCGGGTACGGTGGCACCGAAAATGTTTCGGTGGCGTGATTGACCGACGCCCGATCGTCGCGGACACTGGTGGTCGTGGCGCATCCGGACCGGCCACCCCGCCGGCCCGTCACCTCCCCGAAGCGGCCGGACCGGTCCGGGGTTTGTCTGCGTGAGGCACAGCGAGTGGATAATCAGCGCATGCGAGCGCCTGCCATGACGGACGTCGCGCGCCTTGCCGGGGTCTCCCACCAGACGGTGTCACGGGTGCTCAACGACCACCCCAACGTCCGCGAACAGACCCGCCTACGCGTCCGCGCGGCCATCGCCGAACTCGGCTACCGCCCCAACCGGGCAGCCCGCGCCCTGGTCACCGGCCGCTCCCAACTCATCGGCGCGGTCACCATGAACTCCACCCTGTACGGACCGGCCTCCCTGCTCGCCGCGCTCGAACAGGCCGCCGCCGAAGCCGGCTTCGCCGTCAGCGTCGCCACCGTCAGCACCCCCGACCGCCGCTCCATCACCACCGCCGTCGACCGCCACCTCGACCACCGCGTCGCCGGCATCGTCGTCATCGCCCCCGTCGCCTCCGCCGCCGAAGCCCTCGACCACGTGCCCACCCGCATCCCCCTGGTCACCATTGACGGCAACCCCGACCACACCGGCGCCCTCGCCACCGTCGACCAGGCCGCCGGCGCCCGCCAAGCCACCCACCACCTCCTACAAGCCGGCCACCGCACCGTCTGGCACGTCTCCGGCCCCGACGGCTGGTTCGACACCGCCGGCCGCATCACCGGCTGGCAGGACGCCCTGCGCCACGCCGGCGCCGAAATCCCACCCGTCATCCCCGCCGACTGGACCGCCGCCGCCGGCTACCACGCCGGCCAGATGCTGGCCCGCATGCCCGACGTCACCGCCGTCTTCGCCGGCAACGACCACCTCGCCCTCGGCATTCTGCGCGCCCTCGCCGAACGCGGCCGCCGCGTCCCCCACGACGTCAGCATCGTCGGCTTCGACGACGTCCCCGAAGCCGCCTACTTCATCCCCCCACTGACCACCGTCCGCCCCGACTTCCACGCCGTCGCCCGCGCCAGCCTCACCCTCCTACTCGACCAGATCCTCACCGGCCAGCCCACCACCAACCGACACACCATCGCCCCCACCCTCATCACCCGCGACAGCGTCACCACCCCCACCCACTGACCCGTTACCGAGGTCACCCCGGGGGCGCTTTCGCGCTACACAGCGCGAGGGTCAGGTCCCGCGAGCGCACCCCGATGGCCCGGAGGTTCTCGCGGCTGGATCCACTCTGGAGCGTCAGGGCCAAGGCGTCGCCGACCTCCCGCGGCCTGGAACAGGTCCGTCCCTGTCGTGCGGGGCGCAGTATCGCGACGCCGGTGCTGATGCTGACGTGCGCGAAATGTTTGTGCCGTCGACATGAGGAAACTGTTCGGACCTGGCGCCGCCGCATAAGGCGTAAGCCTGAGGTGGCCGTGGGTGGGGCTCCATGTGGCTGCCGACAGAGGTCTGCAACCCTAGAAGAAGGTGACGTGCGTGGCGAAGTACCTGTTTCAATCCACTTACACGGCCGAAGGCGTTCGTGGCCTCCTCGACGAAGGCGGCAGCGGCCGCGTTACGCAGACTGAGAACTTGGTCGCTCGTCTCGGAGGCCGGCTGGAGTCGTACTACTTTGCCTTCGGTGGTGCGGACGTCTACCTCGTCGCGGATCTGCCCGACAACACAACGGCCGCCGCCATCGGCCTTGCCGTTACCGCCTCCGGCGCGGTCAGGACGAAGACGGTGGTACTGCTTACGCCAGAAGAAATTGACCGAGCCGCCCAGCAAGAGGTCGGTTACCGGCCACCTGGTGCCCGGTAGGCCCGAATCCAGGGCCACGCCGATCCACTGACATTCAGGGCGCTCTGCCCGGCATCCGCCACCCCGTTCAGAACCTGGTCAACATGGTGCAGATCGAGCGGCGCACCATGGACGTCCGGCCCGGCCACGGGCGCCCGTCAGGCCGGTGGGTCGCTATCTCTTCGGCACCTGGGAGAACGGCTGCCATCACCACACGTAGAGCGTCCGCTGATCGCCAACTAGGGAAGTTCCTTGGTTTGCTCACGCCGGGGACTGACCCCGACGGTAGTGGCCTAGCGGCCGCTCAGTTGAAGGCTGGCGGCGAGCGCCGTCAGTACTGCGATGGTGAGGATCAGCAGGGTGAGGCGTACGGCTCGGCGTCGGCGCGGTACCGGCGTCGGCTGGTTTGTCGGGTCCGATGTGGTCATTGGGTTCACACCCCCTGGACCGGGTCGGCGGCCAGTGGCGCGGCCGGTGTGGGCTTACGGCGCACCAGGTAGCCGGCGAGGGCGGCGGCGGCCCAGCCGACCATTGCGATGATCAGGGTCCCGACCAGGAGGTCGAGGAAGTTGTTGCCGAGGCGCTCATTGACCGTGCCGCCCACCGTGCCGCCGCCGGCCGCATCGGGTGGCCCGCCGCCGCCGAGGATGGCGACCGCGACGGTGCCGTACAGCAGTTGCAGCAGCCCGGCGCTGAGGGCGGCCAGGCGGGCGACGCGGCGCCCCGCGGCCGGGTCACGGCGCCACAGGGTGCCGGCGGCGCCGATCGCGGCGGGTACCGCGATCACCCGTACCCACTGCTGCCAGGGACTCGGGATGAAGGTGACCTGGTCGAGTGCGGTGAACCCGGCCATGCTCAGCCCCACCACGGTCGCGAATACGCCGCCGAGCAGGCCGGGCAGCGCGACACCGGGCCGGCGCAGCAACGCGCTGGCACCGAGCAGGTACCCGACGCAGATGATTCCGACGACCGTCAGCGCGATCCAGCCACCGAAGCCAAGCCGGTACTGGACGGTCAGGCCGGCGTAGATGGTGAAGCTGGCCGCGGCGATCCCGATCGTCGCCCAGAGGCCGCCGGCGGCCCGACCCCACGGCGGCATGATCAGCGCGGCGCCGCTACAGCCGAGCGCGAAGCGCATCCGCCGCAGCCGTCCGTCGAGGTGGCCGAGTTCGCCGAGCATGGCCTGCCCCCACTCGGCCCGCTGGGGGGACAGCAGGCTGACCGCCCAGCGCAGCAGCCGCAGCGGCGCGTCCTCGGTCGGGCCGTCCAGGAACCGGCGCGGGTTGCGGCGGTACAGCGCGACCGCCACGGCGATCGGCGTGATCAGGAGTACGAAGAAGAACGGCATCACGCCTCACTCAAGCGGCGGTGGGGGTGGGCGGCGCTACGGTCGCGGCGCGCGGCGGTCAGGGCGGCCACGAATTCGCGACCGGCGCCGGTCAGGCGGTACAGGTGCCGGGGCGGCCTGCTGCCGACGCCCGGCTCCCAGGACGTCTCCAGCAGGCCACGGTCGGCCAGCCGGACCAGGATCGGGTAGAGCGAACCCGATTTGAGGTTCACCTCGGTAACCAGGTCATAGCCGTAACGCCACCGGGCCGGGTCGGCGGCCAGCGCCCGCAGAACCTTGACGGTCTGCGGCGATGGGGGGCGGTTGCGCTGCACGGACGGTAACTCTACTCATGTAGCCGTTATCGTCAAGAGACGCTCGCCGCTCCCGCGGCCAGTCCCCACCGCGCCTCCACCCCGGGGAACGTTCGCGCGGCGTTGCCGCTGCCTCGCCTCGCCGACACCCGGGCCCGGAACCGGGCCACCGGGCCACCGGGCCACCGGGCCACCGGGCCACCGGGTACGGGTTGGCCACGCTCGACTGCGATGGCCGGGCCGCCAACGTCACCGTCGTCCGGGCGCCGGGTTGGGCGGCGGGTACCCGCCTGAATGTGCGCCAACGCGGTGGGATGGTATTCGTCACGGCCGACCGGCAGGGCGTATTCGGCCTGACCGGTCAGGGACACCTGCGGCTGCCGGTCACCGCCCGCCGTTGGTGCGGCCCGGCGGCCGGCGACCGGGTGCTACTGGCGGCCGACCCCGCCGACGGTCTGCTCGTGGTGTACCCGCCGGCGCCCTGGACGCGATGATCACCCAATTTCACGCCGCGTGCTGGGTGGTAATGCCGGATGACCGCACAACCGACGTCGGCGGTCGCGCGGCCCGGGTTGGGTCAAGCGCCCGGTCGGCGAAGGTGTCCGTGTCATCTCCAGCCAGGCCGGCTAGCCTCCAACCCGAGCGCTCAGCAGCTGCTTGCCCTGCTCAGCACCCTTGCGGCTCTCCGTCTGGGCCCGCCGGAAGAACTCGGCCAACTCCGTGTCGCCCTCACGTTCGGCGTCCTGTATGTACGTTTCCAGCCGGAGGGCATTACTCAGACACGCCTCGGTGAACCAGATGATGTCGTAGTCCTTGTCCTTGGTACCCGTCACCTGTCCGGTCTCACGATTGCTCGTCATCGCTTCCTCCTTGGAGGTTGCGCCCCATTCGGTCCTGCTACCCGCGCCGCACCGGGTCATGCCACCGATCCCGGGCGCGCATCGCATCGTCACCGTCTGGTTGAGCACCGTGAAGATCCTCACCCCACGTCACCTGATCGCGGTACTGCAACGCCAGCTGGGACCACACAATCCTCGGCTCGAACGGACCGACCGGGCGTTGCTGGCAGCGTTACGCAACACCACCAGCTCCGCCGCGACGACGGCATCGCTTCCGGCCAGGAGTACGAGCCGGCCGAACACCCGAATCATGACCAGGTAGAGCAGTCGCACAGCCACGAACCGGATCGCGCTTCAGCCCGACGGACCACCAGCCCGCCGCCCATACATCGCGTTCCGGCTCGGTACCGGGCACGGAGTCGTGGACGGCACCGGGCGGCGACAGTGCCCGCGTTCCCATCGGGCGAGGTGTCCCGCGTTCTGCCAGAGTGATGGCGGGGGCTGTCGGTTCGTCGTCGGCGTGTGGCCGCCCGGTGGCACGAGGAGAGGGGGCGCGCCATGACCATGGCCTCTGTCGTCCGGGACGTGGCGATCCTTGTCGCCCGCATCGGTGTCGGCGTCGTCTTCATCGCCCATGGCTGGCAGAAGCTGGTGACCTTCGGGGTCGCGGGTACCGCGGCGTCGTTTCAGCGGATGGGCGTGCCCGCGCCGACTGTCTCGGCCTGGTATGCCAGCATCGTGGAGCTGCTGGGCGGCGTCGCACTGCTCGTCGGGTTGGCCGTCCCTGTTGCCGGTCTGCTGTTGGTGCTGGACATGCTCGGCGCGTACCTGTTCGTCCACGCCGGTCATGGCATCCTCGTCACCGAGGGCGGCGGCGAGCTGGCGATCGCTCTGGGCGCGGCCAGCCTGCTGCTGGCTGCCGTCGGTGCCGGCTGGTTCAGCCTCGACCGTCTGATCTTCTCGCGCCGCCGGAGGTCCGCCGTACCGACAGCCGGCTGACCCCGGCGACCGGTACGCCGACCTGTGCGACATGCCGGCCGCCCGCAGGATGTTGGCCAGCCGCCCCTGTGGCGTCGGCCGTCAGACCGAGGCGACTGTCGGCCCGGCGTCCGCGGCCTCCATCCGCGGCGCGGAGCCGGTGGCACGGTCGTGGCGTGGCCGGCCGAGCTGCGCGTCGAGCGACCACGGGCCGGCGCCGAGGACGGCGATGGCGAGGAAGGCCCAGCAGAACAGCGCGGCGGATTCGCCTCCGTTGACCAACGGCCACAGCACCGTCGGCTGGTGGACCACGAAGGGCGTACCGAGTATCGGGAATCTTGGTGCCAGGTGCGCGCAGCTGACTCTCACGTAGCCGATGAGCGCCACGGCATGATGGTTGCCGTGCTGCGACTGGCGTTGTGGTGCCGGGACGTTGGTCGCCCTACGCGGCGTGCGAGTATTCGCCGATCAGGCCGCCGAGGCGATCGTGCCGCACCACCCGCCCACCGGCTACAGCCGTTGGTGGTGGCGCTGGCCCACGCGGCGGTCTCCGCCCCAGCGAGCGGTGGGGGGCGATGTGCGTTGCCAAACCATGCCTGAGCCCGCCGCCGGAGCGGCCGAGGGCCTCCCGGCCGCTCCTGATCTATCTACCGCATGGTCTACATGCGATCCCCGAGACACGGCCTAGCGCAGGTTGCCGGAAGTTATGTCCGCAACTCGCCCGAGTTGATGTGAGCCAATATGCGAGGACGTCGTCAGGGTTCTGATCAAGTTTCCACACTCCGATCATCCCGACGAGGTCATCGCCAGTAGGCGCCCCGCCCGCGTGTTCGCCAACGTCTCGACGAGCAGTACCGCGACCTGATCACCGCCCTGCACCAGCAGTGGCGGGTCGCTACCCGGGCGGTGATGGTGCCGCTGTCCGCACACGGCATGCCTGCCGCCGACATCGGTGCCCTGCCGCACGACAGCCCCCGCGCGGTCCGGCGGTGGATCACCTCGATGGCCGACCGCCGGGGTCGGGTCACTAGCATTTTCGATCACGCAACTGCACCACGGCCAGGGAGGCCTTTTCCGCATGCCACGGATCAACAACACCGATCTCGACGTCTTCCCGCTCGCCCTGGGCGGCAACGTGTTCGGCTGGACCGCCGACGAGGCCCAGTCGTTCGCCGTCCTCGACGCGTACGCGGAGGCCGGCGGCAACTTCATCGACACCGCCGACGCGTACTCCGCGTGGGCGCCGGGCAACTCCGGCGGCGAGTCCGAGGCGATCATCGGCCGTTGGATGGCCGCGCGCGGCAATCGCGACCGGATCGTGCTGGCCACGAAGGTCAGCCGGCATCCGGAGGCGACGGGCCTCGCCCGCGACACCATCCGGCGGGCCGTCGACGCCTCGCTGCGCCGACTGGGCACCGATCACATCGACCTGTACTACGCGCACTTCGACGACCCGGACACCCCGCTGGCGGAGACCGTCGCCGCCTTCGGTGACCTCGTACGCGAGGGCAAGGTGCGCCACATCGCCGCCTCCAACTACACCGCCGCACGGCTCGAGGAGTGGCTGAAGATCACCGAGGCCGAGAGCCTGCCCAAGATCGTGGCCCTGCAGCCGCACTACAACCTGGTCGAGCGGGACAAGTACGAGGGCGACCTGCGCGACCTGGCCGCGCGCGAGGGGCTGTCGGTGGTGCCGTACTTCGCCCTCGCCAGCGGCTTCCTCACCGGCAAGTACCGCGACGGCGTGACCGTCGACAGCGCCCGCGCCGGCGGTGCGTCCGCGTACCTCGACGAGCGTGGTCGCCGGGTGCTCGCGGCGCTGGACGAGGTGGCGGCGGCCCACGCCACGGCCGTGGCCACCGTCGCGCTGGTGTGGCTGGCCGCGCAGCCGACCGTGGTCGCGCCGCTGGCCAGCGCCCGTACCGTCGAGCAGCTGCCCGACCTGCTCGCGGTCGCGGACCTGCGGCTGACCGACGACGAGATCGCGCGCCTGACCGCCGCGTCGGAGTGACCGGAGAGCCGGCCCCGGGCGGTACGGGTCCCGGGGCCGGCCGGTCGCGGTGGGCACGCCGGACGGCGCGTTTGCACGAACAGGAAGTACCGCTAACGAATTCACGATGATCTCTCTAGTCTCGTAGCGTCACGGGTGCGCCGCGCACCACGTCGCGAGCGGAGAGCAGCATGACGAAGGCCCTGATCATCGGCGGCGGCATCGCCGGGGCCGCCACCGCGATCGCCTGTCGCAAGGCCGGCATCGACGCGATTGTCTTCGAGGCTTACCCGGAAGGAGCCGACGACGTCGGCGCGTTCCTGACCGTCATGGCGAACGGCATGGCGGCGCTGCGGACGATCGACGCCGACGAGCCGGTCGTCGCGCACTCCTTCCCCGCCGCCAGCGTCGAACTGTACGACCACACCGGCAGGCACCTCACCCACCGCGACATCGCACGCGGCGAAGGTCCCGGGGCCCGGACGCTGCGCCGCGCCGTCCTGCACCGCGTCCTGCACGCCGAGGTCGTCGCGCGCGGCGGCCGCATCGCACACGGCAAACGGTTGGTGACGGCCACACCGACGGCCGGGGGCGGCGTCGTCGCCACCTTCGCCGACGGCACCCGGGCAGAGGGCGACCTGCTGGTCGGCGCAGACGGACTGCGCTCCACCGTACGCACGGTCATCGACCCCGGCGCACCCCATCCCCGATACACCGGGCTGCACATCGTGTACGGCTATACCGACGACCCGCCAACCCCGACGGCGCCGGACGCCTACCACTTCATCTTCGGCCGGCGGGCGTTCTTCGGGTACACCACCGTCCCCGACGGACCGGCCTGGTGGTTCGTCCGCCTGTCCGGCACCGAACTGACGGACGCCGATCGCGCGGCGGCGACCCCGGAGTACTGGAAGCGGCGCGCGCTCGACGCCCTCGCCGGCGACGACACCCCGGCGGCCGGGATCGTGGCGGCGGCCGGCGACGAGGTCGTCGGCGGCAACGGGTACGACATCCCGACGACACCGGTGTGGTACCGCGCGTCGATGGTACTGGTGGGCGACGCCGCGCACGCCGCGTCGCCGGCCGCCGGGCAGGGCGCCTCCATGGCGCTGGAGGACAGCGTCGTGCTCGCCAAGTGCCTGCGCGATCTGCCCGACACCGGGCAGGCGTTCCACGCGTACGAGCGGCAGCGCCGGGAGCGGACCGAGGACCTGGTGGAGGCCAGCGCCCGGCAGGGCGGCGGCGCGACGCCGGGGCCGCTGCGGCGGGCCCTGCGCAACCTGGCCCTGTCCGGCCGGCTCGGGCGACGGCGACCCGATCCGCGCCCTGTCGACCAGCGCCTGTCCGACCACCGGGTCGACTGGGACACCCCGATCCCGCCGGACGCCGGCGGGGCGCGGTGAGCGACGGCGACGCGCGGGGTACGGCGGGCCACGGCGACGCGCGGGCCAAGCAGGACACCCGAACGGTCCTGGGCCGGGCGCTGGCGATCCTGGAGAGCTTCGGCAACGGCCGACCGGAGCAGACCCTCGCCATGATCACCCACGCGACGGGGCTACCCCCGGCGACCGTTCACCGCATGCTCGCCGAGCTCGTGGCGTGGGGCGTGGTGGAGCGGGTCGGCCGCGGCCGGTACCGCATCGGCCTGCGCCTGTGGCGGCTCGGGTCGCTGGCACCCCGCGGCCGGGACCTGCGGGACGCGGCGCTGCCGTTCCTCGAGGACCTGTTCGAGGCCACCCACCAGATTGTCCACCTGGTCGTGCGGGACGGCCGGGAGGCGCTGTACGTGGAGAAGCTGATGGCGCGCCCCTCGGTCGAGGTGGTGTCGCGGGTCGGGGGCCGGCTGCCGCTGCACTCCACCGGGCCGGGCAAGGTGCTGCTGGCGTACGCACCGCCGGCACTGTTCGACGAGGTCGTCGCGGCGGGCCTGCCGAAGCTGGCCAGCAACACCATCACCGATCCCGATCGCCTGCGGCAGGCCCTGGCCGACATCCGCCGCACCGAATTCTGCATCTCCCGCGACGAGATGACCGAGGGTGCGTCGTCGGTCGCCGCGCCCGTGATCGGGCCCGACCGGCGGGTCGTCGCGAGCATCTCGGTGGTCGTGCCGAGCCGGACCCGGAACCTGCACCGGCTGGTACCGGCGGTGCGGAGGGCCGCCCTGGGCATCTCCCGGGCGCTCTGACCCAGGTCTCGTTCGTCCGGTGCCCGCATGGTGCGCGCCGGTCAGCGCGGACACCGCGACCGCGTCCGGGTACGCGCGCCGCAGCGCCGCGACCCACCCCGGCGGGGCGATGTCGATCGGCGGGTGGGCCAGGTGCAGGTCGCGGTCGAAGTGCGGGTGCACCCAGACCGGCTGCACCCCGCTGATGATCACCGCCGCGATCACGGACTTGTGCGCGTTGCACGAGACCAGAACCTTCTCCCCCGGCCCGGCGACCGCCAGCATCGCCGTCTTCACCGACAACGAACTGCCGCAGGTGGAGAAGAACGCGTGCTCGGCACGGACCGCGTCCGCCATCAGCTCCTGGGCCTGTGCGATGACGCCCTGGGACATCCGCCGGTCGTCGAGCCCGTTGCGGCCGATCACGTCGGACGCGAACACTCCGGGACCCATCACCTCGAGGACGCGGGGATCCACCCCGCGGCCCTGCCCGTGCCCGGGCGCGGAGAACGGTACGTCCCCGCGCCGCCGGTACTCCTCAAGCGCCTCGAACACCGGCGCGCGCGAGTGGTCCGTCCACCGCCCCTCGATCGGTTCGACCCTGCCCGTACAGGCATTCACCTGCTGTTGTAGCCGCGCGGGGTCGGGTTGGAACGTGGACGGAGATCGTCAGTGGCGCCGCTCCCACTCCAGGAACCGTTCGGTCTCGTCCAGCAGCGCGCCGGCAAGCCAGGCCGCCAGCCCGGCGTTGCCGACGAACCCGACGGCGATGAGGAACACGTCGGCGATGAACTCCAGCGGGGAGAACAGGTAGCCGGCGACGATGACCATCCGCAGGACACGGATGCCGCCGTCGTAGTCGCCGCGTACGGTCGCGGCCAGCATCCGCGGGACCGCGGCCAGCCGCTGGCCCACGTCGGGGGTGTCCGGGTCGAAGACCCGTAGCAGCGCTTCGAGCGCCACGCGCCGGCGCAGCTTCGCCGGTGGTACCTGTTCGGCCCCGTCTCCAGGGGCCAACCGCGAATCGCCGCCCACTCCCCGATGGTGGCCCACCGGCGCCGGCCCCGCGACGGCAGCGACTCCCGGTCGCGGGTACCCGCCGCCACGGCGGGTCCCCGGGGTCGGAGGGTCCCGCGCCCACGGCGGGGGTCAGCCGCGGAAGCCGTCACCCCGGCGCTGGCGCGCGACCCGCAGCCGGGTCTTGAGGGTGTCCTTGGGTACGCCCATGGCCGAGGCGAGGGCGTTGACCGGCTCGGGGTGGCCCCGGCCGACCAGGTCCTCGAAGATGTCCAGCAGTCCGCTGTAGTAGGCGTCCCCGCCCTGGCGCGGGTTCTCCGGCAACGTGGCGAGCCGACCTTCGAGATACCGGCGCACCATCACCTGGAAGCCACCCACGGACGGCATCCGGTGCGCCTCCGCCTCCATGTCACCGAGGTGGCGTTCGACCCGGCGCAGGACACCGGAGGTGACGCCGCGTTGCCGGGCGCCGGGCGCGGCGCCGTCGGTGAGTCGGATGACCAGCTCACGGGGGCCGTCGGAGGCCGGCTCGCCGGTCCGCCCCGACCAGCGGCCCACGATCTCCAGTCCGGCGTCCTCGCGCCGGACCTCGGTCGTCCAGCCCGGCGCCGTTCCGGCATCAGCTGGCGGCTCGGCCGGCGTCCGGGCGGCTTCGGTTGGCCGCTCGGCCGGCGTCGGCACGGGGCCGGCTCCCCGCGCGGCGGGAGTGCTGTTCGTCATGACTCAAGGCTCACCAATTCAACCCTGCTTTGTCAACCCCAGGTTGCAACACCCGGGTGTGACATGTGACGGCTGAGAGCCGGAGCCGCGTCGGCGCGCGTGGGATGCGAGGCTGTGACCATGACAGGAGACCGGAACGTACTCGGCGGCGACCTCGAACCCTGCGGCACCGACCCGGTGACCGGGTTCTACCGGGACGGGTGCTGCAGCACCGGGCCGGATGACCTCGGCAGCCACACCGTGTGCGCGGTGGTCACCGCCGAGTTCCTGGACTACCAGCGCCGGATCGGCAACGACCTGACCACGCCGAGGCCGGAGTACCGCTTCCCCGGGCTGCGCCCCGGCGACCGCTGGTGCGTGGTCGCGTCCCGCTGGTTGGAGGCGTACGAGGACGGGGTCGCCGCACCCGTGGTCCTCGCCGCCACCCACGCCCGCGCCCTCGATGTCATCCCGCTCGAAGCGCTCCAGCAGCACGCCGTCGACGTACCGGCCGACCCCGGTTCCCTCCTCTGACGCGTTCCGGTACCCGGTGGCGGGTAGCAGCACCGCTCGCCGGACGAGATACCGGACGAGCCCGGCAAGACCCTGTCCACCACCAACCACGACGTGATCCGGACGTGGGCCGACGAACGCAGCGCCGTACCGGCCGGTGAGCTGGGACGAGTGGTTCGGCACGGTCGACCGCCGCCGGCTCAACGTCATCTTCCAGGAGACGCTCACCGACGGCCGGCAGAGCAACTTCTTCCGACTGGAAACCCCGGAGCGGGAGGACGCCTGACCGGCCGGTCAGCACTCGATGACGTTCACCGCGAGGCCGCCACGGGCGGTCTCCTTGTACTTGGTCTTCATGTCCGCACCCGTCTCCCGCATGGTCTTGATGACCTTGTCGAGCGAGACGTGGTGCCGACCGTCGCCGCGCAGCGCCATCCGCGCGCCGGTGATCGCCTTGACGGCCGCGACGGCGTTGCGTTCGATGCACGGGATCTGCACCAGACCACCGACCGGGTCGCAGGTCAGCCCGAGGTTGTGCTCCATGCCGATCTCGGCGGCGTTCTCGACCTGCTCGGGGGTGCCGCCGAGCACCTCGGCCAGGCCGGCCGCGGCCATCGAGCAGGCGGACCCCACCTCGCCCTGGCAGCCCACCTCGGCACCGGAGATCGAGGCGTTCTCCTTGAACAGCACCCCGATCGCCCCGGCGGTGAGCAGGAACCGGACGACGCCGTCGTCGTCGGCACCGGGTACGAAGGTCGTGTAGTAGTGCAGGACCGCCGGGATGATGCCGGCCGCGCCGTTGGTCGGCGCGGTCACCACCCGGCCGCCCGCGGCGTTCTCCTCGTTGACGGCGAGGGCGTACAGGGTCACCCAGTCCATCGCGCGCAGCCCACCGTCGTCACCGCTGCCCTGCTCCAGCGAGCGGCGCAGCGCCGCCGCGCGGCGGCGTACCTTCAGGCCACCCGGCAGGGTGCCCTCCCGGTTGCACCCGGCGTCGACGCATTCCCGCATGACCTTCCAGATGCCCAGCAGCCCGGCCCGTACCTCGGCCTCGGACCGCCAGGCCAGCTCGTTTTCGCGCATGACATCGCTGATGGACAGCCCGTTGTCGGTGGCGTGCCGCAGTAGCTCGGCGCCGGTGGTGAACGAGTAGCGCAGCGGGGTGGCGTCCGGGACGATCCGCCGGGCGCCGGCCGCCGACTCGTCGACGACGAAGCCGCCGCCGACGGAGTAGTAGGTGCGCTCGGACAGGACGACCCCGGCGGCGTCGCGCGCCCGGAACCGCATGCCGTTGGAGTGGTACGGCAACGACCGGCGCCGGTGCAGCGTCAGGTGCGCGTCCTCGGTGAACGCGATCGGGTGCCGGCCGAGCAGGTGCAGCCCGCCGGTCGCGCGGATCTCGGCGAGGCGCCGCTCGGCGGCGTCCGGGTCGACCGACTCCGGCCGGTACCCCTCCAGGCCGAGCAGGACGGCTTTCGGAGTGCCGTGACCGTACCCGGTGGCGCCCAGCGAGCCGAACAGCTCCGCCTCGACGCCTGAGGTGGCGGCCAGCAGGCCGTCGGTGGCGAGCGACTCGGCGAAGGTGGCCGCGGCCCGCATCGGGCCGACGGTGTGCGAGCTCGACGGGCCGATGCCGATCGAGAACAGGTCGAAAACGCTGAGGCTCATCAATTTCCGATCGTGACGGTGGCCCACTCGGGATCACCGACGTGGTGCCTGCGAGGGTACGAGAACATCGTCGCGCGCGTACGCGCGGGCGCCAATCGCCGGGCGGTGACGTCCGCCGACGGACATGTTCCGCACGTTCACCCGACGACCCCCAACGACGGCGTGGAATGAACCGATGTCCGCCGGGGCACGGTCCGCCGTGGTAACGTCGGCGCACTCAACCGCTGCTACCGCGAGGAGGTGGGACCGATTCTCGTCACGACCGGCGGGGTGCTCCCACCGTGCGGCCAGGCGGCTCCGCCGCGCCAGGCGACGCGACGGTAACCGCGGGAGCGCCCCTTGGCCTCCCGGAAGGTTATTACCCATTGCCGCCACACCACCCCGATCCGGCGTTGAGCCGGACCGCCATCGTCCGCACGTTGCGCACCGCCGGGTGCGTGTTCGCCGAGGACGAGGCGCGCATCCTCGTCGAGTCCGCACCGACCCCGGCGGCACTGCGGGCCATGGTCGACCAGCGGGTCACCGGACTGCCACTGGAACACGTCGTCGGCTGGGCCGCCTTCTGCGGGCTGCGGATCGCGGTCGACCCGGGGGTCTTCGTGCCCCGAAGCCGCACCGAACTGCTGGCACGGCGGGCCGCGGCGCTCGCCCCGCCGGGCGCCACCATCGTAGACCTGGCCTGCGGTTCGGGCGCGGTGGGCCTGGCGGTGGCGACGCTCGTCGGTGACGTCACGCTGTACGCCGTGGACGTCGAACCCGCCGCGGTGCGGTGCGCGCGGCGCAACCTCGCACCGCTCGGCGGCCGGGTGTACGCCGGCGACCTGTACGGCCCCCTCCCGGCCCGGCTGCGCGGCCGCGTCGACGTCCTGGTGGCGAACGTCCCGTACGTACCCACCGACGAGGTGGGGTTCCTCCCGCCGGAGGCGCGGCTGCACGAGCCGCTGGTGGCCCTGGACGGCGGCCGCGACGGCCTCGACGTCCTGCGCCGGGTGGCCGCCGCGGCCCGGGACTGGCTCGCGCCGCGCCGGCACCTACTGGTGGAGACGTCCACCGGCCAGGCGGAGGCGGCCGTCGACGCGTTCGTCGCGGCCGGGCTCACCCCGACGGTCACCACCGACGAGGAGCTGGGCACGGCCGTGGTCGCCGGCCGCTCCTGAGGCCCGGGGCACAGTCGTGGTCCGGCCACACCTGGTACGGAGAACTGTCGTAACGGTGACGTAGGGTCACCGCCCGTGAGGGACGACAGTGGCGTGAACGGGCCAGGCCATCCACGCGGGGGCCCGCCGGGCACGGTGCGGGTGACGGTCCGCGGGCTGACCCTGCGGTGCTGGAGCTGCGGACGGCCGACGACGGTCGTGGTCGGCCTGCATCCGGCCGCCGCGACCACCGCCGACCGGCTGGTGGCCTGTGACGACGAGTCGACCCTCGGCACGGCGGCGCGGCTGCTGCACGCCGCCGGCCGGTACGACGTCGCCGCGCCGGTGAAGGTCCGGTCCAGCCGCGCCGCCGGCGGCGACCACCTGTCCAACGGCTGCCAGCACTGCGACACGCTGCAGAGCGGTCACTTCGTGTTCGCGGACGCGCTGCCGGACGTGCTGTCGGTCGCCGGCCTGGACGGGCTCGACCACCTCGTCGACGTCGATCTGCCGGCGGCGGAGTGGCGCCGGCTGCGCGGCGACGCGTAGACCTCCCCGCTCCGCCTCCGGGCTTCCGGAGAACCACAGAGATGATCTTGGCGCTCCGCGCCGTGCGCGCCGGTCAGGGCGTGATCGAGGCGACGATGATCGCGGAGACGGCCAGCTGGGACGCGGCGGTGACCAGGCTGGCCGGGTGGAACGGCACCTCCACCACGATCTCGCCCAGCCGGCCGGGTGTGATGAGGTCCAGCACGACAAACGCGACCGCCTGCAGCACGATGCCGAACACTCCGAACGCCACTGTCCAGGCCAGGGCGCTACCGAAGCCGTTGGTGGCGTTCGTCCAGATCGCGGTGAACGTGATCGCGCCGATGCCGAGGAACCCGGAGGCGAGCACGATCCCGGCGTTGACGCTGCGGTGGTGGTAGATGTGCCTGCCGAGCCGTCCGGGGGTGAGCAGGTCCAGGGCGAAGAAGCCACCGGTGAGCAGGGCGATACCCACGGCGGTGTAGGCGACGGCGTAGCCGAGGCTGGCGAGCATGACGGGCGGGGCCTTTCGTGCGGGAACGGTGCGGTACGGGCGGAAGGGAGGGTACGTCAGCGGCGGGGCGCCGCTACTCGTCCAGCCACTGCCGGACCGTCGCCTTGTCCGGGCGCGGGGCGTCGATGACGTGCGGGACGAAGCGGGCGTAGTAGTCGGTCACCCAGGAGTCGGACTCCCGGATACCCAGGCCGGCGGCGTTGCCGTCGACGATCCAGCTGCCGAGGACGGCCTTGTTGCCGTCGAAGTCGGGCAGCGGCGCCCACTGCTGGTAGCACCACCCCTCGGCGCCGTACCCTCCGGGCTGGGTCAGCTCCACACCGTCGGCGTGGATCCTGATGTTGTCGCCCTCCCGGCCGTGCAGGGGCTTGGCCACCCACTCGGTCAGCGGACCGGGCGCGTCCAGGTACGCCGGGAGCAGGTTCGGGTGGTCGGGGTAGAGATGCCACATGGCCGCCAGCAGCGCCTTGTTGCTGAGCAGGACCTTCCACAGCGGTTCCAGCCAGGTGACGCTGCCGGGGTCGGTCATGACGTAGACGCCGAACCGCTCGGTGAGCATGTCCTCCCACGGGTACAGCTTGAAACAGGTGTCGATGGGCGCCTCGTCGAGGTCGACGAACCGGCCGGTCGCCGAGTCGTAGCCGATGTCCTCGACGGTGAGTCCGACGGTGTGCAGCCCGGCCTGGTCGGCGGTGTCGCGCAGGTACGCGACCGTCATCCACTCCTCGCCGCTGGTGTCGGCGGTGCTGTGGGCGAAGTGGACCGTCGGGGACCGGAACATCATCGACTGGTTCCGCCAGGCCGCCACCAACCGGTCGTGCAGGCTGTTCCACTGGTCGCGGTCACCGAAGACGTCCTCGGCCCAGAAGTACTGGACGACAGCCGACTCGACCAGCCCGGTCGGCGTGTCGGCGTTGTACTCCAGCAGCTTCGCCGGGCCGGTACCGTCGTAACGCAGGTCGAACCGGCCGTACAGGGACGGTGGGTTCTTCACCAGCGACTCGCGGGCCAGGTCGAGGGCGAGCGCGGGCAGGCCGAGGTTGCCCATCGCGCCGGTGGCGAGGAACCGGCCCACCTCGACGGCCATCCGGTGCAGGTTCTCGGTGGTCTCCTCCAACTCCTCGACCTGCGCCATCGTCAGCTCGTAGTAGGCCGACTCGTACCAGTACGGCGCCTCGGTGCCGTCCGGAAGGTCGGTGACGGGGAAGACCAGGCCCTGTGACTCGACGGTTCGCCGCCAGTCCGGCCGGGGCGTGCAGCGGTGCCGGCGCATCAGGAGCCGCTCCCGCCGGCCTTGCCGCCGAAGCCGCCCCGCGACACCGTGCCACTGCCGGCCTTGCTGCCGGTCCCGCTGCCTGTCTTGGTGCCGGACGAGCCGGTGACCGTGCCGCCGGTCGTGGACAGTCCGCCGTACCGGACCGCGGAGCCGCCGGCGGGCCGGGTGAACGAACCGCCGGACACCCGCTGGCCCTTCGCCGGGTAGGGCCGCCCGGACCGGATGAAGTACCAGCCGCCACCCGAGTGGTAGTGGTGGTCGTCGTCGCAGTAGTCGTCGTCGATGCGCTGGTTGGTCTTCGGGTCGACGCACACCGCGCCGTACTCGCCGGACACCCGCTGCGCCGGCCGCGAGCACCCGGTCGTGGTCAGCGCAACCGCGAGCATCGAGGTCACGCCCAGGGTCACGGAAGCGGATTTCCTCCGGGTCGGTGGCATCTGCCGTCCTTCGTCACTACAACGGGCGGCCCGGCCGCCCAGGGGGTGATCAACAGGATAGTTCCCCAGGTCAATGCCGTCTCAGCCAGATCGGCGAGGTGTGGACCTCTCCCCCGGGTGAAGCCGTGGCACCTTCGCACCGGTCCCGGCGGCCGGCGCGCCCGGCTCCCGAATTCCGATCGACCCGCACCCCGAGTAGCCCGGGCCGGTACCGGGTACCGTCCCCGCCATGCCAGGAATCGATCATGTCCTCGCCCGGGCCCGCGCCGGGGTACGCCGGCTGACCCCGCAGGAGACCGAGACGGCGCTGCGGGGCGGTGCGCTGGTCGTCGACACCCGTACCGAGGTCCAGCGCCGCGAGCAGGGCGAACTGCCGGGGGCACTGGTGATCGACCGAACGGTGCTCGAGTGGCGGCTGGATCCGCGCAGCGACGCGCGCATCCCGGAGGCCAGCGACCACGACGTCCAGGTCGTGGTGGTGTGCCGGCAGGGGTACAGCTCCAGCCTGGCCGCCGCGAGCCTGCGCGCCATCGGCCTGTGGCGGGCCACCGACATGATCGGCGGGGTCGAGGCGTGGCAGCGCGCCGGGTTGCCGCTCACGTCCGGCCCGGCCGACGTACGCCGCTGATCAGCATGCCCCGGTCACGTCGTGGTCGGGCAGCTCGCGGTGCCCGGTCGGCGCCAGCTCCCGCCTGGGCAGCAGGAACAGCCAGGTGACGAACACGAACGGGGCGGTGAGGGAGGGTACGCCGACCGGCGCCAGGGCGGTGTTGAGCGCCCCCTGGACGACGACCGTGAACACGACCCCGACCAGCGCATACAGGATCGCCCGGCGGGACGGGCGGAGGAAGACGCCGCCCAGGGCGACGGCGGTGAGCACCGCGCTGAAGCCGTACAGGCCCGCGGCGACGGCCGTGCCGCCGGCACCGAACCACGCCGCGATCACGGTGCTCACCACGGCACCGACGACGGCGCAGCCGGCCGTCCACAGCGAGTTCAGCGCCAGCGCGACCAGCATGAGCAGGCCGGCCACCCAACTGCCGAGCAGGAACACCTCCGAGACATCCCGCAGCAGGCTGGGGGTCAGGAACGCCCCGGTCACCGGTACCCGCGCGGCCCTCGGGTCGACGCCGTGCGGCAGCGTCGGCGGCCCGAGAGTGCCGGTGCTGATCCGCCCGAATTGGTAGGCCGCCAGCAGCAGCAGCCAGGTGGTGAGCACGAACGGGAAGGTGAGCGCCGGAACCTCCCAGGTACGGAAGACCGCGTTGACGGCCAGGGTCACCACGGTGGTGACCACGGCGCCGACCACGAGGTACACCCACAGCAGCGGGGTGGCTCTCAGGAAGATCGGCAGCGCGAGGCCGGTCAGCAGCGGGTTGAAGCCGAAGAGGCCGTCCCGGACCGCCGCGTACGGGACCCTGAGCAGCGTCGCCGTGGCGGTACCCACCACCAGCCCGGCGACGGCGCCGGCGGCGGCCTGCGGGACCCCGGCGGCGGCCGCGCCCCAGCCGACGGCGATCAGGATGATCAGGCCGGTCAGCGCGTTGTTCTGCAGGAACACCTGGGACGCCCCGCGCAGGCAGTCGTCGGCGAAGCGCACCACCCGGTGCCGCTCGGTGGCGCGGAACCAGCTGTCCGGGAGTTCCACGTGCGGGACGCCCCGGTACCCGGTGCCGTCACGCGACAGGTCCCGGTGCCGGTGTTCCATGTGCGGGAGTCGCATTGCGGTCACCGCCTCACTTCCTGTTCACCGCACGTCCGTGAGCCACCGGCCCTGGCGTCCTCCGGTCACCGCCACGGGAACGGCGGCGGTGCCGGACGGCCCGTGACCGCGCGCCGGGCGGTCGACCAGAAGTCGCGTACCATCGCGCGGACTGGCTCCGACTCCATGGCGAGGATCCGGTAGCTCAGGCCGGCGCCGTTCGGCAGCCGGCTCGCGCCCGCCGCCCGCCGTCCCGCCCGGTCCACCACCGCCGGGACCCGGGCCAGTACCCGCTCGGCGGCGGCCGCGGAGGTCAGCAGCAGCACGTTGCCGAAGACGCGGTACCCGTCGAGCACGCCGAGCCGGGCCGGGCTGCACCGCCCCGGCTCGATCAGGTACTTCTCCGCGAACAGCGGCGTCCCGTCCGGCCGGCTGGCACTCAACCCGCACGAGTACAGGTCGTAGCCGAACACCTCCCCGGTGCGGTAGTGGGTACGCCCCGGCAGCAGGATCTCGGCGTACACCAGGGTGGCCGTCTCCGGCAGGCGGACGTGGGTACGGGTGACGAAGCGGCTGTGCCGGTGCGGGATCACCGGCTCGGGCAGGTACTCGAGGTAGGCGCCGTCGCGCAGCACGAGGCGCTGGACCTGGCTGGCGTAGTTGGCGTCCATCTCCTGGATCCGGGTGGCCGACTGCGTGGTGACGTGGGCCCGGGCCCGCTCGCCCAGGTCGACGTCGACGGTGTACCGGTCGCCCTGCACCACGCCGCCGGCCGTGTCGACGACGACCACGCACGCGGCGTCCGGCAGTTCCTCGTCCCAGTGCAGTTCCCGCTGCACCAGCAGTGGCGGCCGGTACCGCAGGCCGACCAGCGCCGTGCGCGCCCCGCGGCGGGCGAAGCCGAGGTGCAGGGAGCCGTCCTTGCCGGACGCGCCGCTGGGCAACTGCGCCGGCTCGTCGTGGTAGGGGGCCAGCTCGGGCACCGCGTTCAGGGAGCGCACGCGCTCACGTCCAGGTCACGGCCGGCAGGTCGAACAGGGCGTCGCGCCCGATCAGCGCGACCAGGCGGTCGACGCCTTCCCCGGTCTTGCAGTTGGTGAACGCCACCGGCCGGTCACCGCGCAGGGCGGCGGCGTCGCGCGCCATCACCGCCAGGTCGGCTCCCACGTACGGGGCCAGGTCGATCTTGTTGATCACGAGGAGGTCCGAGCGGGTGATGCCGGGGCCGTCCTTGCGCGGGATCTTGTCGCCGGCCGCGACGTCGATGACGTAGACGAAGAAGTCGATCAACGCCGGGCTGAAGGTGAGCGTGAGGTTGTCACCCCCGCTCTCGACCAGCACGACGTCGGTGTCGGGGAACCGCGCCTCCATCTCCTCCACCGCGGCCAGGTTCATGCTGGGGTCCTCGCGTACCGCCGTGTGCGGACAGGCACCGGTCTCGACGCCGACGACCCGCTCGGGTACCAGGACACCGCCGAGCGCGTCCCGCACGTGCCGGGCGTCCTCGGTGGTCACCACGTCGTTGGTGACCACGACGAGCTTCAGCCCGCGGGCCACCAGGCGCGGTGCCATCGCCTCGATGAGGGCGGTCTTGCCACTGCCGACCGGGCCGCCGACGCCGATCCGACCGATCGTCTTCATCCCCGCCTCCGTGCCTTCGCTCTCCCGGCCCGCCCGGTGCCGCCGCCACGCCGGTCAACTCATGAACATCCGCACGTGCGCGCCCACATGCCGGGCCGCCAGGACGTCCAGTTGCGGGGTGAACGCCGACATGTCGGCCAGGGTCAGGCCCGCGACGGACCGGTAGTCGCCGGCGACCGCCGCGTCCACCGCGTACAGCACGGCCTGGCCGTCGAGGTGGTGCAGCGGCATCAGGCGCAGCGCCGCACCGAGCATCATCAGCGCCACCCCGTGCTGGTGGACCGCGAACGCGTCCGGCTCGGCCACCCCCGTCTCGGCGAGCACCAGCCCGAGGCCGACCGGGTAGGTCCCCGGCGTGGTCGCGTCGGTGATCTCGCGCAGCCACCGGTCCAGCGCCGGGCCGCCCACGACGCGCGCGGCGCCCTCGGCCAGTTTGCGCCCCATGCGGACGGTCATGGCGCGCGCCTCCTCGCCGAGCTTGTACGCGTGCACCGTCCGGTCGGCCACCCGGATCCGTTCCGGAGCACGGCACCGGGCGGCCCGGTGGGCCTCGAGCAGGGCGACGCCGTCGCAGGTAGCTGCCTGACGGGTGGCGGTACGCACGAACTCGGCGAGCGTCGCGGCGTCGTGGACCACCCGGTCCTGGACGGCCGACTCCAGGCCGTTGGAGAACGCGAACGCGCCGACCGGGAACGCGGAGTCTCCGAACTGCAGCGCGCGGACCAGCGCCGGGATCGCGGTCACCGCCACACCTCGCCCCCGGTGCCGGGCGGGTGCCGATGGGGTACCTGCGCGGCGCCGCCGAACACCCGCCGCGCCTCGTCCGACGACAGGACCGCGGCGGCCTCGGTGCCGGCGGTGAACCGGTGGGTGACACCCCGGAACGCGTGGGTACGCATCACCGCGTCCATGGCCGCCCGGTCGACGGTCACCGGTACGTACACCCGCGCGTCCCTGACGACCGCGGGCCAGTGCTGGTTGCCCAGCGCGTGCCCCACCTCCACCGCGGTCCGCAGGGCGTCGCCCGGCGGCTGCGCGGCCAGCCCGCTCAGGTCCACGACCATCACCTCACCGAGCCGGACACGGACCACGATGGCCGTGCCGGTGGTGCGGTCCCAGGACAGGATGTCGCCGTCGCGCAGGCGCCTGCCCCGGTCCAGGGCGAGGGCGACCGGGATGCCGCCCTCGGTCGTCTTGCGCAGCCGGTTGCGCTGGGCCTCCCACCGGTCGAGCACCAGGGCGTCGACCGTGACCGCGCCGAGCTGCGCACGCCGGTCGGGGTCGTCCACGTTGCCGAGTACCGACTCGATGAGCACTCCCGCCGTTCCTCTCCGCACCGTCGCTGACGCCGGCGGCACCGGTCAGCTGAAGAAGTAGAGCTGGTTGAGCGCGATCGACCGGGCCGGCGGCACGGTCGCGTGCGCGCCGTCGACGATGACCGCGTACGTCTCCGGGTTGACCTCGATGTGGGGCGTACGGTCGTTGCGCACCATGTGCCGCTTCGTCAGCGTGCGGGTGCCGCTGACCGGAAGCGCCCGCCGGCGCAGGCCCAGCCGCTCGGCCACGCCCGCCTCGCACGCCGCCCGCGACATGAACGTCACGCAGGTCTCCGGCAGCGCCCCGCCGTGCGCGCCGAACATGGGCCGGTAGACCACCGGCTCCGGGGTCGGCAGCGAGCCGTTCGGGTCGCCCATCACCGACCAGTTGACCAGCCCGCCCTTGATCACACGGCGCGGCTTGGCCCCGAAGAACGCGGGGTCCCAGAGCACCAGGTCGGCCAGCTTGCCGGACTCGATCGAGCCCAGGACGTACGCGATGCCGTTGGTGATGGCCGGGTTTATCGTCACCTTGGCCACGTAGCGCAGGACGCGGAAGTTGTCGTTTCCCTCGGCGTCCTCGGGCAGCTTGCCGCGGGCGGCCTTCATGGCGTCCGCCGTCTGCACCGCGCGGAGCCAGTTCTCCCCGACCCGCCCCATCGCCTGGGCGTCGCTCGCGATCATCGAGATCGCGCCGATGTCCTGCAACACGTTCTCGGCGGCGATCGTCTCGGGCCGGATCCGACTCTCCGCGAACGCGACGTCCGAGGGGATGGTCGGGTTCAGGTTGTGACAGACGATGATCATGTCGTACAGCTCGGCCTGCGAGTTGATGCCGTACGGCAGCGTCGGGTTGGTCGAGCTGGGCAGCACGTTCAGCTCGCCGGCGACCTTGATGATGTCCGGAGCGTGCCCGCCGCCGGAGCCCTCGGTGTGGTACGTGTGGATGGTCCGGCCCGCGAAGGCGGCGACGGTGTCCTCGACGTATCCGCTCTCGTTGGTGGTATCCGTGTGGATGGCGACCTGCACGTCGAAGTCGGTGGCGGCGGCGAGCGCGGTCCGGATCACCGCCGGGGTCGCCCCCCAGTCCTCATGGATCTTCATACCGGCGGCCCCGGCCAGGAGCTGTTCGTCCAGCGGCGCCCGGCCGGCGCAGTTGCCCTTGCCCAGGAACCCGATGTTGACCGGCAGGCCCTCCGCCGCCCGCAGCATCAACTCCAGGTTCCACGTGCCGGCGGTGACCGTGGTGGCCTTACTGCCGTCGGTCGGTCCGATCCCGCCGCCCAGGAACGTGGTGACGCCATTGCTGAGGGCGTGCTGGACCTGCTGGGGCGAGATGTAGTGCACGTGGCTGTCGATGCCGCCCGGGGTGAGGATCTGGTGCTCACCGGAGAGCACGTCCGTCGCCGTGCCGATCACCAGGCCGGGCGTGACGCCCTCCATCGTAGCCGGGTTGCCGGCCTTGCCGACCCCGACGATCCTGCCGTCCTTGACTCCGACGTCCCCCTTGACCACCCCGAGAACCGGGTCGATCATGGTCGCGTTCGTGATGACGAGGTCGAGGGCGCCGCCCGCCGAGGTCGTCTGGTTGTCCTGGGCCATGCCGTCGCGGATGGTCTTCGTCCCGCCGAACACCGCCTCGTCGCCCAGGACGCGCAGGTCCCGCTCGATCTCGACGTACAGGTCGGTGTCCCCCAGCCGGATCCGGTCGCCCACGGTCGGGCCGTACAGATCCACGTACTGCCGGCGTGAAATCTGGCTCATCAGCCGCGCTCCTCGACGCGGGGCGCCATCACCAGGCCCCCGTCACCTCGGCGTCGCCGCCACGGTCGTCGCCGCCGTCACCGCTGCCGCCGTCGTCGCCCGGCCGGGTCAGGAAGCCGCGGCGGGCGGCGCGCGCGATGGCCGCGGGCCGGTCGGGCTGGTAGCCGGGCGGCGGACCGGTACCCGTCCAGCCCTGCACCAGGCCGTTGAAGCCGTACGCACGCCGCGCGCCGGCGAACGGGACCAGCCTGACGGTCTTCCGGTCGCCAGGTTCGAACCGGACCGACGTGGCGGCCGGAATGTCCAGCCGCATCCCGAACGCCGCACCGCGGTCGACCGCCAGCACCCGGTTGACCTCGAAGAAGTGGAAATGGGAGCCGACCTGTACCGGCCGGTCACCGGTGTTGGTGACCTCGACGGTGATGGCCGGGCGCCCGGCGTTGAGTTCCAGCGGCTCGGACGCCAGGATGTACCCACCCGGCGGAACCGACGACGAGGTATCCGTCATCACGCCGCCCCCTCACTTGCGACGGGACCGTGTCACTGGATAGGGCCGTGCACGGTGACAAGCCGGGTGCCGTCGGTGAAGACCGCCTCGACCTGGACGAACCGCGCCAGCTCGGCGACGCCCTCCATCACGTCGTCCCGGGTCAGCGCCGTTCGGGCGGCGGCCATCACCTCCTCCAGCGGCTTGCCCTCCCGGGCACCCTCCAGCGCGGTCGCCGCGATGATCGAGACCGCCTCCGGATAGTTGAGCTTGAGTCCCCTGGCCCGGCGCGCCTGCGCGATCTGGGCCATCGACAGGATCTGCAGTTTGTCCAACTCCCTGGGCGTCAGGTACATGAGCGTCCCTCCGGCCGGCCGCGCACCCGCACAGCGGCAGAAGGTGCCCCTTCCCCGCGCACGGCCGGATAAGCGCCCGGCCGGGAGCGGGATGCACACCCCGGCCGGTGGCCGCAGGAACGCCCCCGGGCCGGGGGTCGGCCGTCAGCCGGGGTCGGCGACGACCCGGTTGCGTCCGGTGCGCTTGGCCGCGTACAGGTTGCGGTCGGCCTGGGCGAGCAGCGCCGAGGATGTGGTCTGCCCGGCGGCGGCGCAGGTGACGCCGATGCTGGCGGTGACCGGCAGCCCACCGGTCACCGGCCCCCACGCGTGGCGGGCGATCGCCTCGCGCAGCCGCTCGCAGTGCCGGACCGCGGCGTCGGCGTCGGTGTCGGGCAGGATCAGCAGGAACTCCTCACCGCCGAGACGCGCGGCGACGGCCGGGCCGGGCGCCGCCGCCTCGAGCAGCATGGCGACCTGCTGAAGCACGGCGTCGCCGGTAGCGTGCGAGCACGTGTCGTTGACCCGCTTGAAATGGTCGAGGTCGATCAGGGCCGCCGCCAGCGGCGCCCGGTCGGAGGCCGCGCGTTCCAGCAGGCCGGCCAGCTGCTCGTCGATGTAGCGGCGGTTGTACAGGCCGGTCAGCGCGTCCCGCTGGGCCAGCTCCCGGAACCGGACGCTCTCCCGGCGGGCCTCCTCGGTCTCGAAGACGGCCTGTAGCGCCCGCGCACGGGCCTCCCGCTGCGCCGACTGGAGCGCCATGGTGTCGTTGTGGAAGCGCCGGTGCTCCTCGTACGCCTCGCGGTAGCGGCCGGTCGCCGCGTACAGCTGGGCCTGCTCGTCGCGGGCCCGGGCACGCGCGGACGCCAGGCCACGCTCCTGGCAGACCCGGACGGTCCGGTCGAGGGTGATCTGGGCCGCCACGACGTCGCCGCGCAGCCGCTGGACCTCGGCGACCGTCAGCAGGCACTCGCCGAGCGAGTCGGCGTCGGCGAGCAGATGGCCGGCCGACTCGTCCAGGACCGGGCGCAGGGTGGCCTCGGCCTCGGCGTACCGGCCGCTCATCATCTCCACCCGGGCGATCGTGTCCAGGTAGCTGGCGTTCAGCGTCACGCCGGCGCGGGCCTGCACCGCCCGCATCTGCGCGATGTGGGCGTTCGCCGCGCCGCTGTCGCGGTTCTGGTATTCGGTGTAGGCCAGGTTGTTGAGGATCTGCAACTGCATCTCGCTGTCGCCGGTGGCCGTCGCGATGTCGAGCGCCTCCTGGAACCGCCGCCGCGCCTCGTCCCGGGAGCCACTCTGCTGCAACGTCGCCGCCAGGACCGACAGGTGCCGGGCGCGGATGCGGGCCGGCACGTCGTCGTGGGTGCGCGCTACGCACTGGACGGCGTGCGAGAGCGCGTCGGCCGAGTCGCCGATGTGCCGGAAGAAGTACGCCAGCAGGTGATGGCAGCGGGCGCGCAGGTAGTCGTCGCCGCGCTCGATCGCCGCCGCCAGGATCTCGTGGGCGATGCGGCTCGACTCGACCATGTCACCGTCGCGGCGCAGCACGTCGGCCAGGATCAGCCGGGCGCGCATCTGCAGGTCCGGACGGCCGAGCTCGGCCGCCAGCCGCTCGGCCCGTTCGGCGGGTCCGACGACGGTACGGTACTCGTCGACGGGGACCATCTCCATCGTCTGCAGCGCCGCCGCCAGCTCCCCCTCGGTGCGCGGCATCGGGTCGGTCAGTCCAGCAAGGTCGACGATGTACGCCGTCGGAGCATGAGCCTCGGACGCTGGCACCGTTTGCACAGCCGTATTCATGTTCACCGTACCCGTGTGATCTTGACTACCATGATCACGGTAGGGGTGACCGGTTGTAGACGTCGCATCGCCCGGTTGCCGTTCGGGTGCGGCGGACACCGGAGTCGGCCAGCCGCCGGCAGACCACGACCGGAAGGAGCCCCGGAATGGTGGAGGCCCGCGTCGACCCCACGACCGGGGACTGGACCGTCGTCGCGCCACGGCGGGCGGGGCGCCCGGCGGACGTACCGCGCCCGGCCGGGCAGCCGGCGGGCGGGCCGGCCGGGCCCCCGCCCTGCCCGTTCTGCCCCGGCAACGAGGCGATGACGCCGCCGGAGGTGCTGCGGGTACCCGCGGGTGCGGACGCCTGGCAGGTACGTGTCGTGCCGAACCGGTACCCCTTGGTGGAGACCGGGGACGGTACGCCGGCTCCGCCGGCGCTGCCGTTCACCGGACGGCACGAGGTGATCGTGGAGTCCGCCCGGCACGACTGGGACCCGCGCTCCGCCAGCCCGGACGAGGTGGCCACGGTCCTGTTCGCGATCCGGCAGCGGTGCCGGGCGCTCGACACCCGCCACCCGGGCGCGATCAGCGTCTTCCGCAACCACGGCACGGGCGCCGGCGCCTCCCTGGCCCACCCGCACAGCCAACTCGTGGCGCTCGACCAGGCACCACCGGGGCTGGTGCGCCGGTGGCAGCGAGCCCGCGAGCACTTCACCCGTACCGGACGCCGACTGCACGACGACCTGGCCGAGGCGCAGCGGCGCGCGGGTACCCGGGTGGTCAGCGACACCGACGCGATGCTGGTGTTCCAGCCCTGGTCCGCCACCGTGCCGCACGAGACGACGCTGCTGCCCGCCGACCGCGCCGCCGACCTGGCCCACGCCTCCGACGACGCCCTCACGGCCCTGGCCGAGACGCTGCCGCGGGTGCTGGCCGCCCTCGCCACGGTCCTCGACGATCCGGACTACAACCTGGTCGTGCACACCGGCCCGGCGAACGACCCGGCCGCGCCGGACTGGTACCGGTGGCACGTCACCGTGTACCCGAGGGTCACCACGCCGGGCGGGCTGGAGTACGCCACCGGGGTGGCGGTGAACCCGACCGCACCGGAGCAGACCGCACTGGCGCTCCGGCAGGCCCTCGCCGGTTGACCCGTCGGCCGCTGCCCGGCGGAACCCGCAATACACGGACGATCGTCGATGCGTGGCGGTACGGTCCGAATCGACTCGGGCGGCATGCGAGTCACGGGGAACCCGGCCGCTGCGGTGAGGGCGCTGGACCGTACGCCGGTCATCGGCATCCAGGGGCACAGCGCGCTGCGCCACGGTGCTCGCGGCACTCGACCGGGCCGGGGTACGGATGCGCCGTTCGACGATGGCCCGCCACCGCGAGGCGGTCGTACCGATGGTGCTCGCCGGTGCCGGTGCGGCGTTCCTGACCCGGCGGTACGCCGCCGAGGCGGCCCGGGCCGGTGCGGTCGTGCGGGCGCTGGAACCGCGACTGACCTGCCGGTTCGGGCTGGTGCACCAGCCCGAACCGGCGCTCCCCGGCGGCTTGAAGGAGATCCGCGCTCCGTTCCTGTCGGACCTGACCAAGGGGTATCTGGCGGGAGCCGACGCCAAGTAGGAGAGAGCACACCCTCGTCACCGGCCCGGCCTGCGCCGACCGCCATGGCGCTCCGGCTCACGGACCCGCACAGCGGCCGGGAGGTGGAGCGCCGCGGCGTGTGCCGACCCGACCGTCGAGTGCTCGTCGTCGATGTCGTATCGGCTACGCTGATGGCGTGCTCTCCCCAGGTGGACGGCCTCTCCTCAGGTGGACTGCTTTGACGATGCATAGCGTCGACGATGCACACGGCGATGACGATGCGCTGGCGCGGCAGCGTGGAAGCCGACCGCACCCGCCAGGTTCGCCTCCGTAGCGGCGCCCCGACCGGTCGGCTCCGCCCCCACACGATCGCCCACCCGGCCCATCGTTTCCCCGCCGCGCGCGGCCGAGGGAGAGGAGAGCGCAATGCGCTGGCCCACCCGTACCGCGCCGGCCGCCATCGTGCACGCCGGGTTCCTCGTCACGGCCGGCACGGTGACCGTCCTGTACGCGCTGGCCGGCGACTCCGGGCGCACCGCCATGTACGCGCTGGTGACGGCCGTACCCATCATCACCTTCCTGACCGCGCTCCGCGCCGACCACCTGCCGGATCGGTGGCCCTGGCGGATCGCCGTCGGTGGCCTTGCGATGTTGGCGGGCAGCAACCTGATCTGGCCGACCTGGATCACCGACCATCACCTGGGGCGCGCCGAGGGTTCGCTAGCCGACATCGCCATCGCGACGGCCCACCTGATCTTCCTCATCGGTAGCGGGGCGGCCCTGCGCCGGCACGCTGCCACGGACTTCGGCGGGATCCTCGACGCCGCGATGGTGGGACTGTGCTGCGGCGGTCCGATCTGGGAGTGGGTGATCCGACCCCGCCTGGGCGACCAGGGTACGGCGCTCGGGCAACTGCTGCTACTGACCGACGTACTGATCCTGTGTGGCGTCGCAGCCTCCCTGGCGCGCATCGGGCTCACCGCGAGGAGGGCGCGGGGGCCACTCGCGTACATGATCCTCTGCTCGGCACTGACCGTACTCGGGATCGCCACCGCCGTCGTCACGGTGCACGGCACCTCGCTGTGGACGGCCGAGTTCATGATGCTCGGCTACCTCACCCTCGCCGCCGCGCCGGTGCATCCAGCGGCCCCGTACTGCACCCAGCCCCAACCCACGACCCGGCTCACACCCTGCCAGCCACGGTTCGGTTGGCTCGGCGTCGCGCTGTGCGTCAACCCGCTGATCGCGGCGGTGCAGACGCTGCGCGGTACGGACGGCCAGAGCCTTCTGCTCCCAATCGGCTCGCTCCTGGTCGTACCACTGGTACTGATGCGCTTCCAGCTCCTGTCGACGCAGCGGGCGGCGGCGGAGCGAACCCTGGCGCACCACGCCAGCCACGACGAGCTGACCGGCCTGTACAACCGGCGGCACATCGTCGCGGAGATCGACCATGCGCTCGAGGAGGTCGACCGAGGTGACCTCGACGGGATCGCGGTCGTGCTGTGCGACCTCGACGGATTCAAGCCGGTCAACGACCGCCTGGGGCACCGGACCGGCGACGCCGTCCTTCAGGCCATCGCCTCCCGGCTCGTCGGATGTGTCCGCCGCGGCGACATCGTCGGCCGACTCGGCGGAGACGAGTTCCTGATCCTCTGCCGCGGCGAGCCGGAGCAGGCCGTACAACGGCTCCAGGAGCGAATCTCCGATGCCATCGCAGCGCCGGTACGCCTATCGGGAGTCACCGTCACCGTCGGGGTCACAATGGGGGCGGCGGTCGCGGTACCGGGCTCCATGGTCGGCCGGGACGCGCTGATCGGCACGGCGGACGCGACCATGTACGCCGGCAAGGCACAGCGCCGGTACCACTCCACCGTCCCGCCGGTGAACGCCGCTGCGAGCGCGGACACTTCCCGCGGCACCGCGCTCCCCCGTTCCTCCGCACCACCGGTGGGATCCTCAGCCGTCAGTGGCGACCGGTGAGCGCGCGACACCCGCGGGTGCCCGCTGCCCCCGTCGTGCCGGTTGCCCCCGCGCCCTGCCCGCTGCCCCGTCGTGCCGGTTGTCCCCCATCCTGCGGTTGGCCCCCGTCGTGCCGGTTGCCTCCGCGCGCTGCCCGCTGCCCTGGGCCGCCCGTCCGGACGGCGCCCGGTGCGGCGTCGGCGCGGCGTCGGC
>NZ_JBLYUB010000034.1:0-69742 GCF_049999945.1 Planosporangium spinosum | reverse complement strand
GTGGGTGGGGTGGGCTCGGCGGCCCACCGGGCGAGCAGCGCGTGCCGTTCGGCCAGGTCGGCCTTGCCCACCCCGGCGTACGCGGCCTGGCGCAGCAGCGGGGTGGCGAAGGCGTACCCGCCCTTGACCTTGCGCAGCATGCGCCGCTGCAGCAGCTCCTCGACGGCCCGCGCCAGCTCGACGGCGGCCACGGCCGACGGCCGGCCACCGGGCCGGCCCGCCCGGAGTACCTCCAGGGCCCCGGCGGGTACGGTGTCGCCGACCACGGCGGCGTCGCGCAGCACGGCGCGGGCGTGGGGTGGCAGCGCGTCGATGCGCGCGGCCAGGACGGCGGCGAGGTCGCGGGAGAGCAACCGGCCACCCAGTGAACCGGGCGCGAGCCGCCACGCCGACCCGGTACCCGTCAGCAGCCCCCGCTCCTGCAGCAGCGCGACCAGTTCGGCCAGGTAGAAGGCGTTGCCCTGGGCGGTGGCGAGCAGCCTGTCCTCGTCGGCCTGTGGCAGCCGACCACCGCCGAGATAGCTGGTCAGCAGCCGGGCCGCGTCGGCACCGCGCAGCGGAGGCAGCGAGGTCACCTCCGCGTCGGCGAACCGGTTGAGGATGCCCGCGGTACGCATCAGCTCCGGCCGGCCGAGCAGCAGCGCGAGTACCGGGCCGGACAGCCGCGACAGCGTGACGCCGAGCGCGTCGACCGTGTCCGGGGTCGCGTCGTGCAGGTCGTCGACGACGATCACCAGCGGTTCCTCGGCGGCCAGGGCCGACAGCAGGTCGGACACGGCCGACGGGATGGCTTCGAGGTCCAGGTCGTCGACCGGCCCGGCGCTGGCGCCCCAGCCGCCCCGAGCGCCGGCGGGACCGGCCCAGGCGGTCCGGCCGGACGGGCCGGTCGGATCGGCGCGCCCCGCCTCGCCGTACCCGATCAGCGTCAACAGCAGCTCGGTGGCCAGGCGCGGCGGTTCGGCGGGGGTGGCTGTCACCCCGGCAGTGGCGGTCGCGGCGGCGCCCGGTCCCGCGGACACCGCGCTACCGGGGTGCGCCGGAACGGGGGCGCCCTCGTCGGGAGGCGGGGAGGCGGGCCGGACCCGGCTCCGGGCGTGCCGGGCCAGCCGCTGGCTGAGCCGGCGCAGCCGCTCCTCGGCCTGTTCCCGGGTGGTCGCGGCGTCGGCCGGCAGGCCGATCGCGGCCCGTACCAGGTCGGCCAGCGGTGCCAGCCGGCGGCGCTCGCCGAACGCGGCGCAGTGCACCGACAGCACCCGGGCGCCCACGCTGGAGGCGAACCCGCCGACCGGGTACCCGGCGACGAGCCGCTCCACCTCGGCGGCGAACCGGGTCTTGCCCAGACCCGCCTCACCGGTCATGACCAGGATGCGGGGCTCCGCCCGGTCGACGACCTCGGCGAGCCGGCCGGCGACCCGGCCCAGCTCGGCCTCCCGGCCCACGAACGGCGCCTCGTCGCCCAGCCCGGACCGGGTACCGGGCGCGTCGAGCAGGCCCAGCAACTCGTACGCCTCGACCGGCTCGCGCTTGCCCTTGAGCCGCAGCGGGCGCAGGGCCCGCCAGGAGGCGACGTGCCGGGTGGCCGCCGCGGTGGCGGCACCGGCGTAGATGGCCCCGACGGCGGCCGCGTCGGCCAGCCGGGCGGCGGTGTTCACGGTGTCGCCGATGACGGTGTACTCCAGCGCCGCCTGCACGCCGGCGACAACGGCGCCGGTGTTGACACCCACCCGCAGCCCCAGCGGCGCACCGCCGCCGCGCTCGTCGTCGAGTACCCGCCGGACCGCCCGCTGCATCGACAGCGCGGCCCGGATCGCGCGCTCGGCGTCGTCCTCGTGGGCGACCGGCGCGCCGAAGACGGCCATGATGCCGTCCCCGGTGAGCTTGTCGACGTGCCCACCGAAGGTCTTGACCGAGCCGGCGAGCGCGGCGAGCACCCGGTCGGTGACCGCGCCGACCCGCTCCGGGTCGACGTCCTCGGCCCAGGCGGTGAAGTCGGACAGGTCGCCGAAGAGGACGGTGACGACCCGGCGCTCGGCGGCCGGTTGGCTCGCGGCGGCCGGCAGCGCCGACCCGCAGTTGTGGCAGAACCGCGCGCCGGGTACGGCGACGGTGCCACACACGGGACAGGTCACGGCTCGTCCAACTCCGCCGACCCCGGCTGTGATTCCCGTCGCTCCATATTTTCCAGATACGCCAGCTGGGCCCGCACCGACCATTCGGCCGCCGGCCACAGCACCGGGTCGACGTCGGCGTACACGACCCGGACGACCTCCTCGGCGGTCCGCGCACCGGCCACGCGCGCGGTGCGGACCTGTTCCAGCCGGGCCAGCCGGTGGTCCAGGTAGTAGCCGGCGGCCGCCGCGCAGTCGGCGAGCGCCGGCCCGTGGCCGGGCAGCACGGGTACCGGGCCGAGGCCGCGCAGGGTCCGCAGGCTGGCCAGGTAGTCACCGAGGTCGCCGTCGGGCCAGGCCACGATGGTGGTGCCGCGGCCGAGGATGGTGTCGCCGCTGAAGACGACCTCCTCCTCGCCGACCCGTACCAGGAAGGTCACCGAGTCGGCGGTGTGCCCCGGGGTGCTGAGCGCCTCGATCATCAGGTCGCCGGCACTGAGCGCCTCGTCCGGGTCCAGTGGCTCGGTACCCACGCAGTGCGCCGGGGCGGCGGCCAGCACGGGCACGCCCCCGAGCATCTCGGACAGCCTCGCGGCACCCTCGACGTGGTCGTGGTGACCGTGGGTGACGAGAATGAACCCGACCGGGGCGTGGCCGACGACGGTCGCCAGATGACCCTCGTCGAGTGGTCCCGGATCGATGATGACCGCCGGCTCGTCGGCACCTGTCCGCAGCACCCAGGTGTTGGTCCCATCGAGCGTCATCGGGCCGGGATTGGGCGCGCGGAGCAGCGTGACCCAGTCGGGCAGCGCGTCGAGCAGGGCCGCCGTGGGCGCGGTCACATGGGTCACCATGCACTGGATGGTACGGCGGCGGCCGGACCGACCTCAGCAGCGCGGGCCGACAACCAGACGTATGGGTACGTAAGTATCGACGACCGGCTTCCTCTTGACGCAGCGTTCGTCAATTGCTGCGCTGTGTGTACCAGCGTCCCCGAAACCCCGAGTGGTGCGCCTTGCGGCAAGACGTCATCGTCGCCTTCCTGACCGGTGCAGTGGTCGCGTCCGCCCTCGTCCTGGCGGTGGTCCACCTCGTCGGCCGGGAGCGGCGGCGGGCCCGTACGGCCGTCTCCGAACTGCGCGCCGACTGGCTGGACCCGTTCGCCGACCACCTGCTCGGACTCACCGAGGCGCAGCGCGAGGCCGCCCACCGGACCGACGAGGTGCATGCCGGGGTGGCCGACGTGCAGTCCCGCATCGACGAGCTGAACCGGCGCTTCCTCGCGGTCCGCACGGAGGTACGGCGGCTGCAGGACGACGCGCTGGCGGCCCGGTACCGGCTGCGGCTGGGTCTGCCCGACGACGCCGTGCTCAAGGGCCTGGTGTACGCCGCCGACCCGGTCGCGGGCGACCGGATCCTCACCCGGTACCTGCGGGCCGCCCGCGCCCTGGACCTGCAGACCTCGCTGGTGACGGCCACCGACGGCGGCCGGTACATCCGGCTGTGGCTGCGCCGGCGGGGAGCCGACGACGTCGACCTCGACCGGCGGGTGCTCGACGCGCTGGCGGAGATACGCGCCTGGGACGGTGACGTGGCGGGTCACCGGCATGCCGCCTCGGCACCGGCCCGCGCCCTGGCCGACGCCATCGCACTGCTGGGTACCCAGGGCGACGCCTTCATACAGCTGGAGCGGGCGGTGTTCGTGACCGCCGACGGCCGGCTCAGCGTGGCCGTGCTGACCGACAGCGACCTCGCATACCTGGAGGACCATCCCGACCTGGTGACCTCACCGCGGCGGGCACTGGCCCGGATGCGGGCCGCGATGTCCGGGCGCTACCTCGATCTCACCCCGACGCTGCGGGCGCTGACCGGCCCGTGAGCGTCACCCGGTCGTGACCGTGACCCACCCAGTGGTCGTCACCGCGGCCTTGATCGTCACAACTTCCGGGGAACTGTGGTCTCCGCCGGGTGCCGAGACCACAACGTGCCGGAAGTTGTGACGATCATGCGGCCGTGACGATCAGGCGACCTCGAAGATCGCCTCGACCTCGACCGGCGCGCCGAGCGGCAGCTCGGCGACCCCGACGGCGCTGCGGGCGTGCCGGCCCGCCTCGCCGAACACCGCGCCGAACAGCTCGCTGGCGCCGTTGATCACGCCCGGCTGCCCGGTGAAGCCCTCGGCCGAGGCGACGAAGCCGACGACCTTGACGACCTTCACCACCCGTTCGAGGCCGACAAGCGAGTCGACGGCCGCGAGGACGTTGAGCGCGCACTGCCGGGCCAGCTCGGTGGCGCGCTCGGCGGACACCTCGGCGCCGACCTTGCCGGTGGCCATCAGCTTCCCGTCGGCGAACGGCACCTGGCCGGACACGTACACGTAGTTGCCCGACTGCACCGCCGGCACGTACGCCGCGAGCGGCGTCACCACCTCGGGCAGTCGCAGGCCCAGCTCGGCCAGCTTCGCGCGCGCCTGCGCCCCGCTCACTGCGCACCCTCCGACGGGCGCGGCCGCTTCAGGTACGCGACGAGCTGCTCGGCGCTCGGCCCCGGCACGACGGTGACCAGCTCCCAGCCATCTTCGCCCCAGTTGTCCAGGATCTGCTTGGTCGCGTGGACCAGCAGCGGCACCGTGGCGTACTCCCACTTCTGCATTGCTCGAGGGCTCCCGTGATAGGGGTTTCTACGCCGACAGCCTAAGGGCTGGACCGGGACGCCGAGTGATCGACCGACCGGCCGTCACGGACCCTCGTCCGTCCGGGTTAATCTTGGCCGCGGCCACATCCCCGCGGCGCCCGCCATCCGTCGGCATCCGGCCCCCGCAAGGGGAGGACACTGGCCCGTGAAGGGGACGACATGAGCCAGCCGCTCGGATACCCGCCCGAACCCGGCGGCCCGCAGGGCCAGCCCACACCCGAGGGCCAGCCCACGCACCAGGGCCAGCCCGGTGTGCCGGCCGCCCAACCGACCGACCCGGCCGCCCACCCCGGTGCGCCGGTCGCCTACCCGGGTGGCCCGGCCACGGCGTCGACACCGCGCCGCCCGCGCACCCTGCTGGTCACCTCACTCGTCCTGGCCCTGGTTCTGCTGCTGTGCGGCGGGGGCGGCACGACGGCGTACTTCCTGATCAAGAAGGTCGGTGGCACTGGCCGCCCGACCCCGACCGACGCGGTCGACGGCTTCCTCACCGCGGTCTTCACCGACCACGACGTGGACAAGGCGACCAGATACGTCTGCTCGGAGTCGCGCGACAAGGCGGACCTGGCCAAGAAGATCGACGAGCTGCGCTCGTTCGAGCGGAAGTACCGGTCCCCGCGGTACAGCTGGCCGACGCCGGCCGTGCAGTCGCGCAAGGGCAACACCGCGACCCTGACCGTACCCATCAAGATCACAACCACCGACGAGCGGACCGCCGAGAAGCGGCTGAAATTCGTGGCGGTCAAGGAGAGCGGCTGGTGGGTCTGCGAAGTCGGGGACGCCAAGTAGCTACTCTCGGTTGCGTGGCTTCACACGAACACGCCGAGTGGCCCGCACGCCTGCACGTCGTGACCGGCAAGGGCGGCACCGGCAAGACGACCGTGGCCGCGGCCCTGGCCATCGCTCTGGCGACCGGAGGCCGGCGGGTCCTGCTCACCGAGGTCGAGGGCCGTCAGGGCATAGCGCAGCTGTTCGAGCTGCCTCCGCTGCCGTACGAGGAGCGGGTGGTCGCGGGCGCGCCGGGCGGCGGCGAGGTCCGCGCGCTCGCGATCGACGCCGAAGAGGCACTGCTGGAGTACCTGGACATGTTCTACCGGCTCGGCATGGCCGGGCGGGCCCTGCAGAAGATGGGCGCGGTCGACTTCGCCACGACGATCGCCCCGGGCATGCGCGACGTCCTGCTGACCGGCAAGGTCAAGGAGGCCGTCACCCGTACCGCGAACGGCCACCGTGTCTACGACGCCGTGGTCGTCGACGCGCCCCCGACCGGCCGGATCGGGCGTTTCCTCAACGTGACCGCCGAGACGGCCCGACTGGCGAAGGTCGGGCCGATCAAGTCGCAGAGCGAAGGGGTCTCGGCGATCCTCCGCTCACCGATGACGGCCGTCCACGTCGTCACCCTGCTGGAGGAGATGCCGGTACAGGAGACCACCGACGCGATCGAGGATCTGGGGGCGCTCGGCATACCGGTGGGCTCGGTGATCGTCAACGCCACCCGCGCTCCGCTGCTGACCGGTGCCCGGATCACCCCGGCGGAGCTGCGCCGCGGCCTGGCGGAGGCCGGCCTGCCGGCCGACCGGGACACCGTCGCCGGTCTGGTCACCGAGGCGAAGGCGTACAAGACGCGGCTCGGGGTGGAGGCCGCCCTGCGCGACGACCTGGCGGCGCTCGGCCGCCCGGTGGTGGAGCTGCCGGTCCTGCCCGGTGGGGTGAGCCGGGAGGGCCTCGACCGGTTGGCCCAGGCACTGCTCACCAGCCCCTGATGGTGTGACGATCCGCGCTCTCGCCGGCGCACGCGGGTCGTTCGCCCCGGTAGCCGGATACGCTCGCAGCGTGCTGTCCGACCACGATGACCGAACGCGGAGTCCGCGGCTGGACGTGGACGCCCTCCTGGCCGACCCGACCGTGCGCATCATGGTCTGCTGTGGCTCCGGCGGCGTGGGCAAGACCACGACGGCGGCCGCGCTCGGGCTGCGGGCCGCCGAGAAGCACGGACGGCGCACGGTCGTGCTCACCATCGACCCGGCCCGCCGGCTGGCCCAGGCGCTCGGACTGACCGCCCTGGACAACACGCCCCGCCAGGTCAAGGGCGTCAACGCCGACACCGGCGAACTGCACGCCATGATGCTCGACATGAAGCGGACCTTCGACGAGGTCGTGCTCGCACACACCGACGCGGAGAAGGCCGAGGAGATCTTCGCGAACCCCTTCTACCAGGCCATGAGCTCCACGTTCTCCGGCACCCAGGAGTACATGGCGATGGAGAAGCTGGGACAGCTACGCGCCCACGGCCATGACGGCCAGGAGTGGGACCTGATCGTGGTCGACACCCCGCCGTCGCGGTCCGCGCTGGACTTCCTCGACGCCCCGGCCCGGCTGTCGCGCTTCCTCGACGGCCGGATGTTGCGGATGCTGCTCGCCCCGGCCCGCGCCGGCGGGCGGAGCGTGTTCAAGCTGGCGTCGGCCTCGTTCGGGATCTTCACCCGGGCGGTGACGAAGGTCCTCGGCACCCAGTTGCTGACCGACCTGTCCACCTTCGTGTCCGCGCTCGACTCGATGTTCGGCGGCTTCCGTGAACGCGCGGAGCGCACGTACCGGATCCTGCAGGACCGCGAGACGGCGTTCCTGGTCGTCGCCGCGCCCGAGCCGGATGCGATCCGGGAGGCGGCCTACTTCGCCGACCGGCTCGACAGCGAGAAGATGCCGCTGACGGGGCTGGTCCTCAACCGGGTGACCACCGTCGCCGCGCCGGCGATCAGTTCGGAGAACGCCCGGGCCGCGGCGGTACGCCTCGACGGGGTCGACGGGCACGACGTGACCGCCGACGCGCTGCGCATCCACGCCGGCCTGGTCGAACAACGCTCCCGTCAGGCCGCGGTGGCCGACCGCTTCGTCTCGGCGTATCCACAGGTACCGGTGGTCGAGGTGCCGGTGCAGCCGGCCGACGTCCACGACCTCGACGGGCTGCGGGCGATCGGCCGGTCACTGTCCGGCGCCTGACTTTCCCGCACCCGACTTCCCGGCGCCCGACTTTCGTGATCATGGGGAGAGCGATACCGGCGGGCGCGGTCGAGTCCCCCCACGACCGCGTCCGCCGGTGGTCACCGCATCAGCCCGCCGCCACCAGTTCCTTCGCCGCGCCGACCGGCTGCTTGCCCGTCTCCTTGACCATCGCGGCCTCGAAGGTCTTGCGCCAGCTGGTCACCTGAGGATGACGGCGCAGCAGCGCCCGCCGCTCCCGCTCGGTCATGCCGCCCCAGACACCGAACTCGATGCGGTTGTCGAGCGCGTCGGCGAGGCACTCGTTCCGCACCGGGCAGCCCCTGCAGATCCGCTTCGCGACGTTCTGCTCGGCGCCCTGGACGAACAGCGCATCCGGGTCACCGCTTCGGCAAGCCGCCAAGCTCGGCCAGTCGACGACCATCGTCATCTTTCACGTCCCCCCTTGAAAAGCCCCCCCGGGCCTTTACACCCAAGCCGCTGGATGGCCGCCGTCGATGCGGATCGTGGTCCCACACCACAAGCCGCGAACTCCGACATTGGCCGCCAACCGCCCACTACGACCGACGGTCATTACCCTCCAGGCCCGGAGGGCCAATTCACTTCCATCGGTCATGATGCTCTGTAGTCGTGCGATTACGCAACGTCGCTTTCACCGAGTTGGACCCCGTGTCGGGTGGTACTAAACATGCTAAACAGGACTTTTTTACTTTTCGTCCGCGCCAACCACCGAAATGGGTCATCCAAAACGTCACATATTCCGCCCGACCGGCGGACAGAGCCGCATCGGCGCCGCCGTGCCTAGAGTCATCCGTCTATCACAACGAGGTGGCGTCCTGAAAGGACGCGCGCCTATTGCACCGTCCCGTACCCTGTGCGCGTGACATGGATGCGCAAGCGGGACCATGGTGTGCTCACCAACACCGCATCATTGCTCGTCTGCGGCCTACTCGCAGGAATCGTCGTTGCGGCAGCAGCCTTCCCCGTCGTCGCCATGTCAGGCCTCGCGGCAAAGGCGAGTGCGGAGGCGTTCGACCACCTGCCGACCGAACTGGTCGAACTGCCGCCGCCGCAGATCTCCTACGTGTACGCCTCGGACGCCAAGACGCTGCTCGCCATGTTCTACGACGAGAACCGCCGCGACGTCCACCTCAGCGAGGTCTCGCCGGTCATGCAGCAGGCGATCGTCGCCGCCGAGGACTCGCGGTTCTACGAGCATCACGGCGTGGACCCCAAGGGCGTCGCCCGTGCGGCCGTGGCCAACCGTGGCACGGGCGGCCAGGTCTCCCAGGGCGCATCCACCCTGACCATGCAGTACGTCCGGCAGGCCCTCGCGTACTCGGCGCACACGAACGAAGAGATCGTCGCCGCGACCGAGCAGACGTCGGCCCGCAAGGTACGCGAGATGAAGTTCGCGCTGGCCATCGAGAAGAAGTACAACAAGCAAGAAATTCTTGAGCGCTATCTGAATATTTCGAGCTTCGGACACGGCGCCTACGGCGTCTTCGCCGCGAGCCAGGTGTACTTCGGCAAGGAGCCCAAGGACCTCACGCTGCCCGAGGCGGCGCTGCTCGCCGGCCTGGTCAAGGCGCCCAGTTCGTACGACCCGGCGGACCCGGACTACCCGGAGAAGCGCACCGCCGCGCTGGAGCGCCGCGAGTACGTGCTGCGGCAGATGGTCACCCTCAAATACATCACGCAGCAGCAGGCCGACCAGGCGAAGGCCGCCGAGCTGAAGATCGTCGGTCAGCGGTCGCCCGAGGGCTGCGCCTCGATGCCGCGTGGCGACCTGGGCGCCGGCTTCTTCTGCGACTACCTGTACCGGTGGTGGCTGAGCCAGGCCGACTTCGGCACCGACCCCTTCTCCCGGCAGAACAAGCTCAAGAGCGGCGGCTACAAGATCATCAGCTCGCTGGACGTGAACACCCAAGCGGCGATGCGTCGCAACGTCGAGGGCGCACTCGCCACCGGCAGCCCGTACGCGGCGATGGTCGCCGCGGTCGAGCCGGGCACCGGCCGGGTGCTCGGCCTCGCGACAAACCGCACCTTCAGCAACGACCAGAGCAACAACGGGCTGAACACCAACCCCTTCAAGAAGGGCCAGAAGGGCAACTACCCGAACACGACCGCACCCCTGCTGACCGGCGGTGGCGACATCGAGGGCTACCAGGCCGGTTCGACGTTCAAGATGTTCACGATGGTCGCGGCGCTCGAAAAGGGCATGACGCTCGACTACACCATCAACACCACGTCGCCCTATCAGTCCAAGAAGTACATCGTGAGCAGCGACGGCGAGGCCGCTTGCAAGGGCACCAGTTACTACTGCGTCGTCAACGCCAGCCCGACCTGGATGAACGGCCCGCGCAACATGTGGACCGGCTTCGGCCGCTCGGTCAACACGTACTTCCTGCCGCTTCAGGAGCGGGCGGGCGCCGAGAACGCGGTCGATGTCGCCAAGCGGCTGGGCATCCAGTTCCGCTCCCACGGCGTCCCCCCGGAGATCGGGGACTACGAGCGGGCCAACAACCCCGACTACGCCAACGGCTGGGGGCCGTTCACGCTCGGCGTGAGCGCCACGACGCCGCTCGACCTGGCCAACGCGTACGCCACACTCGCCGCAGACGGCACCTACTGCGCGCCCACGCCGATCACCGAGATCCGCGACATGGACGACCACAAGCTCGACCTCGCCAAGCCGCAGTGCCGCCAGGTCGTCGGCGCCGACGTGGCCCGCGCCGCCGTCGACGCGGCCCGCTGCCCGCTGGGTGACCAGTCCGCGTACGGTCGCTGCGACGAGGGCACGGCCTCGGAGGTACGCAGGATCGTGGGCCGCCCGGTGGCCGGCAAGACGGGCACCACCGACAACGACCGCACGGCGACGCTCGTCGCGATGACCAAGCAGATCGCGATGGCCGGCATCCTCGCCGACCCGGACAACCCGCGGTCCGACCGGCTCAAGGCCGACCTCAGGAATCCACACGACAACATCAACAAGGCGGTGCAGTACGCGCTGCGCGACGCCATGGCCGACAAGCCGGCGGTCAACTTCGCCGCGCCGAGCCGGGAGATCGCGTTCGGCAAGGGAGGCGGCAACCCGACGCCAACGAGTTCCACCTCCGCCCGGAACCGGGGTGGCCGGGGTGGCGGGGAGGGCGGCGCCGCACCACAGCCGGAGCCACCGGCGCAACCGCCGGCCCGGGATCCCCGGTGCACGCAGGACCCGCTGCTGTGCGGGACGCGACAGTAGTACCGCCATACGAACGAGCGGGGGTGGGTCGGTGACCCACCCCCGCTCTCGTCGTCGGCCGGGCGTATCCCGCGTGATCAGTTACCAGGGGTACTGGCAGCGCGGCAGGCCGTACGCGCTGGGGTTCGCATCGAAGTCCCAGCTGGTGTACATGTACTCGGCCGCCAGCCACCCCCAGGCGCCGTAGTCGTCGCCCTGCGTCTTGTACCAGGTGTAGTTGCCACCGCCGTGGAGCTCGCCGGTCGACCAGCACGAGAACCAGCTGTACGTGGTCCGGAGCGTGTCCACGCGCTCGCTGCTCGGGTTGGCGAGCGACGGCTTGTCACGGATATAGACGGGCGCCTTGTTGTTGCACCACAGCTTTCCGCCGCTGACGCCGCAGGACGCCGCGTGGGCGGGGGTCGGCCCGGCCACGAGAACGGTGGACGCCACGACCGCCGTACCGGCCAGGGCGCCGAGCTTGCGTACCCTCACAACTCCTCCAGGACGAATCCGGGCGGCCGTCCTGCGTCATGGTCATCGGGTGACCGTGACGCGGGACGACCGCCGATCTTGGGAGGAGTATCGGGCCGCCCGACATCAAACAGCCATCGTCGGGCCATCGTCGAGGCGGGACCGCCGACCATCACGGCGCACGACCGGCCCACCGCCGGGCACGACGCGGTGACCGCCGCGCCACGACGGTCGCGATTCGGGCAGGAGGGCAGTTCTACGGGCCCCGGCCACTCAGCCCGCCGGTTGCCGGCGGGCCCCGGCCACTCAGCCCGCCAGTTGCCGGCGGACCTCGGCGGCGACCCGACCGCCCTCGGCCCGGCCGGCCACCGCCGCGTTCGCCGCCTTCATCGCCGGCCCCATGCCCTTCGGCCCGGCGAAGTCGCCGCCCGCGAGCGCGGCGGCGACGATGTCGGCCAGCTCGGCATCCGACAACTGCGCCGGCAGGTACCGACCGAGGATCTCCTCCTCGGCACGCTCCTTGGCGGCCTGGTCGGACCGGCCGGCGTCGGCGAACGCCGTCGCCGCCTCCCGCCGCTTCTTGGCCTCCTTGGTCAGCACCGCCAGGACCTCGTCGTCACTGAGCTCCCGGGCAGCGGTACCGGAGACCTCGGCGGTACGGACGGCGGCGAGCGCCATCCGCAGCGTCGACGTCACCAGTTCGTCCCGCGCCTTCATCGCGGCGTGCAGGTCTGATTCCAACCGTCCCTTGAGCGTCATGACCACGAAGCTACCGAAGCGTCACCGCAACCGCTGCCGGATAATCTGGCAGGCATGGCCAAGCGATCCACATTCCGCCGCGTCGTGACGGGCACCGCGGCGCTCGGCGCCGCTACCCTCGCGTACGCCTCGCTCGTCGAGCGCAACCTGTTCACGCTGCGCCGCTACGACGTACCGGTGCTCGCCCCGGACGCGGAGCCGCTCCGGATCCTGCACCTGTCGGACCTGCACCTGACCCCCGGTCAGCACCACAAGCAGCGCTGGGTCGCCGACCTGGCCGCCACCGACCCCGACCTGGTCGTGGTGACCGGCGACAACATGGCCCACGTCGACGCCGTGCCGGCGGTCCTGGCGGCGTTCGGGCCGCTGCTGGACCGCCCCGGCGCATTCGTGTTCGGCTCCAACGACTACCGCGGGCCGGTGTTCAAGAACCCCTTCTCGTACTTCCAGACCGACCGCGAGTACGTACAGGGCGTGGCGCTGCCGGCCGAGGAGCTGCGGGACGCGCTGACCGGGGCGGGCTGGGTCGACCTCAACAACGCGCGCACCACGGTCAAGGCCGGTGGGCGCGTCGTGGAGCTGGTCGGGGTGGACGACCCGCACGTCGGCCGCGACGACTACCCGGCGGTCGCCGGGCCGGCCGACCCGACGGCCGACCTGCGCGTCGCGCTCACGCACTCGCCGGAGCCGCCGGTCGTGAACGCGATGGCGGCCGACGGGTTCGACCTGATCCTCGCCGGGCACACCCACGGCGGCCAGGTCTGCGTACCCTTCGTCGGCGCCCTGGTGACCAACTGCGGGCTGGACCGCCGGATGGCCAAGGGGCTGCACCGCTGGCCGGGCTCGGACGCGCTGCTGCACGTGTCGGCCGGGCTGGGCACCCACCCGACGGCCCCGGTCCGGTTCGCCTGCCCACCGGAGGCATCGGTGCTCACCCTGCTCCCGCGATGAGCGCCGATCCGCTACCGGCGGTGCCGGCGGCGGTACCCGCCGTCCGCCGGTGGCCCCGCCGCACCGCGTACGGGCTGGCGGGGATCGCCCTGCTGGTGCCGACCAGTACGGCCAGCGCCGGCTGGTACTTCGCCAACCAGGTGCTCGACGCCCGGCCCCGGGAGTACCCGCTGGGGATCCGGGACTTCGACGGCGAGCTGGTGACCCTCGGCCGCACCGAGGACACCGCACGCGACGTGCCCTACGGGCTGCTCTGGCCGACCGGACACGCCCGGCTCGGGGCGGTCGTGCGCACCGACCGGGCCACCGTCGTCCGGCGGGTGGACGAGGTCACCCGCGGTGTCCTGCGGGCCGGTATGCGGGCGGGGATGAGCAGCGCCGTCTTCGACGGTGATCCGCTGGCCGCGCGGGGGCTGCCTTTCGAGGAGGTGACCGTCCCCGGCGAGCTGGGGCCGCTGCCGGCGTGGCTGGTCGGGGGCTCCTCGTCGACCTGGGTGATCGCGGTGCACGGGCGGGGTGGCAGCCGGGCCGAGGCGCTGCGGGCCCTGCCGACCCTCGCCGCGCTCGGGCTGCCGACGCTGGTCACGACGTACCGCAACGACGCCGACGCCCCGCCCAGCCCGGACCGCCGCTACCACCTGGGCGCGACCGAGTGGCGGGACGTGGCGGCGGCCATCCGGTACGCCCGCTCCCGGGGCGCCTCGGACGTGATCCTGTACGGCTGGTCGATGGGCGGTGCGGCGACGATGATGACGCTGCGCCGGGCCCGAGAGGCCGAGCACGTGCGCGCCCTGGTCATGGACTGTCCCGCCCTCGACTGGACGGCGACGCTGCGTCTCAACGCCCGCCGGCGCGCCCTGCCGCCGCCGCTGACCTGGGCCGCGATGCGGCTGGTGGAACAGCGCCTGGGAGTCCGGCTGGCCGAACTCAACCAGGTACGCCATGTGGGTTCGCTGCGGGTGCCGACGCTGGTCTTCGTCGACGGCGACGACGTGATGGTCGACCCGGCGCCGACGCGCCTGTTCGCCCGACTGCGCCCCGACCTGGTCCGACTGGTGGAGACCTCCGGCGGTGGGCACACCCGGTCGTGGAACGTCGATCCGGCCCGGTACGAGGCGGAGCTCGCCGACTTCCTGGGGCAGGTCACCGCGAGGTGACACCCCCCGTTGCTCCTGGGGTTCTGTACGCTACTATTGCTCGGCACGCCTCGGGGTGTAGCGCAGCTTGGTAGCGCGCTTCGTTCGGGACGAAGAGGTCGTCGGTTCGAATCCGGCCACCCCGACCAGGCCAGAGGGCATATCTCATCGCGAGATATGCCCTCTGATCTTTCCTGAGTGACTATCTGAGTGACTACGCTGCCGAACCGTGCGGCTCGGCGTCGAAGATCCGGTCCATGGCTACCGCCCCGTTGAGAAGTACCGGCCGTAGCTGGTGGCGGTAGACCTTCTCTGTGACGGTGGTCCCAGAGTGGCCGCAGAGATCAGCGATGTCCTCGATCCGGACTCCGCTACTCGACAGCACGGATACGAAGCTGTGTCGTAGCTCACGGGGTGTCCAGTCGGCCGGGTCGAGTCCGGCCCTCTTGGTCACGAGCCGGAACGCGCGCCGGACGTTCGCGGCGTCCAACGCCAGTCCAGTGGAACTGGCGAACACGATCCCCTCGTCATGCCAAGTCTTCGCCCGATCTCGATCCCGCTTCTGCCGTTCGCGGTGCCGACGCAGCGCTTCCACACAGCGCAGCGGCAACGCGAGGGTCCGCCGTGACTTCTTGGTCTTGGTGTCTCCACCGGCCCGCACCGAGTGCCACACCTGGATGGAGGGTGGCACCAGCGGATCGGCGTCGGGTTGGCCGTCGAGGTCGACGTGATCCCAAGTGAGTGCACGGAGTTCTTCGGTGCGCGCCCCGGTGAGCAGAGAGAGCACCACGTACGCATGTAGCTTGCTGTCCTCGGCCGCGTTGAGTACCGCCTTCGCCTGCTCCAAGGTCAGCGACTTCGACGGGCGGCCCTCCTGCCCTCTCGGGATGGTGCACAGGGCGACGACATTGCGCTTGACCTTGTCGCGCGCCATGGCTCGGTTAACCGACCGATTCAGGCAGGCGTACAGCTCCCGCAGAGTCCGAGTGCTCAGTATCTCGGCCTTGTCGGCAAGCCACCGGTCAACATCCGTAGCGCTGAGTTCACGGAGCTTCCGGGCGCCAATCGCAGGGATGATGTGTGACCGACACAGGTGTGTGCACTTGTCGACGGTGCCCTTCGCCCGCCCGTTGAGGCCATAGGTGAGCCAGTCGGTGACCGCATCAGCGACAGTGAAGCTCTGCGGCGCGATGACCAACCCGTCCTCGTGATCGCGCAGAACCTCCTTGAGCTTGTCCCTCGCCTCCGTCTTGGTCTTGCCGCTCCCCCGGCGCACGATGCGCTTTCCAGCCGGCGTGTACCCGACGGTGACTGAAGCGATCCAGCGCTGACGGGCTTCGTCCCAATGCAGCCCACCGTCGCCACGGCTTCGACGCTTGGTCATCAGGCCGCTCCTGCCATGCTCTCGCGCTCCAACAGAGCGACGTAATCGGCAATGGCGGCAGCGGAAACACGGACGGCGCGCCCCTCCCTGACGACGCGCAGCCGACCCGCCTTGATCTGCTCATAGATCACGGTTCGGCTCATGCTGAGCAGAACCATGGCTTCGGGGATGCGGTAGAGGGCCTTGCGCATCTGTGGGGCCTCCCGTAGGTGGTCATTCGGCGGCGTGAGGCGGTCGGTAGGGCGCTGCGCGGGTTGGGTGGTCGCCGGGCCGGTTTGACCTACGACCGTCGGCACCCTCGATCCTGTAGCCCGCTGTACGGGCCGTAGAGGCAAGATCTCCGCCTCCCCGATGTGCTGGGTAGGAGTTGGCGCGCGTAGGCCATCTGAGGTAGCCGATTTTTGGGGTGCGCTGGGCGCCGACCGACGGGTGCGGGTGCTCATGCGGCGCCCTCGGCGAGGTGTAGCCGCCGGGTAGCCGTACCAGCCGTACCAGCCGTATCAGTGCTGGTCAGGGCTGGTACGGCTTTTTCGGTGGTACGGCTTGAGCCGTACCAGACTTCAGGCCGTACCGGGGTTGAGCTGGGAAGATACGGCTGGTACGGCTGGTACGGCGCGGGTGCGGTCGAGTCGTCCGTGACGGGTGCGTAGCGGTTCCAGGCGTCCACGAAGTCGGCCCGGTAGTAGCCCTTGGCCTGCCCAATCGGGGCGGCGAATCGGATCGTGGTCGAGCGGATGTCGTACTCGCGCAGCAGCGCGGCGAGGCGCATCGCGTTCAGGCCGGTGTTGGCGTATTCGGCCCACGGCGCTTCCGGGTCGGCCTTGAGCCGATCGAGGAGCACGGTGGTAGGGATCGCGTCGGCCTCGCCGAACGCGGCGCGGCAGTCGGTGAGCAGCCGGATGCGGTCGGAGGTAGCGGTGGCGCCGTCACGCTCGGCGGTCAGGGTCTCGGCGGCGTGCCGGCCCCGGTCGGGCCAGTGATTGCCCGCGAGGTCGGCGACCGCGATCAGCGGCTCCCAGGTGTCGGCGGCCCGGTCCTCCAGCGGCATGGCCGGTTCGGCGCGTTCTAGCTCGGCGAGGTGGGCGGACAGCCATGCGGTGAGGTCGGCGGCCAGGGCGCGCAGGGCGGGTGCGTCGCGGCGGTGTCGGTACGGGGCGACGGTCTCCCCGGCCGCGCGGCGGCGCATGCGGATGACGGCGGCGCGGTCTTCGATGGTGTCGGGCATGGCGCCGATGCCGGCGAGCGCGGCCATCGCGAACGTGGGGATCTGCTCCAGGGTGCGGGTGTTGGGATCCCACCGGATTGCGGGGCGGTTGCGCTGGTGACCGGCGTTGAGTAGCCCACGCAGGTCTTCGTTGGTCTTGGCGTTGTCGCCACCGAAGATCGTGTCGGCCTCATCGATGAGCAGCGTGGGTGGGTTGTCCGAGCCGATCGCCCGGTACACGGCGGCCGGGGACGCGTTGACCGTGATCAGCGGGTTGTGGCAGGTGGCCTCCACGATGTCAAGCAGCCGGGACTTGCCGCAGCGCTTCTCGGGTGCACGGATGACCAGGCGCGGGGCGTGTGCCCACGCGGGTTGGGCGTGGGTGGCGGCGATCCACAACACGGTGGCGTCGATCGCTTCAGCGGAGGGCAGGATCACGTACCGGGTCAGCGCGGCGTGCAGCCGATCGAGAATGGCGGCGCCGTCGGTCGGCGTCTTCGGGGTGGTCATGCGGGGACTCCTTCGGCGGTGAAGCCGCCGGCGATGGCGGCGGCGATGTCGCGGTCGGTCTGGTCGGCCTCACGGCCAGCGGCGGTCAGCGCGGCGACAGCATCAGTGCGGGTGATGGCCCCGGCGGCGACCATGCGGGCCACGCCGCGGGCGGCGCCGTACAGGGTGGTTCGGCGCTTGCCGACCTCGGCGCGGGCGACCGCATCGAGGTGCGCTTGCAGGAGCGCGGCCGGGGATGAGATGCCCCCCGCGCGGCGCAGCGGGGTCGGTGTGGGGGCGGGCGGTGCCGGCGGCGCCTCCGGTGTGGCGAGGCAGGCGGACAGCAGCGGCGGGGGCATCTCACCCATCGGCCGACCACCGGCCCACCGGTACGGCCGGCGGGTGGCCGGGTGCACCGATGGCGGGGCGACCACGTACCCGCCGTCGGCCTTGATGTCCACGCCGGGGTGGCCGGGCAGCGGCCGGGACAGCACCGGCACGCCGGGGTGGCGGTAGTACAGGTGCCACCCGTAGCCACCGGTCGCCACGGTCGCGGTCGGCGGCATCAGCGCCCGGTCCAGTTGTCCGCCGTGGCCGGGGTCGATGTCGACCACCAGCAGCCCGGACACGGTGCCGGTGCGGATGGCCAGTAGCCCTCCGGGAACGGCGGCGACTATCGCGGTGATGCGGTCCGGGTCGCAGGTGGCGGCGTAGAAGCCGTGGCAGGTCAGGCACTCGCACGCCTCCCGGTCATGGTCGCCGGGCGGGGCGGTGCGGCAGGTGTCGCAGTTGGCCACGGGGCGTTTGGTGCGGCCAAGCAGGAACACGGCCAACCCGGCGACGGCGTAGCCGAGCGCGGCGGCCAGCTTCGGTGCGGTGTCAGGCATGATGCGTGCCTCCACTTCGGTCAGTCAGGCGGTACGGCGGCGGGTGGTCAGGTCAAACAGCGCGGCGCTTGCGCCGCTCCTGTTGGTGGTGTCGCCGGTCGGGCGGGCGCGGCCGGCGAGGTCGACCACCACGGCCAGGTGCGGGGTGTGCAGGCGGGTGCGCGGCGCGGTCGACGCGGCGGCCCGCAGCGCGGCGATCACCTCGGCCGGGGTGCGGCACGATGCGGCGCTCCATGGCCGGATCGGGGCGCGCATGCCGGCCGCGCCGTGCCGGCACAGGTGGTCGGTCAGCGCGTCGATGACCTCGGCGTAGTTGCGCTGGACGTGGTCGGGCGTGCTCTGCATGAACCACTTCGGCGCACCCACCAGCGCGGCGCGGATCGCGCCGACCATCGATGCCGGGTACAGGCCGGTGCGGTGCGCCGGGCAGTTGCGGGTGCAGTGGTCGTGGGCGTCGTAGAGGTGGCCGGGGTACCAGCCGTGCCGGGCGATGTAGTGCGCGGCCGACCGCAGCACCTCGGCCACCGTGCGCAGGTCCGGGGCGGGCATTAGGCGGCCCTCCCGGTGCGGGCCGGGCCGACCAGCGTGCGCAGGTGGGTCAGCAGCGCGGCCAGCCGGAGTCGGGCGGCCGGCTCGTCGGTGGGCAGCGCCACCGATAGCCGGATGTCGGCGTGTTCGCCGCCGTCGACCGCGCGGACGCGGGTGAGGACGGCGGTGCCGGCACCGGGGATCGTGACGGTGATCGGGTCGGAGCGGTGCTCGCCGAGGCCGCAGCGGTGCCCACCGGCACACCAGTCGGGGCAGCGCGGGCGGCGGTTCATCGGGTGCCGTCCTTGCGTAGGCGGGTGAGCTGGTTGTAGATCCAGCGGCCGGCGCGTAGCCGTAGGCCGCTGCCTCGGCAGGGCCGGCAGAGCCGGATGCCCCGGCCGGACGGGGAGCGGCGTTTGCCGGTGCCGGCGCAGCGGCGGCAGGCGCGGAACGGCCAGATCCAGCAGCCGATCGCGTAACCGAGCGTGACGGCGAGCAGGGCGAGGATGGGCAGGCTAGCGGCGGTGACGAGGGGGTCCACGAACGCCTCCTGAGGCGGTTTTTGGGTGCGCGGGGCCGTGGGCTGCTAGTTGCTAGAGCCCAGGCAGGTTGTGGGTTCGTGTGCTAGCGGGGGTGCTAGCGCTAGCAGGTGTGGCCGCTAGCGCTAGCAGCCTCGGACCGGTTAGTCGGTGCCGGTCTTGCGGTTACGCTCCGCGATTGCGGCGAGGAGGTCGGTGTGCTTGATGCCGCGCCGGGTGGTGGCCTTGCCGTCGATGCGCCGGCCCACGTCGCCGACCTTGATCAGCGGGTGCGGCTTGAGCGCGGTGGTGAGCTGCGCGGCCTCCCACCCGCCGTACACGTCGGGGCGCAGCTCGGCCAGCAGCCCGCACAGCGTCTCGTTCCAGACGGCCTTGTCGTCGCCCGGCCACACGCGGGCCAGGTCGCCGAGCACGTCCGCGACCGGGGCCACCTCGCGGGTCTGCTCGTCGGGTTTGGGTAGGGTGCCGGCGGCCTGGCGCAGCGCGACGGCGCGGGCGACGACCTTGGCGGCCTCGGTGGTGTTGACGTAGTACGACTTGACCGCCGAGGGCTTGGGTCCGAAGCCGCGCAGGATGCCCCATCCGGCCTCATCGACCGGCACGAACACCGTCGCTCGGTAGCCCTGCTTGTAGGCCGAGGTGCCCAGGATCATGTCGTTGGCGGTCTGGTCAGCGACGGACAGGCAGAACCGGGAGTTGACGTTGCGGGTGATGCCGGTGGGCAGGCTGTCCTTGTCGGGGATCTGCGTGCCGATCAGGATGATCACACCCAAGGCGCGGCCGAGCTTGATGACCTTCTCCAGGATCTCGCCGGCTTCCTTGGCGTACTTGCTGGTCATCAGCTCTTGCAGCTCATCGAACCACGCCACCAGGGGGTGCAGCCCTGAGCCCTTGAGCGACGCCAGCTCGGCCGTGACCTTGTTCTCCGGGGCCTTGCCGAGGCGGGCGTAGTGCTCGATGCGCTTGGAGCGGCGGCGGCACTCCTCGTACAGCCACTCGATGAACGCGAAGCACCGGGCCAGGGTCTCGTCATCGAAGCCGTTGCCGTACTCGGCCATGACCTGTTCCAGCACGGCGAAGTCCCCGACGCCCTTGAGTTCGTAGCCGCGGATCTCGGCGCGCGGGTCCAGCGAGGCGGCCAGCAGCAGGGTGCGCAGCGCGAACGTCTTACCCGAGCCGGGCTGACCGCCGAACAGCCAGTTGCGGAACATCAGCTCGGCGTCGATGGCGTCCAGGCGCGGGGTGGTGGCGAACGGGAACGCCTTGAACAAGTCGACCTTCGCCCCGGTCGACAGCAGCGGCCAGGGCGGTTGCGTCATCTGCGACGCCGGTTCGTAACCGACCCACAGCGCCAGCCGGCCGGTGTGACCCGGTGCGGGCTCGGGCCACACCTGATCCAGCGGCAACCGCATCGCCGAGGCGAGCTTGCCCCGACGGGCCACCACCTCGGACGCCTCCACCCCGTAGGGCAGGTCAACCACGGCCAGGTGGCCGGGGCCGTCGCGGTGGATGTCCACGGGGAAGCTGATCGCCTTCGCGTCCTTGGCAACGGCCGAGTTGATGGCCGGCAGTTGCAGCGAGGTCAACGCCCGGCGGACCAGCTCGGCGGTGAGCTTGCGGTAGCGGGTGCCCTCGGTCACCCGATCGGTGAGCGGCTTGTCCGCCGGCCGTCCGAGCGTGGCCAGCAGCGGCAGCACTGCCGCCAGTGCGGCCCATCGCCACCACGACGGGCCGAGCGCCAGCACGATCGCACCGGCCACCATCGCGCCGGCCGAGGCGGCCAGCACCCACCACCGCCAGACCGTCTGGCGCTGCCGGCGGGCGTCGAGCTTCATCCACGTGTCGGCGTCACCCTTGTTCGCGGCGGCCTGCCGCAGGTGCCAGTTACCTTCCTCGGCGCTGGCCCAGTGCAGCGCCCGGCCGACGCCCCGGAACAGGCCAAGCGGCGCGTAGACGGCCGTCTTCGCCGCGTACTTCGGCAGTCGCACCGCGTGGTAGGCGGTGACGTAGCCGGCGTCGCGGCTCTGGTGCCGTACGGCGGCCCGGAAGCCGCGCCACGACCTGGCCCAGTCGGCCAGGATCGGCCGGCGGTTGCGCTGCCGGGCCAGCACATCGCGGGGGATGTCCTCGGCGGCGTCGACCGGGCCGCCCTCGCGGTCCGGGGTGTCGGCGATGCTCTCGGCGTCCTCGCCGTCGTCGGCCAGGTCGCTTCCGTCACCGGCCGACGTGACGGATGCCCCGCGGCGGGCGCGGGCGTCGTCCAGGTCCACCACCTCGGCATCCGGGCTGGCGGTCGGGTCGGTCAGCTCGGCCTCGGCGGCCTGCCAGTCGAAACGGTCGTCGTCTCGGGGGGAAGTCATGATGGGGGTTCCTCCAGCGGGTCTGTCAGATCGGCAGGGGAGCCGGCGGCACGGCGCAGGTTGGGAGCCGGTGGCCGTGCCGCCGGGCGGGGTCAGGACTGGTCGGCCTTGCGCTGCTGGGCCTGCGAGGCGAGGCGCTGCTTGATGGCCTTGTCGCTGAACATCTGCGGGTTGGCCTTCTGCGCGCGGCGGCTCAGGTCGCTCATCTGCTGGTCGCTGATCGTGTTCGGGACGGTGGTCTTCTTGCCGAACATGGGTTCTCCTCAGGCGGCGATCGACGCGGGGTCGGTGACCGGCGTTGCCGCAGCGTGCGGCGCGGATGCTGAGCCGGTCGTGGGGCGGGGGCGGTGGCGCTTGACGGTGCTGACGCTGACCTCGGCGAGCCGGGCGATGCGCTCGTGCGGGGCGTTCGGTTCGGCGGTGTGCGCGGCGATGACCCGCTCACCGGCGGTCAGCGACCGGGCGGTGACCCGCGCCGGGCGGACCGGCTCACGAACCGGCGTGACCGGCTCGACCGGGACGGGCCGGGACGGCTCGACCGGCTCACGCCAAACCGGCGGCGCGGCCGGGGTCGGCGTGTCGGTGGCGTTGTCGGGTGCGGGCCGGGTGGCCTTGTCCGTGCGGGCCTGCGCGGCGGCGGCGCGGCGGGCGGCGCGCTCGGCGTTGTAGCCGTCCCACGCCTTGCGGGGGTCGCGCTCGTTGTGCTCGATCGACCACCGGGCGGCCATCAGGGAGCGGATCGGGAACATGCGGCGGCGCTTCGGGGAGAACTCCACCCCGGCGTCGTCAATGAGGTTGGCGTCCTCGGCCAACAGTTGGACGTGCTGCGCGCGGCGGGTGTGCAGCCCCCACAGCCAGGGCGAGAGCAGGGACAGCAGCGCGAACGCGACCGCCGCCGAGGTGGGGGTGATGCCTTCGGCGAAGTGGGCGTAGTTGATGGCGGCGACCACGGCGGCGATCAGCCAGGCGGCGCGGCGCAGGCTGGCGGCGGTGGCGTGGGCCTTGAGCATGAGCGCGTCGTGGGCGTGCCACTGGACGTAGACGGCGATGGACTCCAGGGCGGCGGAGAACGCTACCGCGAACGCCACCCGAGACGGCCCGTTCCACGCGGCCGGGGCGATCTCGGAGTAGGCGTAGGCGGCCTGCGCGTAGGCCGCGCCGCCGTTGATCAGCAGCAGCGGCAGCACCGGGCGCAGCTTCGCGGCGAACTCCGCCCGCGCCTTGCGCTGCCGCTCCCGGCGCTCGGCGCGCTCGATGCGGCGGGCGGCGTCGCGGCGGCGGCGCTCCTGCTCATCGGCGATGGCCTGCCGGCGGGCGTGCTCGGCGGCGGCCTCCTGCTGCTCCCGGTCGAGCTGCGCCATCAGCCGGGCGCGCTCCACCTCGGCGGCGGCGGACTCGCGTTGGGCCGCCGCGCGGGCGGCCAGGATCGTCGGGTCCTCCGGCGTACGACGAAACATCGGTCGGTGTCCTTCCGGTCAGTCGGTGAGGATGTCGGCGAGCAGGTCACGGTGGGCGGCGAACACCTCGCCGCCGTGCACGTCCGCCAGGTAGCGGACGACGCACGGGAAGTCGACGGCCGGCGCCCACTCGGCCCGGCGGGCGTCGTCGAGGCCGACCACGTCCGGCAGCACCTCGTACGAACCGAGGTTGAACCGCACCGGGGTGGTGACCATCCACGCCTCGTCCGAGGCGCGCGGGTCCGGCACGTACCGGGCCGGCAGCACCTCGTACGGCTCCCGGCTCGGGTCGACGGTTAGGCCGGTCTCCTCGGCCAGCTCCCGCGCGGCGGCGGCCAGCGCGGTCTCGCCGGGGTCGACGTAGCCGCCCGGCAGTGCCCAACCGTGGCCGTCGGCGCGCTCGACCAGGACCAGCCACCGCCAGCCGCCCGGCGTCGTCGCGGTGACGATCGCGTCGGCGCACTGCTGCTCGCCCCAGTGGCCCAGCTCGTTGCGGCCGTAGCGGATGCCGGTCGGGGCGTACGGGTTGACCGGCCGCCCGTCCACAAGCGGGAAGGGGATCGCGGCGGCGGCGCGGCGGGCGGTCCAGTCGATGGCGGCGGGGTCCATGGTCGGGTCGGCCCACGACGCCCCGGCGGCGATGCCCTCCAGGACGCTCGGGTGGGTGTAGGTGCGGGGGTTCATGCGGCGGCCTCCATGGGATTCGCGCAGTCAAGGCACTCGCCGAGCGAACGCGGGATGTAGTAGCCGCACACCTGCCGGCAGGTCGGGCAGGTACGGCGAGCGCGCAGCGCGGCGGCGATGGCCTCGCGCTGGCGCGCGGTGGCGGTGCGCTTGGGCTTGGCGGCGTCAACGCGGTACAGGTACGCCGCGCGGGTACCGCCGATGCCACGCCACAGGATCTGCGCGGCGACCGGCTGACCACCGGGGCGAAGACCCTCGGCGCGCAACTGCCGCGCCGTGGCGTAGCCGGCCGGGGCGCCCCGCCACGGGAACGTGGGGATCCCGTACCGGTCGCCCGTCGGGTCGACGTACGCCGCGCGGTAGCGAGCCATCAGGCCGCGCTCCGGCGGGGCGTGATGGAACGGGACGCCAGCGCGGCGGCCTCCCGCAGCACGCGGGCCTCAGCGCGGCGGAGCCGGCGCCAGTCCAGCTCGGACAGCCGGCCCCCGTTGTTGAGGATCGAGATCTCAGCGTCGAGCAACTCCACCTCGGCCTCGATCAGCGGCATTTCGCGCTCGATCGCGGCGAGGTCTTCCGTGGTCGGACCCTCGTCCGACACTGCGGATCGATGCGGCCTCACGTCGTCCTCCACTCGGCTTGTTGGATTGGTACCAACAATTGGTATGGAGCCATCGTGGTGGCCTCGCTGGCGCGTTGTCAAGAGAGGTGAGACCATTTGTTGGTACGAACCAGGAGGTCTCACTGAATGGCACAGTCGAACCCGCTATACCGCCGGATCGCCGCTGACCTGCGCGAAGCCATGCGCACCGGGGAGCTTCGCCCCGGTGACCGCCTCCCCACTGAGCAGGAGTTGGGCGAGCGCTACGGCGTCTCGCGGAACACCGTCCGGCTCGCGCTGGGCATGCTCACCAATGAGGGCGCCATCACGAGCACGCCGGGACGCGGCACGTTCGTGCGGGATCGAGCCATGACGACCTACCACGCAAGCTGGGCCGAGCAGCGTGATCGCATGTCCAGCGACCAGGCCGACGCGTACCGAGCCGAGCTAGCCAGTCAGGGCAGGCAACCGGAGTACCGCGACTTCGACATGCGGATCGTGCCGGCCACCGTCGAACTTGCCGAACGGCTGTGCGTGGACGAGGGCGACTCGCTGGTCTCGCGCTCTTTCCTGCGGTTGGTTGACGGGGAGCCGTCCAGCTTGCAGGACAGCTACTACCCGATGGACATCGCACAGGAGTGCGGCCTGATCACGCCACACGACATCCCGCAGGGAACCGTGCGGGCGATGGCCAACCACGGCCACGTCGAAGTGGGCTACGTAGACGAGATCCTCACCCGCATGCCCTCACCCGACGAAGTCCGGAAACTGTCACTTGGGGCAGGCGTGCCTGTCCTGGTCTACGTCCGGACCGCCTACACCAAGCAACGGCCGGTGCGGCTCACCCTGACGACCTTCGCCGGAGACCGTAACCGCGTGGTCTACGAACTGGGCGAGCTTGACGCCTATCACAGAGAACAGCCCGCCCCGTGATCATCGAACCGGCCACCCTCGATGACCTTCCGACGATCACTGCCATGCGTGAAGAGGCGAGCGCATGGTTGCGCGAGCGCGGCATCGACCAGTGGCGCGAACCGTGGCCCACCTACGATGCGATGGTGGAGCGAACCGCAGCGAGCATCCGGGCCGGTGAGACCTGGATGGCACGCGACGACAGCGGGGCCACCACCGCTACGGTCGCGCTCGACACGTTTGCTGACTCGCGACTGTGGACGCCGCAGGAGCAGCAAGACCCGGCGCTGTACCTCCACCGGCTGATCGTCCGGCGTGGTTGGGCCGGACTCGGCAGCAAGATTCTTGACTGGGCTTGTGACCGCGCGGCGCAGCTCGGCAAGGAGTGGGTTCGTATCGACGTGTGGACTCACAACGAGCCGCTGCACAGGTACTACCTCAGCAACGGCTTTGAGCACGTGCGCACGCTCAACCTTGAGGATTACCCGTCCGGCGCGCTCTTCCAGCGACAGGCAAACGGCGACCACAGCCAACGCTAGTGACGCACTGCTAAATGTCGCTACGAGGTTCCGCTAGTGGCAGCCCGGACGCCATTATGACCCCGAACGGGTTACCTATCGCAGTGAGCCGATAAGTCTTTGTCACTTCACTACTAATATTCGAAAACTGCTGCTGAACTAGAATCTCAGCCGAGTAGAAGTACTCAAACCCGGTCGGCAATCCCTCAATTTGACCGCGAGCTTCGTTGTCCATATAGCCCGAGTACTTCGAGTTTGTGTGGGGGTCGTAAAGCTCGAAACTTCCAGTCCGAAGATTAACACCAACCAGATTCACATTCTCAAGATACTCCCTGAGCACTTCCTGCCCAACTTCACGAAGAAGCGAAAGACTATACCGAATCTCCGGCGACTTAAGCCCTGCGTGAGCCAATGTCCCATCCGGCGTCGCCGCGTATGCCGTGATGCCAGTCTCTTCATCCATCAGCGCTTCGAGTAACGCTCGATACTTTGCTCGCACACGGGGTCCATAGCTTGCGACCAGAGAGCGCAGAGCTTCCGGCGCCCCACCTTTCTCCAAGAGTTCAATAAGGCGCTGACACGAGCCGGCCAATACCGGGGATTCCATCAATCGACTATCATGACCCGTCGATCCAGCAACAAGAACAAAGGATGCCGCGCGACTCTCCCTGAATACCAACTCGGTTTCACGCAGGATGTCACTGGGGATTGCACCGCGTGGAGTTGGCCTTCCTACCTGCTCCTGCGCCAATGCATCGATCGTGTCCTGCAAGCTCCCTGTCAATCGAGACAAGGACCGCAAGGGCAGCTCGGTTCGCAACTGCCCACGTGGTTCAATCTCCACCGCAAGAAGTGTCCGAGACTCGCTGACGGACTCTTCCGCCAATTCTTCCGGTCTGAAATGCGGCCGAGTCTCGGTGGAAAGTTGAATAAATGCATTATCCGCCGGAAGGTGACTTTCTGGAATGTCATCTACGGCAATGAGGCGTAGAGCATTTCGGTTCTCGACATAGTTTGCGGTCACCTCAAAAACAGAGCCATCTTCCGCTCTCCGAAAAGCTTCCCGCAACCCTAGCCCGCCACTTCTTAGAGACTGGAACCGAGGCTCCGATAAAGGCAGGTATAGGTAAATCTCGCTTTCATCGTCCTCGCTCACCATAACCGCGAGGTACCGACGGCCACTTCGTGACAGGACGGTGAAGAGCTTTGGCCCTTCATGTTCGAAGAACACCTGGTCAATACGAAGGACACCCAGGAATGTTCCCTGTGGGGGCACGAGGCTCATAGCGCAGCCTCCACTACAGTCGCTTGCGGAACAATCACTGACTTCGCCGGCCACCAAGAATGGTGAGACTCCCCCATCCCAATCGAGGGCGAGTGGCGGACCCACCCGTCCTCCGGAGTAAGCCTGATGACCGCGATAGCCTTCCCTCGCGCCCACGGTATCGCCTCACGCGCAGTGAGCAAGTCTTCGATGCGGGCGAAGATCGAGTGCGAATGACAAATGCACCTTTCCGGTTTTCCGGCACATTCCCCCCGGGCCTTCCTGTACGGAAGGACCCAATCACCGGACCCAGGAGCGCTACCCACCTCACTATTCTTGCTCACGAGGCGGTAAAAGTCTCCATTTGGTGCTACTGCGTCGTCAGGGGGACAGTCAGGCGGGAGGAGGGGAAGATCCACCATGGACGGCATGGTATCGGTCACCGTCCATGATCGGAGCATCCTTATACGTAGATGACTCGATCTTCCAACTCCCCGTAGCCACTTGGCGTTTGCCCGTACCCCCTTCGGGCAGCATCTACACCAACACAGCCAGTTGCTAGCCGCCTGGGTGCTGTCCGACTGTCGAGCAAGCCGAGTGACGAACTGAGTGACGATCGGTACGTACAGCGGCGGACGTTCGCGGACATGGGCGGACTGTCCAGCCAGCTCAACCAACACATCGAGGCAGACCAACGGAGCATGATCGTTCGTTCGGGACGAAGAGGTCGTCGGTTCGAATCCGGCCACCCCGACCAGAGAAAGTGCAGATCAGGGCGGGTCCCCCGGCAGGGGGGACCCGCCCTGAGTCGTCTCCCACGACCCCGCTGGGAGAAATCTGGGAGAAAATCTTGCGGGCGTGACACCCGGGCACGTCTGCACAGTCGGTCCTTCCCGGCACAGAACTTGGGCGAACTGCGACCAGGACAGGGCGTAGCCTCCTCACCGTGAGCGATGAGATCGACACGCGACGCCCGCCAAGCAGGAAGCACTGCCCGCTCGACCAACCTCGGCAGGCGCTGCCCTCACCGCGCGTGCGACTCACGGAGAACGGCGGCGGGCACACTGACAAGCCGCCTAAGCCCTCGGCAGTGGCGAGGGTTACCCGAGAGCACAGAGCACAATCAGCGATCGCGACTCTGGCTCAACTCCAAGCAAAGGTGAGCGGATGATCGTACGACAACAAACAACCTGCCCAGGTTGCAGAAATGATGTCATCGTTCGTATATCAGTGTTCCCCACCAACCGGCTCCACTTCTATGTCCCCTGCCCTGTCTGCGGAACTCCCATGAGAGGCTTTTTGGAGGGCCACGAGTTAGACAGCTGTCGCGTGAAAATCGAAGGTGGCTTAAAGGAACCAAGTGGAGGTCACCCCGTAGTTACGGTGGATCCTTCGCTCCCCCTAGACCTCAGCGCGACAGGCTTACAGGATCCTTGGGGCGCCCCGAACATGACGTTCGCTCACCTAACCGGCGAAAACGCGGTTGCACTCAGCCACCTGTCCATGCAGACATACTCAGCCATTCGACAATCCCCGAAGATGCTCAGGGTTCTCGAATACTACCTAGACGGCACCAGCGAAAACTACTGGAGCTACTTAGAACGCGAGTTTCCGAACATTGCGGATATCCAGCCAAGATCTGCTTTGACCATGCATGCCACTGCCCACCATCTCTGGACTCTGTGGCTACTCGCATTCGCGGCAGGGCCGTGGCCAAGCGCCGAGCAGGAGTCGAAGTCCCTCACGACCATGACGTTGGTCCACGCTCGCGCTATGGCAGCCCCAAGTTACGGGGACCTCGTTAAGCGACTCGAAACAACGGGGAAGCTTGCCCACATCGACCGAGGCCTGCTCAACGCAACCAAGGCGATGGTCGCGACAGCCCCCGCGTGGCGTTCCGGAGCCGTCCGCCTAGGCATCGCACAATCCGAAATCGGGAGCCTTTCTCGCCTGCTGCTTCCGCAAGATGAGTTTCCCCCGCTGCGCGATGCCTATCAGCAAACCTTCGAAGCCGTATGCAAGTCCCTCTCACTTCTCGTCGCGAGCTTAAATGCGGAACAGAATGGCGACGTATCAGATTTCACGGGACGGTCGTACACGGACACAAACGGCACCACTAAGTCCGTCAACACTTTGGCATCCTATGAAAGGTTGAGCAATGCCAACAAGTTGGCCGTCATCAGAGCGGATAGCAGACTTGCCGCGATGCTCGACGCTTTAGATAATCGCACGAGGAATGCTATTGGTCACGCCAGCGCCCACCATGACCTACGATCAGGACTCGTCATCAACGACAAAGGCGACCAGGAAAGCTACTTTGATTTCGTTGCAAAGGTCTACCGCCTAACGGTGCCACTAATGGCGGCCGTGGGTGTCGTAAGGGGTTGCCGCGTGTATGCGGCGGAATTGCTCGCGGAGTAGGGCTACTGGACCCGTGGGGGAACTGAAAGAGACCGTCAGGCAGTGCCGGGTTACCTACGGCAGGCAACCCGGCACCGACGTGACCGCACTGCCCTCATGTCCTCATGAGGGAGTCGAGCACACTCACTGGCGAGCTTGTACTCATCGCTCGCCGGGCCACGAGGGCGGCGTTCCACCGCTCGGTGAGGGCGTCCAGGAGGCGGCGCCGCATCTCGGCTGTAACGTGCGAGTAGCGCGCCTGCACCGATCCATCCTCGTGGCCCATCCGGTCGTCCATGAGCGTCGGCGGGGTGCCCAGCTCCTCCATGAGCGTCTTGTGGCTGTGCCGGAGCCCGTGTGGTGTCAGGCGGGGTGCGATGGGCAGCCAGCACGGAGGGGCCTTGCCCGTATCCGCCCCTCTCACGATCAAGGGCGGCGAGTACCCGGTGATCCCGCTCCCGCGTGGATGCGGGTACCGGTCAGGCGTGGTCGAGGTCTGCTCACGGCCCATGGCCGTCGGCCCGTCCGTCAGGCCGGCAGGAAACCCGCCAGCGACGAGCATTGCCGCTCCGAGAGCACCAACTGCCGCAACCGCCGCAGCCCGGCGCTCGGTTCGAGGCCGAACTCCTCGGCGAGGCGGCGCTGTGCCCGGTCGTACACCTCGAGCGCCTCGGCCGACCGGCCGCACCGGTGCAGGGCAAGCATCAAGGCCCCCTGCAGTCCCTCACGCAGGGGGTAGCCGCGCGCCAGCCCGGCCAGTTCCGCCAGGCACTCGTGGTGCCGGCCGAGGTTCACCTCCAGTACCAGACGCTCCTCCAGCGCCTGTAGCCGGATCTCTTCCAGGCGTACCGCCTCCGACTGGAACGCGAGCGCGTCACCGGGCAGACCGGCCAGCGCGGGACCGCACCACAGGTCCTCCGCCCGCCGGAGCGTCCGGATCGCCCGCGCGGTGTTGCCGGACCGGGCGAGCAGCCGTCCTTGTCTGATCAGCGCCAGGTAGTGGGCGGCATCGAACTGGTCGTCCGGAATCGTCAGGAGGTACCCGGCGCCCTTGCGGACCAGCCCCGACTCGGGCATCCCGAGGCCGCACAGCTTGCGACGCAGTGCGGTCACCGAGTTCTGCACCTGATTCGTCGCTGTCACCGGCGGATTCGACGGCCAGACGACGTCCACCAGCGCCTCGATCGTCACCAGACGGCCCCTGTTGATCAGGAGCATCGCGAGGACCCGCTCCTGACGGGGACCGTCGAGCCGGACCGGTTCCCCGCCGTGGACAACCTCCACCGGCCCAAGGATGCGGAACTCCACGCCTTCTCCCCAGGAAACAGACAGGAACCCAGCCTGTCAGGCCCTGGAGCATACAACGAACGAATTCGATGCAGCCAGTGTGACGACGGCGTAGCACACCGCAACGACGGGGCGGGGAACACACCCGGCGTACGGGAGATGACCTCCCGGACGCCGCACGGCTAAAGGGCAGCGGTGATCTCACGGACGGGCGCGGCTGAGGTACAGCAGCTCGCCCCGATCGTCGACCTCGCAGCGCACGTAGACCATGCCGATCTTCGCGGCGACCCGCAGCGAGGCGGCGTTCCCGGGCCGGACAGTGACCCACACCCGGGGGATGCCGGACGCGTCGGCCTCGACGAGGACCGCCCGGGCGGCCTCCGTGGCGTACCCCTGCTCCCGGTGGGCGTGCACAACCTCGTACCCCAGCTCGGGCTCCGCAACGCCGGTACGGCGGGCGAACAGGCCGCAGTTGCCGATCAGCTCGCCGGTACGCCGGTCGCGCAGCACGTACCAGACCAGGCCGTGCTCCCGCTCCACCGCCATCCGCCGGTGCACCCAGGTCCGTGTCTCGGCCGGGGCCGGCAACGCCCCCGCGCTCGCCATGTGCGCGGCGGCGGTGGCGAACATCGCGTGGAGATCCTCGACGTCACCCGGGCGTACCGCGGTCAGCCGCAGCCGAGCGGTCTCCAGCGACGGCCGCACGGCTGCGACATCGGTTCACGCGGGTACGGTCGGGCGCACCGCGGCGGCCAGCTCCCGTAGCTCTCCGGCCGGCAACCGGTCGCGGAGCTGCGGGTACTCGAAACGCTCCTCGTTGCGGGCGTGCGCCCGCACCGCCTCGCGCAGTTCGGTGACCCCCGACTCGAAGCCCTCGTCCTCGATCCCGCCGTCGGCCAGCCGCAGCAGCAGCTGCCTGATGGTGCGCTCCTCCTCGACGAGGTCGCGGGCCACGTCGAACCCGCCGACGATCCGGTCGCGGGCCAGCGGGTGCACCACCTCACCCTCGGCCGCCTCGTGTACCGACAGCAGCTCGACCAGCTGCTCCCAGGCCGCCCGCCGCCGCTCGCCGGTGGCGACCTCCACCTCCTCGAACAGCGCCTCGATGCGGCGGTGCTGCTCGGTGAGCACGTCGATCAGGTCCGGCGCCCCTTCGGCCGGCGGGACGTTCTCCAACCGGTCCCGTACCTCGCGCACCTCCGGGACGTCCCGGACCGGTTCCGCACCGAGGGAGCCGCGGCCGAGCCGGGCCGCGAGCAGTTGCCGCAGGAACTCCCGGTTCCGCTCGAAACCGAGCGGCTCGGGCAGCCCACTGCCGACGACCTCGTCGGCGTCCCGGTCCTCGAACCGGCGCAGCAGGTCCCGCGCCAGTTGCAGGCGGGCCAGTTGCATGTCCAGGTACAGCTCCCACACCGCCCGTACCCGCGGATCGGTCTCCTGCTGCAGGAACGAGTAGTAGAGGTAGCACTCGTTGTACTCGTGGATCACCAGCTGCTCCCACCAGCTCGCGCTGGGGTCGACGAGGACCTGGTGCCGCGCCACCTGCTCCTCCTCGACCCGGCCGATCTCCTGGTACGTCGGCCGGGTGACCGGGTCGACGTGGCCGGGCCGGGCGCTGCGGTAGAACTGCGACAGCTCCTGCTCGACCGACAGCATCGTCAGCGCGTTCAGCTCCGACAGGGGCGCCGTCGTCGGCTCCTGCCCGCCCTCGCCCCGCAGCGGCGCCTGCCCTGCGGCGGCCCGCTCGGGCAGCACGTCGGTCAGCTCGTCGACGACCCGGTCGGCACGCCGGTGGCGGAGCATCTCCAGCACGTCGGTGTACCGGTACAGGTGGTCGAAGTCCTCCAGGGCGTCGCACTCGTAGACCTCGCGGCGCTGCGGGTCGGGCTCCATCCGGGCCAGCCACGAATCCAGATCCACGGCGGCGTGCTCGTACTCCAGGGCCGTCTCCAGCACACTGCCGACGTCCGGCAGCAGCCGGTGGACCACCCGGTGCTGCTGCTCGGACAGGGAGGCCAGGTAGTCCATCTCCCGGCGCACGTCCGAGTCGGCATGGTTGCGGGCGATCTGGAAGTCGAACTGGATGGCCTCGTTCTCCACCCCGTTGACCGCGATGATCCGGCAGGTGGCGTACGGGTCGGTGGCTTCGGGATCGATCGGTGAGACGTCGAGTTCGCGCCAGTCGCGGGTCTGACGCTCCAACGGGATGCCGTTGTATTCGAGGGGATTGAACACGGCCTCTCCTGGTACTGGTCACGGCGGGCGGCGTACTGGTCGCGGCGGACAGCCGCGGTAGCGGACCGCCACAGCGGATCGGCCCGCTTCTACCCTTCGTCACCGGCCGAAACCTCCGCAGGGGGACTTAATCGGCTCAGGGTTGAACGGATACTTCAGGGGTAGGCCCGCCCGGTATGAGCGCGCTGGCGGGTCCCGCCTGGTCGCCTGAGCAGCTGGTCTACCAGGTTGACCTGTCGACAGAGATGCTGCGGGCCGGAGTGCACGCCGTGGATGGGCGGGAGTGGTCGGACCCCACGACGAAGCGGCGGACCTGGTGGCCCCGGCGGCGCACCGTCGACTCCGGGATCCCCCGCCCCCGGGTGGCGGACGTACACCCGGACGGGATCGCCGGCTGGATGACCGGCGGGTACAGCCGGGAGCGGTACCCGGCGGTCGTCGTCGGCTCCCCACACGTCGGCGCGCTGCACCTGGCCGCCGCGCTGGGCGCGCCGTGGCTGCCGGCCGGATTCCGGCTGTCGGTCACCTGCTCGCCGGCCGAGTCCCGCCGCCCGCAGCCGGCGCTGCGCCAGGGCCGCGCAATCGCCGCCCACCTGCTCGACACCGAACCCGACATCGCCGTCTACCAGCGCTGCGACCCGATCGGGCAGCACCCGGCGGGCAGTGCGACCCTCGACTTCTACGTGAAGTGGACCGCCCTGCCCGGGCAGCTGCGCCGGTTCCTCACCGAGCGGCTCGCACCCGGCGGCACCGTCGTCCTGATCCGCGACTGCCGGGGGTGGCCCGCCACCCAGCCCGACGACGGTTACCGCTTCCAGGTCGGCACGGTCGGCTCCGGGCTCTCCTGGCCCGACTACTGCCGGCAGCTTCGCCGGCTCGGCGACGACGGGGGCGCGGAGTGGGCCGCCGGCGACGACAGCTGGACGGTTCCGGCGCCCGACGGCGGGGACGTGGACGCCGAGCAGGGCATCCACCCCGGCCTGCTCAGCGACCTGCGCCGGTGGAGCGGCGACCACGGGCGGCGGCTGCGCATCGTCGCGATCACCGACTCGGCGGCGCTGAGCGCGGCGGTCGCCGACGTGTACCGGTCGTGGCTGCGCTCGGCCGGCAAGACCGGTAACCGGCTGGTGATCGGCTGCGGCATGCTGCTGGACCCGTGGCAGGTGATCCGGGCCGGGATGGTGCCGTACTGGTGTCCCCACCCGCTGCACATCGACGTCGACGCGCTGGAGTACTGGCTGGCCGGCAGCGAGCCGTACCGCAGCATCGACCTGCTGGTGGGGCCGCCCGGGCGGCTGTCGCCGAAGCTCGTCCCCCGTGACCGGCTGTCGGCGCTGCCCCGGTTCGCCACCGAGCGCGGCGTCCTCGACCCGACCTGCCGGCGCAACTACCCGCTGGGCGTGGTGGACGCCCGGCACGTCCACCGGGTGCTGGCCGAGCAGCCGTACGACTCCCCACCGCCCCCGCCGCTGTCGACCACGGCCGCGATCGAGGGGCTGGACCGGCTCGCCCGGTACGGCAGGCTGCTCGTGACGTGACAGCGTCGCCGGTGACGTGGGGCCGTGCCGAAGCCCGGTGACGTGAGATCGTCCCAGGGTGTCGACGGATACGACCGACCTTCTCACCCGGTGGCGTGCGCTCGTACCGGCGGGCGACGCGCTCGGCGCGGACCTGCTCGCCCGGTGGGCCGAGCCGCACCGCCACTACCACGACACCGGTCACCTGGCGGTCGTCCTCGCGGTGGTCGACCGGTACGCGGACCTGGTCCCGGACGCCGACGCGGTGCGGTTGGCCGGCTGGTTCCACGACGCGGTGTACGACCCGCGCGCCGGCGACAACGAGGAGCGCAGCGCCGCGCTGGCCGAGGACCGACTGCCCGCGGCGGGGATACCGGCCGCGCGGGTCGCCGAGACGGCCCGGCTGGTCCGCCTGACCGCCGGCCACGTGGTGGCCGACGGTGACCGCGACGGCGCCCTGCTCGCCGACGCCGACCTCGCCGTCCTCGCCGCCGACAGGTACGACTACGACCGGTACGCGGCCGCGGTCCGCCGGGAGTACGCGCACGTATCCGACGGGGCGTTCCGGGCCGGTCGCTCGGGCGTCCTCGACGGGCTGCTCGCGTTGCCGGCGCTGTACCGGATCGTGCCGGAGCGCGCGGAGTGGGAGGTCCGGGCGCGGGCGAACCTGGAACGCGAACTGCGCGAGCTACGCCAGCGGCCCTAGGCACGTGGGCCGGCAGCCCCAGGCGCGCAGGCCGGCAGCCTAGGTGGCGGTGGTGGCCAGCGAGAAGACGTCGGTACGTCCCCACCACCCCGGTATGCCCGACAGCGCCAGGTGGCCGCAGCGCAGCGGCACATGGGCGTCGACGCCCAGCCCGTCCCGGCGCGGCTCCAACCCCATCATGCTGCGCAGCAGGAGCAGCGGCGTGCCCGACGCCCAGGCCTGCGGCGAGCAGGCGCTGGCGTACGCCACCGGTACGCCGGTGGCGGCGCGGTCGGTGCCGAGGAACGCCTCCGGCAGCCGGTGCTGGAAGTACGTCGCCGCCTCCAGGATCGCCTGGGCGAGGCGGGCCGCCTCGGTGTGCCGGCCGTACCGGGTCAACCCCATGGCGATCAGCGCGTTGTCGTGCGGCCAGACGGTGCCGTTGTGATACTCCATCGGGTTGTACGCCCGCTGCCCGGCCGCCATCGTGCGCACCCCCCAGCCGGAGAACAACTGCTCGCCGAGCAGGTGCCCGACGACCTCGTCGACGTGCTCGTCCGGCACGATCCCGCTCCACAGCAGGTGGCCGATGTTGGAGGTGAGGGTCGGCACGGTCCGCCCCTCACCGTCCCGGGCGAGGGCGTAGAAGCCGAGGTCGGGCAGCCAGAACGTCTCGTGGAAGCGTTTGCGCAGGTCGTCGGCGTCGCGGTCGAGCCGGTCGGCCAGCGTGAGGTCGCCCCAGCACTCGCGGGCCAGGCGCGCCATCCGCCGGCGGGCGTCGTAGGCGTACCCCTGGATCTCGCAGGTCGCGTGGGGCAGCGGCGCGGGCCTGCCGTCGGGGTAGACGATCGAGTTCCAGGAGTCCTTCCAGCACTGGATGCGTAGGCCGGTCTCCGGGTTGCGGGTGAGGTACTCGATGAAGCCGTCGCCGTCGATGTCGCCGTACGTCTCCATCCAGGCCAGCGCGGCGCGGGCCGGGCCTTCCAGGGCCCGTACGGTCTCCCGGTCGCCGGTCCACCGTTCGTACTCGTCGAGCACGACCAGGAACAGCGGCGTGGCGTCCGCGGTGCCGTAGTAGGGCGACTGCGGGTACTCGCGGAAGTAGACCAGCTCACCGTGGCGCAGCTCGTGCAGGATCTTGCCGGGCTCCGCGTCGCGGAAGTCGTCCACCTCGGTGGCCTGCTGGGCGGCGAGCGCCCGCAGGGTGGTGCGGCACAGCTCGGGTACGAACGGCAGCGCCTGGTAGCTGGTGATCAGGCTGTCCCGGCCGAAGAGCGCCATGAACCACGGCAGGCCGGCGGCGGGCAGCGACGACTCGGGTACCGAGTCCGGATAGAAGCGCAGCGCGGCCAGATCGACCAGGCTACGCTGGTACACCCGGCGCAGGTCGTCCCAGCCGGTGTCCAGGCGCGGCGCGGCGTCGAGCCACTCCTGCAGCCCGAAGGGCATGTTCGGCTCGTGGACCCGCTTCACCATCGGCCGGAGGGTCGCGGTCGCGACGGCGACCTCCACCTCGGTACGCCAGGTCTGGCGGGGGCGCAGCGTGACGCGGAAGGTCACCGACTCCTCCGTGAAGAAGGCGTCGGCGGCCCGGATGATCGTCTCGCGCCGGAAGTCACCGCGTTCGTAACCGAGCGTGACCTCGCCGTTCCCCACCCGCCGGTAGCAGCGGCCGACCTTCTGCCTGCGGTCCTTGACCTCGAAGATGTCGGCGAAGTCGGCCGCGAACAGGATCGACAGCTCCAGTGTCAGCGGCTCGACGCTGTGGCTGGTCAGCTCCAGCAGCTCCCGCATGCCGTCGCCGACGTGACGGCGGCGCAGCAGCGAGACCGTGGGGTTGCGATAGATCGTCCCGGTCGGTTCCACCGTGAAGAAGACCGCCTCGTCGTACTCGACGGCGTCCCCGGAGAGCGCGTCGAGGCGGTTGCCGTTGAGCCGCACCTGCCAGCGGGAGAGGTGGCGCATATCGCGGTAGAACAGGCCGGCGGGCTCCTCGGAGTCGGGCTCGATGTCCCCTCGCATATCGCTGACGACGAATGTGGTGCCTTCAAGGATGTTCACCTGGGGCAGCTTCACCAAATCTCCAAATTTCGTCCACTTTGTTCAAAGGTGACGACTATTCATCCGTCAGGAATGGCGCGGCATGTTCGATTCGGCGTAGACGGGGTAGTCCGGCGCTCGGCTCAGGGTCTCGACCTCGCCTTGGGTGCCGTACCCGGCGAGTGATGACACAACCGGAAGGGGCCGGATAGTGATCCCGAAAGAGGCCGACCATAGCGACCCTACTTCCCCACTGAGAATCGCGATGGTCGTTCCGCCGTGGTACGAGCTACCACCGAGCGGGTACGGAGGAATCGAACTGATCTGCGCCGCGCTCGTCGACGCCCTGTGCGCACGAGGTCACGATGTCACGATGTTCGGTGCGGGCCAGCGCACCGGCACCGCGGCACGCTTCGTGAGCACCGCCGAAGAGCCCCAGTTCGAGCGGCTGGGCGAAGCGATGCCCGAAGTGCTCCACGCCGCCCGGGTAGGTCGACTCCTGGCCGACAGCCACTTCGACGTCGTCCACGACCACTCGCTGTCCGGCCCCCTCACCGCCGGGCACCGCGGTACGCCGACCGTGGTGACCGTGCACGGTCCGGCCGACGGCGAGCTGGGCGACTACTACGCGGCCCTGGGCGAGCACATCCACCCGGTCGCCATCTCCGACTCCCAACGACGCCAGCGCCCCGAACTGCGCTGGGCCGCCACCATCCACAACGCCATCGACCCGAACCAGTTCGTCGCCGCGCACACCGGCGACGGGCCCGTGATCTGGCTCGCCCGGTTCTCCCCCGACAAGGGTCCGGACCTCGCCATTCAGGCCTGCCGGGAGGCCGGGCTGCCGCTGATCCTGGCGGGCAAGTGCAACGAGCCCGGCGAGCGGCGCTATCTCGACGAGGTCATCCGCCCGATGCTGGCCGACGACGTCGAACTGATCGTCAACGGGGACCGGACGACCACCAACCACCTGCTCACCCAGGCCCGCTGCCTGATCATGCCGATCCGCTGGCACGAGCCGTTCGGCATGGTCATGATCGAGGCGATGGCCTCGGGCACGCCGGTGGTGGCGATGCGGCGCGGCTCGGTACCGGAGATCGTCCGGCCCGGGACCACCGGCTTCATCTGCGACGACCCGGACGAGCTGCCCGAAGCCCTGCACCGGGTGAAGGAGCTCGACCCCGACGACTGCGTGGCGCACGCCCGCTCGGCGTTCGGCGCGCAGCGCATGGCCCGCCGCTACGAACGGGTGTACCGGCAGGCCATCGCGCACGCCCGCCGTCCCCGCCGCGGGGTGCGCCGGCAGACGGCGCTGGCACCCACGCGGGTGCTGTCGACCATCGGCGAGCGCCGCGACACCATCAGCACCATCGGCGAACGCCGGGACACCATCAGCTCCCTCGGCGAGCGCCATGACGCCATCGGGTGAGGACACCCGATCCTCAGGTACGTCCACCCGCCTGCGTCCGTGCGCGCGCCTTGCGCCGGCGCAGGCCGGCGGCGTGGAGCAGGTCGACGAGCTCACGACTGGACACCAGGGTCGCGCCGAGCCAGACGGCCAGCCGGGCCCGGTCCGCGGGCAGGTCGTAGTGGTCGCGTTCGAACGCCCGCCGGGGCGCGCCCAGCAGCTCGGCGAACGCGTGCAGCTCGGCGAACGACCGGTCGCTGACCAGGTGCGACCACAGCCGCCCGTGGGCCGGCCAGCGCGGAGGATCGATGTAGATCATCCTCGCGTCCCGCCCGCCGGGGACGTCGCGGCCACCTGCGACCCGGTCAGGACTGCGCCAGGTGATCGGGCGCCCGCAGGTCCGGCGCCCCCAGCCGGGCGGCCTCCGCGGTGGCGTCGTCCGGCATCCGCTGCGACTCCCGTTCCGCGGCGACCCGGGCCAGATAGTGGGTGACCTCGCGGCGACGCGTCTCGTCGTCCCAGCCGAGTACCCGCCCCATGATCAGGGCGGCGTCCTCGGCGCTGTCCACACCCCGGTGCGCGGTCTCGATGGAGATCCGGGTACGCCGGGCCAGGACGTCGTCGAGGTGCAGCGCCCCCTCGGCGAGGGCGGCGTAGGCGATCTCGGCGGCGAGGTACTCCGGCGCGCCGACCAGCGACCGGCCCAGCGTCGGGTCCTCGGCCACCAGGGACAGCAGCTGACCCGAGAGCGTGCCGTACCGCTCCAGCAGGTGCTCGACCACGCCGACCGGCACCCCGTGCCGGCGCGCGATGTCGGCCCGGTTGGTCCACGCGTGCTGGTACCCGTCCGCTCCCAGCAGCGGCAGGTCGAAGGTGCGGGAGCCGGCGACCCGGCCGCCGTCGCGACGCAGGCAACCCAGCCGGCGCGCGGCGTGGTCGATCACATCCGCGGCCATGACCCGGTACGTCGTGTACTTCCCGCCGGCCACGAGCATCAGGCCGAGCATCGGCTCCACCACCGCGTGCTCGCGCGACAGCGACGAGGTCTGCTCGTCACGGGTGTGCGGGCCGAGCCGGTGACGCACCTCCGCCGACAGCAACGGGCGCAGGCCGGCGTACACCCCTTCGATGTCGTCGCGGGTCAGCGGCCGGTCGAGCACCTGGTTGACCTGGTCGAGCAGGTACGAGATGTCACCCGCGGTCGCCGCCGGGTGGGCCCGGTCGAGGTTCCAGTCGGTGTCGGTCGTACCGATGATCCAGTGGCCACCCCACGGGATGACGAACAGCACCGACGAGGCCGTCCGCAGGATCAGACCGGCGTCGCCGGTGATCGCCGAGCGCGGCACCACGAGGTGGACGCCCTTGCTGGCCCGGACCCGCAGGCCGGTGTGCTCGGCCGGCTGGTTGGCCGGCGACAGCAGCTCGGAGACGTCGTCGCTCCACACACCGGTGGCCGAGACCACGGTACGGGCCCGTACCGCGAACTCCTCGCCGGTCTCCAGGTCGGCCACCCGGACGCCGGTCACCTCCCGCGCCGAGCGCAGGATGCCGACGACCCGGGTGCTGGTCACGACCGCCGCGCCGAGGCTGGCCGCGGTACGCGCGAGGGTGACCACGAACCGCGCGTCGTCGACCTGCCCGTCGTAGTACTCGATCGCGCCGGTGACGGCGTCCTCCCGCAGACTGGGGAAGAGCCGGCGGGCGGCGGTACGGGACAGGTGCCGGTGCATGGGCATGCCGCGCGACGGCTGCCCCTGCAGGACCCGCCCGGCCAGCGCCGAGGCGCTGGCGAACGCGTCGTAGAGCGCCACGCCGGCGCCGTAGTAGAACCGGCGCCAGGCCCGCTGCGGCAGGCCGGCCGGACCGTCCGGCGCGCTCAGCGGCACCAGGAACGGCACCGGTCGTACCAGGTGCGGCGCGAGCCGGGTGGCGAGCAGTCCGCGCTCCCGCAACGCCTCGTGGACCAGGCCGAACTCGAACTGCTCCAGGTAACGCAGCCCGCCGTGGATCAGCTTGGACGACCGACTGGAGGTGCCGGAGGCGAGGTCGCGGGCCTCGACAAGGGCGACCGACAGGCCCCGGGACGCCGCGTCGAGGGCGGCACCGGCACCGGTGACCCCGCCGCCGATGACGAGCACGTCGAACTGTTCCGTCCGGAGTCTGGCCAGGTCAGCGGCGCGTCGTTGGGACGAGAGCTGTCCGGCGCCGAAGCGGGACGCCTGGGGGTCTCTGGTCACGTACTCCACCGTAACTCCCGGGGTGACGAGGTTACCCCGCAGTAGTGTCAAAGCTCATGTTCTCCCTCTCCCGTCGGAACCGCGAGAGGGATTGTTAACGGTCTTTAGCACAAAATATTGGCCAATAGCATTTCCGAATACCTGATCGACAGTGGCCGACCGGACGGCGTTTCCTCCCCGGAGAGTGGTGGGTCGATATCCCGCCCACCCGGGGCGGTTGTCGATCATTGACTCAGGCGGCGACCTCGGTCGAAGTCCTGGGTACGGGTGGCGAGGTCGACGCCGCTTTCCGGAAAAACCGCGGGTTTAAACCGCGAATTGCCGGCAATTGGCCGCAGCTCCGCTACAGTGCGCAATCGCCGCGCGGCTCGACGGTTACCGCTCCCCGGAGGCCGGTGCGGCGGCCCCCCACGGACCACCGGGAGCGTGCCTGTGCGTCGTACCGTCTCAGACATGTCCACGCCGCAGCCGCCGACGGGCGGCCCGCCGCCACCGCTCCCGCCGCCGACGGGCGGCCCGCCGCCACCGCTCCCGCCGCCACCGCTCGCGCGGCCGGCCGACGGCTGGCGGTACCCGGTCACCATCCTGCTCACGGTGCTGGCCGGGCTGTGGGTGGCCGGGGTCATGGCCGCCGCTCCGCTCGTCGTCTGGGGCGCCGAACAGCTCTACGAGTCGATCACCTCCCGCGTGTTGCCCGGCTGGGCCTGGCTGCTCGGCAGCGTGCTGTCCGGAGCGCTCGCGTTCCTCCCCCCGCTACTGCTGGCCTGCATACCCCGCCTGCCAGCGGCCCGGGCGGCCGGCCGGGTGTGGACCTGCGCGACCGTCGCGGCCGTCGTCCTCGGCCTGGTCCGGGCCGGCGTCACCGGACCACGACACGAGATCTACCTGGCGCTACTGGCGGTCGTCGCGGCCCTGACCGCGGTGGTACTGCGACTGACCGGCGCCGCGGTGTCCCGGCGCCGGGACACCGCGGCGGCCACCGTCGGCGGGGTCGCCCCGGCCAACCGGCCGGAGGCCGACCTGCTCGGGCTCGCCGGCGGTCTCGCCGTCGGACTGCCGTGGCTGGCGCTGGGCGCGCTCGGCGGTGCGACCGAGTCCGTCCTCGCCGCCCTGGCGGCGGCCGCGGTCGGCTTCCTCGCCGCCACGGTGCTGGCCGACCTCCAACCCGCGCACGGCTCGGCGTGGCTGCGGGTCGGCCTGGCCGGCCTCGTCGCGGCCGTTGCGCTCACCGCCCTCGCGGCGGGCACCGGCGCCTCCGGCATCACGCTCGCCGAACTGCTCGTCCTGCCGCCACTGGGCTTCGCGGCGGCGAGCCTGCGCACCGCCGCCGGCCGGAGCGGACCCGTCGGATGGCTGGTGGGCGCCGCGGCGGCCGGGCCGCTCGCCTTCGCCGACCCGGAGGAGACGACGATCCTGCTCGGCTTCTCCGACGCCCCCCGGTGGATCCTGACCGCCGCGGCCGGGTCGGCCGCCATCGGGCTGCTCCTCGCGGTCGGCTACGGGCTGAGCCTCGGCCGTGCCGTCGCACCGCGCCGCTGGGTAGCGGCGGCCCTCACCGGCGTCGTCGTGGTCGCCGGGGCGGCCGTCTACGCCGGTGCCGGCCACCCGGGCACCTACGGTGACCGCCTGTTCGTGGTCCTCAAGCCGCAGGCCGACCTGTCCGGCCTGGACACCATCGGCAACCGCGACGAGCGGCTGCGCGCGACCTACCGCCGCCTGGTGGACACCGCGAACTCCAGCCAGGCGTCACTACGCCGCGACCTCCGCGGGCTGCGCGTCGGCTACACCCCGTACTACCTGGTGAACGCCCTGGAGGTGGACGGTGGCGAGGCGGTACGCGCCTGGCTGCACGACCGTCCCGAGGTCCGGGAGGTCCTCGACAGTCCGCGGCTGCGCCCCATCCCCGAACCGGCCCCGGTCATGCACGGCAACCAGCCGGCACCGGCGGGTCCATCGTGGAACCTGTCGATGATCGGCGCCGACCGGGTGTGGCGGGACCTGGGGGTGACCGGTACGGGCATCGTCGTCGGCACGTCCGACTCCGGTGTCGACGGCACCCACCCGGCACTGCGGAACGGCTTCCGCGGCGGCGACGACTCCTGGTACGACCCGTGGTCACACACCCGCACCCCGGTCGACCACGGCGGCCACGGCACGCACACGCTCGCCACCGCCGTCGGTGACCAGAACGTCGGCGTCGCACCCGGGGCACGCTGGATCGGCTGCGTCAACCTCGCCCGTAACCTGGGCAACCCGGCGCGCTACCTCGACTGCCTGCAGTTCATGCTCGCCCCGTTCCCGTACGGCGGAGACCCGCTGCGCGACGGTCGCCCCGAACGGGCCCCCCACATCCTGACCAACTCCTGGGGCTGCCCGCCGCTGGAAGGCTGCGACCTGCGGTCGCTGCGACCTGCGGTCCAGGCCCTCACCGCCGCCGGCATCTTCGTGGTGGCCGCCGCCGGCAACTCCGGCCCCGCGTGCCGGACGGTGGCGGACCCGCCGGCGCCGTACCCGGAGACGCTGACCGTCGGCGCGGTCGACCGCGACGACCAGCTCGCCAGCTTCTCCAGCCGCGGGCCGACGCCGGACGGCCGCACCAAACCGGACGTCGTCGCCCCGGGCGTGGACATCCTGTCCGCCCTGCCCGGCGGGGGCTACGGCACCGAGAGCGGTACGTCCATGGCGACCCCGCACGTGGCCGGTACGGTCGCGCTGCTGTGGTCGGCCAACCCGGCGCTGATCGGCGACATCCCGCGTACCCGGGAGATCCTGCGGACCACCACCGCCCCGGCCGTGCCACCGCCGGAGAACTGCGGTGACCCGGCGAACCTGGTCGGCGCCGGGCTGGTGGACGCGTTCCGCGCCGCCCGGCTTGCCGAGGCGCAGCGCTGAACGGTTGGCGCGCGGCGCTGCGCGGTCGTCAGGCCGCGGGCGGCCCGTCGAGCTGCTCGATGGTGGCGTTCGACGGGCCGCGCTCCCGGCGTACCGCGACCGCGACCGACTCGGTGTCGCGCAGCACCCGCAGGGCGTTGTGCCAGGCGAGCCTGCCAAGGTCGGCGTCGGACCAGCCACGGCCGGCCAGTTCGGCCAGCAGCGCCGGGTAACCCGCCACGTCGCCGAGCCCGTCGGGCACACTCGGGCAGCCGTCGAAGTCACCGCCCAGCCCGACGTGGTCGACCCCGGCGACGGCCCGTACGTGCTCGACGTGGTCGGCCACGTTCGCCACGGTGCACCGCGGCCGGGGGTTGGCCCGTATCCAGTCGGCGCGGCCGGCGTACCACCGCGGCCCCTGGTCGGGATGCTCCGCGTCGAGCCGGTCCATGGCCTCGAACAACCGGGCCGACCAGTCCCGGCACTCCTCGGTCAGAAACCACGGCACGAAGGTCACCATCACCAGGCCGCCGCTGTCCCGTACCCGGGTGAGCACGTCGTCTGGCACGTTGCGGGGATGGTCGCAGAGCGCCCGGGCCGACGAGTGCGAGAAGAAGGCGGGCGCGACCGAGGTGTCGAGCGCGGCGTGCATCGTGCTCGGCGCCACGTGCGACAGGTCGACGAGCATGCCGAGGCGGTTCATCTCCCGTACCACCTCGTGGCCGAACGGCGACAGCCCGCCGACGGCCGGCTCGTCGGTGGCGCTGTCCGCCCACGGGGTGTTCCGTGAGTGCGTGAGGGTCAGGTACCGCACGCCCAGCTCGTACAGCATCCGCAGGGTGCCGAGCGAGCAGTTGATGGCGTGGCCGCCCTCGGCTCCCAGCAGCGAGGCGATCCGCCCGGCGGCCCGGGCCCGCTCGACCTCGTCCGCGCTCGTCGCGAACGCCAGGTGCTCGGGGTACCGGGCGACGAGCCGCCGCGCGGCGTCGATCTGTTCGAGGGCCTCGGAGACGGCCGCCTGCCCGTCGGGCCGGCAGGCGGCGTAGACCGACCAGTACTGGGCGCCGACCCCGCCGGCACGCAACCGGGGCAGGTCGGTGTGCAGGCCGGATGCCGACTGGTCGGCCGCGACGTCCAGGGCGTCGAAGTCGTAACGTACCCGCAGGCGCAACTCCCAGGTGAGGTCGTTGTGCCCGTCGAAGATCGGTTCGCTCATCGTCGGGTACGTTACCGGCCCCTGTGGGTATCACCACCATATGACCGAACCGCGTGATCCGAGTCCGCAGCGGGCGACCGGCGTATCGGGGGTGGCCGGCAGCCGCCGGGACGCCGGCGAGCCGACCGGCTCCAGCGTGCCGGAGATCGACCTGCCCGAGCCGTCGACCGAGCGGGGCGGCCGGAAGGAACCGACGTCGTCCTCGCTGAGCGAGATGGTGACCGAGACCGGTCAGCCGGAGCCCCCGGTTGAGGTCGAACCGGTGACCAACAGCGGGCTCACCGACCCCTACAGCCCCACCGGAACGGCCGGCTCCACCGGCTCCCGGTGAGCCCCGTTCCACGGGCGGTGGAAGGCGCGGTGGACGGGCCCGGCGAGCGGGCACGTGAGCGCATACGAAAAGGGCGGGCCCGGCCGGCCCGCCCTTTCCTGAGTTTCAGACTTCTCAGAAGTCCATGTCGCCGCCGCCGGGCGCGCCCGCCGGGGCCTTCTCCTTCTCCGGCTTGTCCGCGACCACGGCCTCGGTGGTCAGGAACAGGGCCGCGATCGACGCCGCGTTCTGCAGCGCCGAGCGCGTCACCTTGGCCGGGTCGATGATGCCGGTGGCCAGCATGTCGACGTACTCGCCGGTCGCCGCGTCAAGGCCGTGCCCGACCGACAGGTTGCGCACCTTGTCGACCACGACGCCGCCCTCGAGGCCGGCGTTCGCGGCGATCTGGCGCAGCGGAGCGTCCAGCGCGACGCGCACGATGTTGGCACCGGTCGCCTCGTCGGCGTTCAGGTCCAGCTTGTCGAACGCGGTCTTGCCGGCCTGCACCAGCGCGACGCCACCACCGGGGACGATGCCCTCCTCGACGGCCGCCTTCGCGTTGCGCACGGCGTCCTCGATGCGGTGCTTGCGCTCCTTGAGCTCGACCTCGGTGGCCGCACCGACCTTGATCACCGCAACGCCACCGGCCAGCTTGGCCAGGCGCTCCTGCAGCTTCTCGCGGTCGTAGTCGGAGTCGCTCTTCTCGATCTCGGCGCGGATCTGGTTGACCCGACCCTGGATCTGGTCGGGGTCGCCGGCGCCGTCGACGATCGTGGTCTCGTCCTTGGTGACGACGACCTTGCGGGCGCGGCCCAGCATGTCGAGCGTGGTGCCCTCCAGCTTCAGGCCGAGCTCCTCGCTGACGACCTGACCGCCGGTCAGGACGGCGATGTCGGTCAGCATGGCCTTGCGGCGGTCGCCGAAGCCCGGAGCCTTGACGGCGACGGACTTGAACGTGCCGCGCACCTTGTTGACGACCAGGGTGGCCAGCGCCTCGCCCTCGACGTCCTCGGCGATGATCGCCAGCGGCTTGCCCGACTGCATGACCTTCTCGAGGATCGGCAGCAGGTCCTTCACCGCGGAGATCTTGCTGTTGACGATGAGGATGTACGGGTCGTCGAGGACGGCCTCCATCCGCTCCGCGTCGGTCCAGAAGTACGGCGAGATGTAGCCCTTGTCGAAGCGCATGCCCTCGGTGAGCTCAAGCTCCAGGCCGAAGGTGTTGCTCTCCTCGACGGTGATGACGCCTTCCTTGCCGACCTTGTCCATCGCCTCGGCGATGATCTCGCCGACGGTCGGGTCGCCGGCGGAGATGGAGGCCGTGGAAGCGATCTGCTCCTTGGTCTCGACATCCTTGGCGATCTTGGCGAGCTCTTCGGCAACGGCGGCGACGGCGGTCTCGATGCCCCGCTTGAGGGCCATCGGGTTCGCGCCGGCCGCGACGTTGCGCAGGCCCTCCCGGACCAGCGCCTGGGCCAGGACGGTCGCCGTCGTCGTGCCGTCACCGGCAACGTCGTCGGTCTTCTTGGCGACCTCCTTGACCAGCTCAGCGCCGATCTTCTCGTACGGGTCCTCGAGCTCGATCTCCTTGGCGATGGACACGCCATCGTTGGTGATCGTGGGGGCGCCCCACTTCTTCTCGAGGACGACGTTGCGGCCCTTCGGGCCCAGCGTCACCTTCACGGCGTCGGCGAGGATGTTCATGCCCCGCTCGAGGCCCCGGCGCGCCTCTTCCTCGAACGCAATTGTCTTGGCCATTCGGCGTTGTCCTCCTGGACACAGTCACGGTCCGCGCCGGCGTCAACCAGCCACGCACCGCTGCGTACGCACCTTCGGCGGTCCCCCAGCGGGCGCTGAGAAACCCTCGTAGGCCGGACCGGATAGCCCGCGACGACCGGCCCCCTGCCATGCCCGGCCCGCTCGGCGTACTCCGCCGGACGGCCCGGCCATGGCCGGTGACCCCACCGACCCCGACCTTTTGGCACTCGACACTTCCGAGTGCCAGTGACTTGTTTAGCACTCTCCACCCGAGAGTGCAAGCAAACGGTCGGTGGCCGACCCCCTCCCGGCACGCCGGCGATCGCCCCCGCCGTCGCCGCCGGATACCCGACGCCTCCCCATGCCGCCGTACCGCCGGAAGCCGGCCCGTGCCGGAGCCACCGGACGTCGGAGCGGGGCCGCGCCGGAGCCACCGGACGCCGGGCCGGGCCGCGCCGGAACCACCGGACGCCAGGCCGGGCCGCGCCGGTGACGAGCCGGGAGTACCGGCCCGCCGTCGCCCCCTTCCCCACCACGGCCACTTCCCACCTGTCCACACCCAAAAGTTCGGCGACGTTTCGACACCACCCCGGCGCGAGGACCACAACCCGGAACACGGCCGCGACCCGGTAAACGACCACGACCGTACAAACGACCACGACCGTACAAACGGCCACGACCGCACAAACGACCACAACACCATGAAAGACGGACCAATACCGCGAGGACCGCTGTACCGACAACGGGCCCCGTACCGGCACGGGATCACCACCGACGCCGGCGTCAGCCGAGGACTGCGGCGACGGCGACGGCGATCAGGAAACAACACGGAGTGGCGCGGCGGGAGAGAAAAAGAAGGACACCGCTCCCCGACCGGAGAACGGTGTCCTGAAAGTGGTGCGAGCTTGGAGTAGTCAGGCGATACGGACGTTCTCCGCCTGCGGGCCCTTGCTGCCCTGCGCGATCTCGAACTCGACGCGCTGACCGTCCTCCAGCGACTTGTAGCCGTCCATCTGAATCGCTGAGAAGTGGACGAAGACGTCCTGCCCTCCGTCGACGGCAATGAAGCCGTAGCCCTTCTCGCTGTTGAACCACTTGACGGTGCCCTGTGCCACGGTGCACTTCCTCACTTCGGTGGTGCTGGGTCTTGCCAACCCACGACGCCGCGGTCGCGACGCCGGAGTCGCCGGTGTCTCGACGTGCCCCCTGTGGACACCGACGACGAACGACGACCGACCACGCACGCTACACGAGGTCGGCCAACCCCGTACAGCCCCAAATCGGACATCCGGATTAAGCTCGAGATTCGCGATCGTCATGCCGGATTGGCGTTAGAGAACGGGGTTCTCGGGTAGTCCTAACGCGGCCATTCCATAGATGTATGCCTATGACTGATTCCGTAGATGCCGTCACACGTGCCGCCGTGACTGCACAATCCGGAAACGGCTGGCCACGTACGCGCCATCGGTCAGCGCGGCGTTGGCGGACGCGTTGGCACCGCTGCCGTGGAAGTCGGAGAAGGCCGCCGACTGGTTGACGAACACTCCGTGGGTCAAATTTGCCGAAAGGTGCACACCGACGTCCAGTGCCGCCCGCTCGGCCGCGTCCAGCACCTTGTCGTCGGTCGAGTACACCGACGCGGTGAGCGCGCCCCGCCGGCCGACGGTCCGCCGGAAGACCTCCAGGCTGTGCTCGGTGGAGTCGGTGGCGACGACGAACGAGATCGGCCCGAACCACTCGCTGCCGTAGGTCTGCTCACGGTCGGCATCCAACGTGAGAATCAGCGGCGTACGGACGACCGCGTCACCGAAGGTCGGGTGGGTGACCACCCGCGAATCGAGTACGACCTCACCGAGGCCGCGAACCCGTTCCAGGCGCTCCAGCACCCCGTCATTGACGATCGCGCCGGTCAACTCCACACCCCGGGCGGGATCATCGGTCAACTTTCCGACAGCCGCGGCGATCCCACCGGCCACGTCGTCGAAGCTCTTGTGTCCGTCCGCGGTGGCGATACCTTCCCGCGGAACGAGGATGTTCTGCGGTGTCGTACACATCTGTCCGCTGTAGAGGACCAGCGAGAAAGCGATGTTGTTGCACATTCCGGCGAAGTCGTCGCAGGAATCCACGATGACGGTGTTGACGCCGGCCTTCTCGGTGTAGACCACGGCCTGCCGGGCGTTCGCCTCCAGCCAGTCGCCGTACTCGGTCGAACCGGTGAAGTCGACGATCTTCACCTCGGGCCGCAGCGCCAGGACGCTCGCCAGTCCCTCACCGGGCGCCTCGGCCGCGAGCGTGACGAGGTTCGGGTCGAACCCGGCCTCGGCGAGGACCTCCCGGGCGTACTTCACGGTGACCGCCAGCGGCAGGACCGCGCCCGGGTGCGGCTTGACCACCACCGCGTTGCCGGTGACCAGCGAGGCGAACAGGCCGGGGTACGAGTTCCAGGTCGGGAACGTGTTGCAGCCGATGACCAGGCCGACCCCGCGCGGCACCACGTGCCACGTCTTGGCCATCCGCAACGGCTCACCCTTGCCCGCCGGCTTCTCCCACCGTGCCTCGGCGGGGGTACGGGTCATCTCCGCGTACGCGTAGGCCAGCGCTTCGAGGGCCCGGTCGAGCGCGTGCGCGCCGCCCGCCTGGAACGCCATGACGTACGCCTGGCCGCTGGTGAACTGCACCGCGTTGGCCAGCTCGAAGACGTTCCCACCGAGCCGGGCGAGGATCTCCAGGCAGACTCCGGCGCGGGTCTGCGGCCCCGCGTCGCGCCACGCGGGCATGGCTGCGGTCGCGGCGGTCAGCAGCGTGTCGACGTCGGGCCGGGGGTACCGCACGTCCAGCCGCACCCCGAACGGGCTGCGCTCGCCGCCCACCCAGTCGGTCGTGCCCGGCTGGTCGAGCGGGAAGTCGGCACCCAGGTACGACTCGAACGTGGCCTTCCCCCGCGGCGCGGCCTCCTCGCCGTGCACCCGGGGGCTGGGCGACTCGTTGAACGCCGACCAGTAGCCACGCTCCCGGATCGCGGTGAGTGCCCGGTCGAGGAGGGCGGCATGTTTGCCGTACAGAGGATGAGGACTGGTCACGCCAACACTCCACTTCGCCGCGTGCCCTCGTGAGGCACATCCGTTCCGAGCCCGTTGATTCGCTCGGTCATCCGTCATCTTGCCCCCTACGCGGCGATCGTGAATAGCGATCGGCGTCCTGACCAGGCGGCGACGGTGACGGCGGCCGGCTCCCGGTCAGGCGTCGACGGTGACGGCGGCCGGGGCCGGCTCGCCGTGCTCGCCGGTGGGCAGTTCGCGCATGGTGCGCAGCGGCGAGAGGAAGACCGGCAGGAACGTGAACATCCCGCCGACCGCCGCGATCCACAGCGCCTCGCGGACCCCGAGGTACCTGCCGAGCACCCCGCCGATGAACGCGCCGATCGGCATCGTGCCCCAGACCAGGAAGCGCATGGTGGCGTTCATCCGGCCGAGCAGCCGCTCGGGCGTGAGCCCCTGCCGGAAGCTGACCTGGGTGATGTTGTAGACCACGACGCTGAACGCGTACACCAGGGACCCGGCGGCCGCGGCCCACAGCAGCCAGCCGCGCTGGATGACCGGGTACAGCAGCAGGAACGGCCCGGAGACCGCGACCGGGATCCAGATCGCCGGGCCCTGGCCGATCCGCGCGGCGACCCTGGTGGCGGCCAGGGCGCCGAGTAGGCCGCCCACCGCGCCGAACGAGAAGAACAGGCCGATCGTGCCGGGCGGCAACCGCAGTTCGCGGGCGAGCAGTACGACGAGCATCGCGCCACCGATGTTCGAAAACAGGTTGGACGAGCCGGTACACATCGCGATCGACCGCAGCAGCCGGTTGCCCAGCACGAACCGCAGCCCCTCACCGATCTCGCGGCCGAGGTGGGCGTCGGGCCGGCGTTCGGGCTTCGGCTCCCGCTTGCGGATCAGCCCGACGAACAGCGCCGAACCGGCGAAGCTCAGCGCGTCGACGACGACGGCGACCGGCGCGGTGAGCCAGCCGATGAGCAGGCCGGCGGCGGTCGGCCCGGCGATGTAGTTGACCCCGCGGACCGCTTCGAGCTTGGCGTTGCCCTCCACCAGGTTCTCCCGGCCGACCAGGTGCGGCAGGTAGCTCTGGTACGCGACGTCGAAGAAGACGGTGAACATGCCGGTCAGCAGGGCGACGGCGTACATCTGCGGCATGGTGAGCACGCCGAACCACCAGGCGACGGGTACCGAGCCGAGCAGCACGGCGCGGCCGACGTCGCCAACGACGAGGACGTTGCGCCGGCGCATCCGGTCCACCCAGGCGCCGGCGGGCAGGCCGATCAGCAGGAACGCGGCGCTCTCGCAGGCGGCCAGTACTCCCACCTCGAACGGGTCGGCGTGCAGCGCGAGCACCGCGACCAGCGGCAGCGCCAGCATGGTGACCTGGGTACCGAACTGGCTGATCGTGTCGGCGATGAACAACTGCCGGAAGTCGTGGTGGCGGAGCAAGCCGAAGCGCATGCGGGTAGCATGCTCCGACTGATTGGGAGAAGTCAATCAGTGACGCGTAGGATCTACGCCCATGAAGGAGAGGCGGCCGGCGACCGAGGCGGAGGCACGGGCGCTCGCCTCCGCGGTGCGGCTGCGCATCCTGCGGCTGTGCCTGGACCGGGCGCTGACCAACAAGGAGATCGCCGAGCGCCTCGGCGCGAACCCGGCGACCACCCTCCACCATGTCCGCACGCTCGTCGATACCGGTTTCCTCGCGGCGCAGCCGGCGCGGCGGGGCGCCCGCGGCTCCCGCGAGGTGCCGTACCTCGGGACCGGCAAGTCGTGGAACCTCGACGTGAGCGAGGCCGGGGTGCCGGGTGGCCGCGGTGCCATCCTCGACGCCTTCCTCGCCGAAGCCCGCCTGGCCGACCTCGACAAGGTCGACATGACCCGGCTGGGACTGCGGCTGAGCGAGGACGACTTCCGGGAACTGCGGGAGCGGATCGGCACGATCCTGGAGGAGTACGCCGCCCGGCCACGCGACCCGGATGGCCGGCCGTACTCGATCTTCGTCGCCTACTACGAGGACACCGATCGCGACCCGCCTGCCGCCGCCGGTTGACCGGACCTCGGCCGGGTCCTCCCTGACCAGGTTTTCCCGGCCGGGCCTTCCTCAGAAATGGTCGAGAGGACGCTCGCACAGCACCTCCGGCACTGCGGTCGCGGGCCGACCGACGGATCGGTGGCCTCGCGGCGACACGTCCTCCCGCACCGAGCATCGTGCTGCCATCGACGCGGCCCAGTCAAGGCCCCGGATGGCAGACTTCTATACAGTAAGCAACCTTCCCGATACGTTGGCGTTAACGCTCGTCGATGGGCTTCGCGCCGCACCGCACGTCATCACACGGGTAACGGAGGCCGGTGCGCAGCCATCGATAGAAGTCGTATCTATGCAGGTCAGAGTCGGTTTGCAGATGGTGGAAAATCAGTCGAGCAGGCCGGCCTCGCGAGCCGCCCGCAGCGACGGCTTGACCCGGTACGTGGGCCCCACCCGGTCGGCGACCGCGTCGAGCGTCTTCAACCCCTCACCGGTGTTGAACACGACCGTCTCGGCCTCCGGGTCGAGCCGACCCTCGTCGACCAGCTTGCGCAGCGCGGCCACGGTGGTCCCACCGGCCGTCTCGGCGAAGATGCCGGTGGTACGGGCCAGCAGCCGGATCGCGTCGCGGATCTCCTCGTCGTCGGCGTACGCCATCCACCCGCCCGAACGCCGGACCGCCTCGAGGGCGTACACGCCGGCAGCCGGGTCGCCGATGTTCAGCGACTTGGCAATGCCGGTCGGCTTCTGCGGGACGATGTCGTCGCGCCCGGAGTGCAGCGCGAGCGCGATCGGGTTGCAGCCGGCCGACTGGGCGCCGAACACCCGCCACCCGTCGGCGGGCGCCTCGACCAGGCCGATCTCGACCAGCTCCGCGAACGCCTTGTCCACCTTGGTCAGCAGCTCACCGCTGGCCATCGGGATCACGACCTGCTTCGGGATGCGCCAGCCCAACTGCTCGGCGACCTCGTACCCCAGGGTGCGCGAGCCCTCGGCGTAGAACGGCCGGACATTGACGTTGACAAACGCCGTGTTCTCGAACTCGTCCGTCTCGGTCAACTCCGAGCACAGCCGGTTGACGTCGTCGTACGAGCCGTCGATCGCCACCACGTCACCGCCGTACACGGCCGTGGTGATCACCTTGCCCGGCTCCAGGTCCGACGGGATGAACACCATCGACGGCACCCCGGCGCGGGCCGCGTGCGCGGCCACCGAGTTGGCCAGGTTGCCGGTCGACGCACAGGCATACCGGTCGAAGCCGAGCGCCTTCGCGGCGGTCAACGCCACCGACACCACCCGGTCCTTGAACGAGTGGGTCGGGTTGGCCGAGTCGTCCTTGACCCACAGCGGGGCGCGCAGGCCGATCTCGCGGGCCAGCGCGGGCGCGGGTACCAGCGGGGTGAAACCCGGGTTGAGCGTGACCCGCGTGGCGGGGTCCTGGCCGGCGGGCAGCAGCGAGGCGTAGCGCCAGATGTTCGGCGGGCCACCCGCGATCTCCTCGCGGGTCACCCGCTTGAGGGCGTCGGCGTGGTAGGCCACCTCGAGGGGACCGAAACACTCGTAACAGGCGTGCTGCGCGGCGAGCGGGAACTCGGCGCCGCAGCCGCGGCAGACCAGGGCGCGGGCGGGCGAGCCGACGAACGGGGATGCGTCGATGGTCGACGTCATGTCGAGGCCTTCCTCTCATCTTTCCCGGGAGTCGCACACCGGGACGGAATTGGCACCTGCCACGCGCGGCCTCGTCGTCGAGTCGTCAGTGGTGGTTGCCGGGGCTTCATCGGGCCGTTCCCTCAGCCCCTCTGGATGAGGTATTCGATTGTGCCCACGAGTGTAAGGATCGGTCCGGCCATACGCCATGCAATCGACGGGGCTCGTGAGTGAGGTCACCCGGCGTATCGGCGCGGGCGGGCCGCGTCACCGCGCGCCCACGGGCACCGGACACGGCCGCGTCAGCCCAGTCCACGGGTACCGCTACCGGCCGGCGAAGTGCAATACTCCACCGGATTTCGCCCTTTGCCGATACATGCCGATCTTTATAGAGCGTGGAGCCATGCACCCGACCGCCGCCTCCTGGTTCGACCGCCGCACGTCCTCGTGGCGGGACTGGCCCCTGGATCGGGTGGCCCGGCACAAGGGTGACGCCACGGTCAGCGTGGTGCTCGCCGCCCTCGACGACGAGTCCACCATCGGCGAGGTGGTCGGAGGCGCCCGCATCCTGGCCGACCAGACCGGCCTCGTCGACGAGGTGATCGTGGTCGACGCCGGCTCGCAGGACGCCACCGCGAAGGTCGCCGCCGAGGCCGGTGCGACGGTGTACCACCACACCGAGATCCTCCCCGGCCACGACTCCCGGCCGGGTATCGGCGACGCCCGGTGGAAGGCGCTCCTGGTCGCCCGCGGCGACCTGCTCGTCTACGTCGACGCCGACCTGGCCGAGTTCCGGTCGTACTTCGTGACCGGCCTGCTCGGACCGCTGCTCACCGAGCCGGACGTGGCGCTGGTGAAGGCCTGCTACGACCGGCCCGAACCGCCGTCCGCCGGGAGCGGGCCGGTCACCGACCTGCTGGCCCGCCCGCTGCTCAACGTGTACTTCCCGGAGCTGGCCGGGGTGGTGCAGCCGCTCGCCGGCGAGTACGCCGCCCGCCGCTCGCTGCTGGAGACCCTGCCGTTCGCCACCGGGTACGGCGTGGAGGCCGGGCTGCTGCTCGACACCGTGCTCGAGTCCGGCCTCGACGCGGTCGCCCAGGTGGATCTCGGCCAGCGCGCCCACGGCCGCCACGACGCCGCCACGCTGGCCGGGATGGCGGCCGAGGTGCTGCACACCGTGCTCGAGCGGGTACACCCCAACGACCCGCGCTGGGACACCCTCACCCGGTTCGCCCGGGTCCGGGACACGATCACCGCGGCCGATCAACCCGTCGGCGGGACGCCGCGGCCCCCGATGGCCACGATCCCCGAATACGCCGCGCGCGACCAGTCCTGATCGACACAACTTCCCGGATGTCGTGGCATCCCGGGTGCCCTGAGACCACAACTTTCCGGATGTTGCGACGATCGTGGCCGCCTGACGCCGTCGGCCGCCTGACGCCGTCGGCCGGCTGACGGTGCCGGCCGACGGCGGTCAGCGCACTAGCTGACCACGTCCTTGCGCAGGAAACGCCACCAGGCCAGGCCGAAGAAGACCACCCCGTAGCTCAGCGCCGAGACGCAGCCGCGTACCAGGTCGTCGGTCTGCAGCGGGGTGGACAGCAGGCCCAGCCAGGCCTGCGAGAAGTGGGTCGGCAGGAAGCTACGGATCGCGCCGAGCGCCGTGATCTGGTCGAGGATGCTCGACAGGATCTGCAGCAGTACCGCCCCGCCGACCGCGCCCAGCGGCGCGTCGGTCGTCACCGACAGCAGGAACGCACACCCCGCGACGACCAGCAGGCCCACGGCCAGGTACCCCATGATGCCCAGCAGCCGCAGCAGGGCGTCGCCGGCGGCGAGGTCACCGGCGATCGTGCTGCGCAACGGGTGCCAGCCGTACCGCAGCGTGCCGGCGGCCAGTGCGGTGCCCAGCAGAAGCACCATCGCCAGCGCCGAGTACGCCATCGACACGGCGAGCTTCACGCCGAGCAGCCGGCCGCGCGGTACCGGGATCGCCAGCAGGTAGCGCAGGCTGCCCCAGCCGGCCTCGCTGGCGACGGTGTCGCCGTGGAACAGCGCGACCACGACGACGAGCAGGAACGACGCCGACACGAACACGGTGAACAGCGCGAAGTTCACCCCGCCCGCCGTCGCCAGGTCGACCAGGCTGGAGAACTGGCCGCGCCGGCCGCCGCCGCCCCGGTCGTTGCCGCTGTTCAGCTCGAACGCGATCAGGACGATCAGCGGCAGGAGCACCATGAACCCGAGCGTGAGCTGGGTCCGCCGGCGGCTGGCCTGCCGGCGGAACTCGGTGGCGAAGGTGAAGGTACGGGTCGGCCGGTAGGTGCCGGCCGTTGTCGTGGTCGTGGTCGTCGTGGTCACCGCTCCCCGCTCGCTTTCGTGTCGCCGCCGACCAGGGCCAGGAAGGCGTCCTCCAGGCGCCGCCGAGGCACCACCCGGTCCACCCCGATCCCGGCTTTCACCAGTGCCGCCACCACCTCGGCACGTGGCGTGCCGTCGAGGTCGACGACCAGGCCGTTCCCGCCGGACCAGGCCACCGACCGGGCGACGCCGAGCCGGTCGAGCACGGTCTCGGCCTCGTCGACGTCCGACACGTCCAGCTGCACGCTGGGCGAGTCGCCCACGATGTCGCCCACCGGGCCGGAGGCGACGATCTGGCCCTTGTGCATGACCACCACGTCGGTACAGGTCTGCTCGACCTCGGCGAGCAGGTGGCTGGAGACCAGTACCGCCCGGCCGTCGGTGGCGTACCGGCGCAGCACCTTGCGCATCTCCGCGATCTGGGGCGGGTCGAGCCCGTCGGTCGGCTCGTCGAGCACCAGCAGTTCGGGCAGGCCGAGCATGGCCTGGGCGATCGCCAGCCGCTGCTTCATGCCGTGGCTGTACGTCTTCACCTTGCGCATGACCGCGTCGCCCAGACCGGCGATGTCGAGGGCCTCGTCGAAGCGGGCGTCGGCGACCGGCCGGCCGGTGGCCTTCCAGTACAGCAGGAGGTTGGCGTACCCGGACAGGTGCGGCAGGAAGCCGGGCCCCTCCACCAGCGCGCCGACCCGACTGAGCACCGGTGCGCCGGGCGTGAGCTGGTGGCCGAAGACGAAGACCTCCCCCGCCGTCGGGTAGGTCAACCCCATGAGGACCCGCAGCGTCGTGGTCTTGCCCGCGCCGTTGGGCCCGAGCAGGCCGACCACCGTGTTGCGCTCGACGGCGAAGTCGACCCGGCCGACGGCGACGAAGCCGTCCGCGTACTCCTTGCGCAGGCCGCGGACGACGAGCGGGCGCTGCGCGTACTCCGCCTCGATCCGTCCCCGGCGACCCTGCCGGCGACGGCCGAGCGCGATCAGCGTGACGATCCCGACCGCGATCACCGCGACGAGACCGGCGAGCACGTACCGCCAGATCACCGACGGCGTCTGGATCGGCGTACCGGTGGCGGTCGGCAGCACGACCGGGCCGTTCACCGCGACCGTGTAGACCGTCGGCGGCGCCGGGGTGGTGTACGCCTGGTCCGAGGTCGAGACGGTGATCCTGATCCGGTGGCCCTGCTCGATCCGGTGGACGATCGCCGGCAGCGTGACCGTGGTGGGGGTCGCCTGCGCGATGGTCGGCGGCAGGCCGGTGAGCCGGACCGGGGCGACCAGGCCGGCCGGCAGGGTGGCCCGACCGGCCGGGTCGACGTCGTAGAGCTTGACGAACAGCACCGCCTCGCCGGTCGGCGAGGCTGCCCGGATCCGCACGGTCGGCGCGCCGGTCACGTCGACCGGCTTCGCCAGCGGTGCCGAGGAGAAGTCGGCGTGCTGGCCCGGTATCTCCATGGTCACGCCGGCGGCGCTGCCGAGGGCACCGCCGAGACCGGCCAGCGACGACAGTGCCGCGGGGTTGCCGTTCGGCGGGTTGGCGGCGGGCTGCGGCGGGCCGTCGACGTCGACGCGCTCCTGCTTCGTGCCGGTCGTACCCGGGTAGTCGGTGACGGTGAAGCCGGCCGCGACGAGCCCCTCACCGCTGGCGTCGATACCGGAGATACGCGAGTACGTGAAGCTGTTCGAGGGCTTCGGGCCGGTACCGGCGAGGTAGTGGTCGAGCCACTGCGCGGTGAGGAACCTGATCCGGTCGGAGTCGGACCGCGGTCCCTGGCCGCCGTCATGGCCACCGGTGAACCAGGCGACCCGTACCGGTGTGCCGTTGGCCGCGATACCCCGGGCGTTGGCGTCCGCCTCCGACAGCGGGAACAGCGAGTCGGCCTCGCCCTGGACGAGCAGCGTCGGCGCGGTGATCCGGTCGAGGTACGTGGCCGGGCTGGAGCGGCGCAGCAACTCGAGCGCCCGGGGGTCGGGGCGGCCGTTCGTGGCCATCGACAGGTACGCCTGGCAGACGTCGAGAGCGAAGCGACCGCACTGTGCCCGGGTGGCGAGCTGGCTACTCGGGTCGGCCGCCCCGGCCCGGGAGCCGCCCTGGTCGATCGGGCCGCGGCCCGGGCCGGCGCCGCTCGCTGCCGGGCTGGCCGCACTCTCCGCCCCGCTCGCTCCGGCGAGGCCGCCGAGGCCAGCGCCGGCGGACCCGCCGGAGCCGAAGAACATGCCGGCCCACTGCTTCTTGAACACGCCGTTGTCGGGGCCACCGCCGGCGGCGTCCGGCAGGAAGGAGCGCGCGAGGTCGTTCCACGTGATCATCGGTACGATCGCGTCGATCCGCCGGTCCTGGGCGGCGAGCAGCAGGGCCAGGCCGCCACCGTACGATCCGCCGACCGCCGCGACCCGGGGGTCACCCGCGCCGTCCGTGCGGATCTCGGCCCGCCCGGCGAGCCAGTCGACCAGGCCCTTGGCGTCCTTGACCTCCCAGTCCGGGCTGTCGAGGTGGATCTCACCGGTCGAGCGGCCGAACCCCTGCGCGGTCCAGGTGAGGACGGCGTACCCGTGGCCGGCGAGATCCTCGGCGTCGGCCGCGGTGTCGAGCTTCGTCCCGCCGAAGCCGTGCGCGAGCAGCACCGCCGGTACCGGATGGTCGGCGCTCGCGCCGCGGGGCAGGTACAGCCGGGTGTCGAGGGTGACCTCCTGGTCGCCGGCCGGACCGGTCCGCACCGTGATCATCCGGTCCTCGGTGCGGTAGCTGGCCGTGGTGGGGCGCGCGGACCAACCGACGAGACCGACGAGACCGACGACGACGGCGGCGGTCGCGACCGCGCGGCGCCGGGTCAGGCGTACCCGGGTCAGGCGTACCCGGGGCAGGCGTACCCGGAGCAGGCCACGGCGCGGTCGGCCGGGAGACGAGGACGGCATGGCGCAACGGTACGACGTGCACCTGTGATCAACCTGAAGATGGGCGCCGCCACGCCCGGGTGGGTGGCGGACCTCGGCCGGGCGCGTCGCCGGCGCCGCGGACGGACCGGTGACGCGCCGGCGACGCGCCCGGCACCGGCGGGCGGACGGTGGTGTGTCCGGCACCGGAAACGGCCGTACCCTCGTTCTCCGCGACCGGCGGGGAACGAGGGTACGGCCGTGAGCCCTGTCTGATGTGGTCATGCCGGGATGCGATCGCCGGCCTGCCGCGCGTCGGGCGGCGCTCCCGGTGGCCGGCCGGTGCGGGGTGTCTGCTACCGGCCGGAGCGGGTGTTGCCGCCCCCGGCGCTACTCGCTGAGCGTGGCGCGGGGATCACCCGCGTGCACCAGCTCGCGGGGGTCGGCGTTGACCGACACGGTCGGAACCCGCTGCAGTACGGCGGTCTCGGCGACCCCGAGGTCCTGGGCCGGGCGCAGCGGCTGGAACGTCGTCCGCGCCACCGCCGGGGCCCCGTCGCGGCCGCGCCGGCGCCGGCCGCGGGCCTGCTCGCGCTCCGCCCGCTGCGCGTTGATGATCGCGTCGATCTTGCTGTTCTTGGTGCCGTGCGCGTACCCGATGAGGTAGGCGACGCCGTTGGCGACACAGGCGATCAGGAACGCGGTGATGGGCAACCACACGAGCGCTGAGTTCTGACTGAAGACCACGGACATGGAGGGGCTCCTTTCGTGCTGTCCGCACTTTATGGAGCGATCGGGCGTCACAGATATACCAAAATCCGATCTAGACCCGTTTGGATACCGACACGAACCCTCCGGTAACGGGCACCCATACTTTCAGTCACCGCCCCCCGCTCATCAGACTAACCGCCAGGTGGGGACGCAGAGAAAGCCTTGAATCGGTAGCGGAATGTGGCCACCGACTCATGTGACCGCCGTCCCAGATCACCTTCCTTACCTTACTCCCGAGTAACGCTCTCGGAATATCGCGCCGCCCGTGACCCGCGGCCGATCCGGGGCCGACAGCCGGCCGGCCGGTTCGTCCACCCACGCACCGGCAGGCACGCTCAGCAGCGACAACGAACGACCCGTAACGAACCGGTCGCACACTCGTTATCCAGAGTGCCGAGCGTGGAATCGATCCTTCGTCCCATTTCTCGGGACGGTACGGAGGCTTTCCGGGGACACCGGACATCGCGTTTCTCTCCGCCGGCGGACTCGGCGTGAAAACGCACCGGCGCGCGTACCGTGGCCATTTGACTTCCGGCGCCGCCGGACCCGGTTCGACCATAGATCGTTTATCCGGTCGCGCCATTGCCGGGGCATTGTCGACGTCCCTTCGCGCCCGATCCGGTGGCCGCCCGGCGGTCCGCGGGAATGGTGCCACCGCGTGCGGCGACGACGATGGCCGAGCGCACGACGATAGGCTCGTGATCGTGACCGAGCCGCCCCGATCCCTCACCCTGACCGCGAGCCTGCGCCCCGCCGCGCTCGACGCCCGGCGCGGCGTCGTACGCCTGCACTCCGAGGTGTTCACCGCGCTCGGCCTGCGCCCCGGCGACCCGGTCACGCTCACCGGACGGCGGACCACCGCCGGCATCGCCGCCCTCGCCGAGACCCCGGCCAGCCGCGCCCTGCTCTACGCCGACGACCTCACCCTCGGCAACCTCGGCACCCGCGACGGCGGCCAGGTCACCGTCGCTCCGGCGCCCGCGCGGGCCGCACGCACGGTCGCCCTGGCCGGCCCCGCCCAGATCCAGGCGGTCGTCAGCCCCGAGATGCTGCGGCTGGCGCTGCTGGGCAAGGTCGTCACCGTCGGCGACAACGTCTCCCTCCTACCCCAGGACGTCGCGCCCGCGAACAACGTCCGGGGACTTCTCGAAGCCGCGCGGCGCAGCCTGTCCAACACCATCGGGTACGGGTTCACCAGCACCCTGGTTACCGTCACCGCCGCCGAACCGGACAGCGCCGCACTGGTCACGATGGACACCGTCGTCGCGTGGCGCGACGGCCAGGCCACCCACGAGCCGGGCACGGTCACGGCGGCGCCGGCCGAGGACCGTACCGAGGCGACCCTCGACGACCTTCCCGGCCTGCGCAGCCAGGCGCACGACCTGACCGAGCTGCTCGACCTCGGCTTCCACCACCGCGAGGTGCTCGCGAAGCTCGGTACGACCGTCTCGCTCGGCGTGCTGATCACCGGACCCGCCGGGTCCGGCAAGTCAGCCCTGGTGAAGGCGGTCGCCGCGGACCTTGGCGCGGACGTCACCGTCCTGTGGGCACCCGAGATCGCGGCGTTGACCAACGCGTCCGCCGACGCCCACCTGCGGTCGGCCGCCGCCGAGGTCGGCAACCCGGGGGTACTGGTGGTCGCCGACGTGGAGGCGCTCGCGCCCCGCGACAACCCCGGCCCGCTGCCGACCATCTTCCGCCGGGTGCTCCGCGACCTCCTCGACCGCGGCACCGCCGTCGTCTGCACCACCAGCCGCCCCGAGGCGGTCGACCCGGGCCTGCGCTCGCCGGGGCTGCTCGAACACGAGATCGGGGTACCGCTGCCGGACGCCGCCATGCGCCGCGAGCAGCTCACCGTCCTCACCCGGGGCATGCCGCTCGCCGACGACGTGCGGCTCGACGACATCGCCGGGCGTACCCCCGGCTTCGTCGCCGCCGACCTGTCGGCGCTGATCCGCGAGGCGGGGGTGCGCGCCGCGCTGCGCCACAAGTCCGGTACGGCGTCACCCCGGGTGACCATGGCCGACTTCGACGGAGCCCTGGAGGTCGTCCGGCCGACCTCGATGGCGGAGAGCTCCCTCGAACTGGCCGAGCTCACCCTCGACGACGTCGGCGACATGGTCGAGGTCAAAGAGGTCCTCACCGAGTCCGTCCTGTGGCCGCTGTCCTACCCGGACGCCTTCGCCCGGCTGGGCGTGCAGCCACCGCGCGGCGTCCTGCTCTACGGTCCGCCCGGCTGCGGCAAGACGTTCCTGGTCAAGGCGATCGCGGGTACCGGCAAGGCCAATGTCCTGTCGGTCAAGGGAGCCGAGCTGCTGTCCAAGTGGGTCGGTGAGAGCGAGCGGGCGGTACGGGAGCTGTTCCGCCGGGCCCGGGAGGCCGCGCCGACGCTGGTGTTTCTCGACGAGGTGGACGCGCTCGCCCCGGTCCGCGGCCAGGCCACCGACGGCGGGACCACCGACCGCGTCGTCGCCGCGCTCCTCACCGAACTGGACGGGGTCGAGGCGCTGCGCAACGTGGTCGTCATCGGCGCCACCAACCGCCCGGACCTGATCGACCCCGCGCTGCTGCGGCCGGGACGGCTGGAGCGGCTGGTCTACGTACCGCCGCCGGACGCCGCGGCCCGCGCCGACATCCTGCGGGCGGCTGCCCGGAACGTCCCGCTGGCCGCCGACGTCGACCTGACCAGGCTCGCCGCCGACCTGGACGGCTTCTCCGCGGCCGACTGCGCGGCGCTGGTACGAGAGTCCGCCCTCGCCGCGATGCGGGAGTCGCTCGAGGCGTCGACCGTCACCGCCGAGCACGTCGCCCGGGCCCGCAAACGGGTCCGGCCGTCACTGGACCCGGGCCAGGTGGCGTGGCTCGCGGCGTACGCCGAACAGCAGGCCGCCCGCTGAACCGGCCGCGCGCCGCCGGCGGAGGGCCGCACCCTGTCGCCGGCCGGTGGGTCAGCGCCGGGTCGGCCCCCGGCCGGTACGCAGCCGGCGCAGCCGGTTGACCAGTACCGGGTCGTAGGCCAGTGCCGCGGGCCGGTCGAGCAGCCCGTTGAGCAGTTGGTAGTAGCGGGTCGGGGGCAGGTCGAACTGGTCGCGGATGGCCTGTTCCTTCGCGCCGGGCTGGCGCCACCACCGCTTCTCGAAATCCAGCAGGGCACGGTCGCGCTCGGCCAACGCGTCGGCGTCCGGTGTGGACGACGCCTCGTCGACGCCGCCGGCGAGACGCGGTTCGTCGACCGAGTCGGGAGCCGGGTCGGCCGACTCATCGGCGGCGTCCGCCGCCCCGTCGGCCAGGTCGGGACCCGCGTCCGCCGGCCCGGTGATGTCCGCGCGCTCCATCGCCGCCTCCCGGCTCTCGGTACGACCGTCGTCGCCCGTCCAGCGTATCCGCGCGTGCGTCGCCCGCCACCGGCAACGCTAGGCGGCCACGACGCTAGGCGGCCACGACGCGGACGCCGGCCTGCTCGAAGCCGGCGATGATCTCGGGGCTCGCACCCGAGTCGGTGACGAGGGTGTCGACCCGTTCGATCGGGCAGATCCGCGCGAAGGCGTGCCCGCCGAGCTTGGAGCTGTCGGCGATGATCACGACGCGGCGGGCCTGGCCGACCATCAGGCTGTTCATCGCGGCCTCACCCTCGTGGTGCGCCGCGGCCCCGAGCGTCACGTCGAGCGCGTCCACCCCGAGCAGGGCCACATCGAGGGTGACCTCGCGCAGCAGGTTGGCGCCGAGCGGGCCGACCAGCTCGAACGACTGGGGGCGTACCACCCCACCGGCCACCACGATCTTCATGCGGGAGCGCACGAGCAGCTCGTTGGCGATGTTCAGGGCGTTGGTGACGACGGTGAACTGGGCCTCGTCGACGTTGCCGGCCAGCTCCGGGCGGACGGCCAGGGCCCGGGCCACCTCGGTCATGGTCGTACCGCCGTTGAGGCCGACCACCATGCCGGGTTCGACGAGGGCGGCCGCCGCCGCGCCGATGCGCTGCTTCTCGGCCGAGTGCTTGGCCGTCTTGTAGCGCAGCGGCAGATCGTACGAGACGCCGTTCGCGACCGCCCCGCCCCGGGTACGCGTGATCATCTGCTGCTGCGCGAGCTGGTCGAAGTCGCGCCGAATGGTGGCCTGGGAGACTGCCAGCCGCTCCGCGGCCTCCTCCACGCTGACCCGGCCGCTCTCGGTGAGCAGCTCGAGGAGCGCGTTCCAACGGGCGTACCGGTCCACCGTCACCTCCCTGCGCAGATTGTGCGAAGTGCTGTGCACACTAATGCGCGAAACTCCACGTGACAAGCGTGGGCACTGCGCGATTCACTCACTTCCTCGGAGATCCTTCGCGATCTTGGACACTTGTGGCACCAATAGCCGGCACAAGTGTCCAAGATCTCCGAGAAATGGCGAGGGGTGGCGTCACACACACCCCGTCCTGCACAATGACGCGCGAAGTAGCGCCATTTCACGCCGGACCGCGCAATCAGGAGTTCGTATATGGCGGACGACGTGGTCGTCGCCCTCGACGTCGGGGGTACCGGCATCAAGTGCGCCCTCGTCGACCCCACCGGCCGGGTACGCCACAGTGAGCGCCACCCGACGGGTCGGGAACGCGGGCCGGACGCGGTCGTCGCGACCATCCTGGACATCGCCGACGGGCTGGTCCGCACGGCCGATCGGATGGGGCTGCGGGCCACGGCGACCGGAATCGTCGTGCCCGGGGTGATCGACGAGGCGAGCGGCGTGGCGGTCTGGTCGGCGAACGTCGGCTTCCGCGAGGTGCCTTTGAAGGCGCTGGTGGCCGACCGGACCGGCCTGCCGGCGGCGCTCGGCCACGACGTACGCGCCGGCGGCCTCGCGGAGGCGCGGCTCGGCGCCGGACGCGCCTTTCGGCACGTCCTCGCCGTGCTCATCGGTACCGGGATCGCCGCGGCCCATGTCGTCGACGGCAAGGTCTTCGCCGGAGCCCACGGTGCGGCCGGCGAACTGGGGCACATCGTGGTGCGGTCCGACGGCCCCGCCTGCGGTTGCGGGCTGCGCGGCTGCCTGGAGGCCATCGCCTCGGCCTCGGCCGTGGCCCGCCGGTACGCCGAACGCGTGACCGACGGTGGGTCCGCCGGTGCCGACCGGGTCGCGGCGCTCGCGGCGGCGGGCGATCCCGTGGCGGCCGCGATCTGGCAGGAAACCGTCGACGCCCTCGCCGACGGGCTACTCACCGGGCTCGCCCTGTTCGACCCCGAGGTCGTGGTGGTCGGCGGCGGCCTCGCCGAAGCCGGCGACACGCTGCTGGCCCCGCTCGGTGCCGCACTGCGGGCGCGGATCACGTTCCACCGGGAGCCGGCCCTGTTCCGGGCCGCGCTCGGCGACGAGGCCGGCTGCCTCGGCGCCGGCCTCATCGCCCAGGACGCCCTGGCCGGCCCCACCGCCCAGGACGCCCTAGACCGGGAGAGTCGATGACCGTTATCACGGGCCCACGGATCGTCACACCCGACGGGGTCCTCGACGACGGGCACCTCCGCGTCGACGGCGACACCATCGTGGCGGTGGACACCGGACGGACCGGTAACGGTGCGGAGAGGGTGGACGGCGCCTGGCTCGTGCCCGGCTTCGTCGACATGCACACCCATGGCGGTGGTGGGTACACGTTCACCACCGGCGACCCGGACCAGGCCCGCGGGGCGGCCCGGTTCCACCTCGCGCACGGCACCACGACGCTGCTGGCCAGCCTGGTCACGTCCCCGCCCGACCTGATGCTCGCCGCGACACGCGCGTACGCGCCGCTGGTCACCGAGGGCGTGATCGCCGGCATCCACTTCGAGGGCCCGTACCTGTCGCACGCCCGCTGCGGCGCGCAGAACCCGGACCACCTGCGCCAACCGTCGATCGACGAGCTGTCCCGGCTGCTGGCGGCCGGCGCCGGTGCGGTCCGCATGGTGACCGTCGCGCCGGAGTTGCCGGGTGCCCCGGAGGCGATCGCGTACCTGGTCGCACACGGGGTGGTGGCGGCGATCGGGCACACCGATGCGACGTACGAGCAGACCCTCGCCGGCGTCGCCGCCGGCGCGACCGTCGGTACCCACGTCTTCAACGGCATGCGCCCGCCGCACCACCGCGAGCCCGGCCCGGTGTTCGCGCTGCTCGGTGCCGAGCGCGTGACCTGCGAGTTCGTCGCTGACGGGGTGCACCTGCACGACGGCACGCTGGCGTTCTCCACCACCGTCACCGGACCGGCGAGGGCGGCGCTGATCACCGACGCGATGTCGGCGGCGGGCATGGCCGACGGGGAGTACGAGCTGGGCGGCCAGTCCGTCACGGTCGCGGGTGGCGTCGCCCGGCTCACCGGCACCGGCGCGATCGCCGGCAGCACGCTGACCATGGACGAGGCGTTCCGGCGCGCCGTCGGCGCCGGCGTACCGATCGCGGACGCGGCCCGGATGGCCGCGACCACGCCGGCCGCCGCGATCGGCCGCACCGACCTGGGTGCGCTGGCACCCGGCCGGCGGGCCGACCTCGTCGTCCTCGACGACGACCTGCGCGTCGTCCGGGTCATGTGCGCCGGCACCTGGGTCGCCTGAACCACCCATGATCGACACAACTTCCGGGAAGTTGTGGTCTCAGGCCGGGCCGGAAACCACGACTTCCCGGAAGTTGTGACGATCACGGCGCGGGCGGCGCTCCGGCGTGCTCACCGCGGCCGGGGTAGGCCGGGTCCGGCCCAGCCGGCCGCCGTGAGCCGGCGGCCGAGCGGCACGGAGTCCCACGGCACCCGCATCAGCAGCCGGTACAGCAGCAGCCCCAGCAGCAGCCCGGCGACCGTGTCGGTCAGCCAGTGGAAGCTCAGGTAGACCGTGGTGCAGAACAGCACCACCGGCGGCACCGCGCGCAGCGCCTGCCGGCGCCCGGCGGAGAGCACCCCCGCGAGTAGGAGCGCGAGGACGCCGTACCAGACGATCGCGACGACCATGTGCCCCGACGGGTACGACTGGCTCGCCGGGTCGCTGAACAGCCGCTCCGGGTAGACCACACCGTTCTGGTTGCGCGGCGGCGCCCGGTACAGGCCGAGCTTGAGCGTGAGCACCGTCACCCCGGTGAGCAGTTCGGCGGCGAGCACCGGTAGCACCGGCCGGACCGAGCGCCGCCGCCAGCCGAGCACGACCGCGACGCCGAGGGCGATGACGGCCAGCCAGGTCCCCTGGCCGAGGTAGTTCCCGGCCCGGGCCAGCCAGTAGAGCCCGGCCGGCCGGTGCGCCTCGCACCACCGGAACACGCTCAGGTCGACCCCCAGCAGGTACCCGTTGCCGAGCGCCACGGTCACCGCCCCGAATCCGGCGAGCAGCGCGCCGTCCACCCACCAGGACCGCGCCGGAGGTGGCGGCGGCGAGCCGTCGGTGGGCAGCCGTAACAGCCGGCAGAGCGCCTCGAAACCGGCGTCCGTGCCCGACCAGTGCCGCCGCAGCGCCGGTAACCCCGCCCGGCGGGCCACCGACCGCAGCGTGACCATGACGACGACCGCGTCGTCGGCGTACCCGACGACCGGCAGGAAGTCCGGCACCAGGTCGAACGGCATCGCCAGGTAGCCACCCAGCAGCACCAGCCGACCCCGTGTGCCCCACGGCAGGCTGCGGTCCCGGGCGAGCCGCCCGATCAGCCGGAGCAGGTCCGGCAGCAGCCGCAGGACCTCCGGCAGCACGCCGCCCCGGGGTCGGCCCACCAGTAACGCACCGATCAGGGCGAGCCATGAGACGAGCAGCCCGGCGGCCACCCCGCCCACGATCTCCCACGCCCGCACGCCGCCACGGTACCCGGAGCCGGCGACACTCCTGAGCCCGCCGCTCGGTGACCTGGTCCCGCCGGGTCGACGAGCTCACCCGGACCGGCCGCCCGCCGGGTCGACGAGCTCACCCGGACCGGCCGTCCGTCGCGGCGACGGTCTCGCCGGGTGGGCCGGTACGGGCCAGCAGGCGGCCGAGCCCGTCCCGGGTGGCGACGACGATCAGGATGTCGTCGGGTGCCAGTCGCCGCTGCGGCGGCAGCTCCCACAGGGTCGTGCGCCGCCGGTCGGTCACGACGGCGATGGTCCGCGCCTCGCCCACGTCGTCGGCGTCGGCGAGTACCGCGCCGGCGAGTTCGGAGCCGGCGCAGACCGGTACCTCCGCGACGAGCAGGACCCGCCGGTTGACCGAGATGGTCCCGATCACCTCGCGTTCGAGCATCGCGGCGGCGAACGCCGGCGCGGCCACGTACGACACGCTCCGGGAGCTGGTGATGCCGAACGCGCGCTGTACCCGGTCGGCGAAGTCGCCGTCGAACAGGCGCAGTACCACCCGCATGTCCTCCTGGAGCGCGCGGCCCTGGATCGCGGTCTCCAAGTTGTTGCCGTCGTCGGTGGAGACCACGACCAGTGCCCGGCAGGTGTGCACCGAGGCGGCGCGCAGCGTCTCCACCCGGTGGGCCTCGCCGATGATGTACGGGATGCCCAGCTCCCGGGCCACCGGGATGCCACGGGCGTCCTCGCTCCGGTCGATCGCCACCACCGGTACGCCGAGGTCGTGCAGCTGGCGGATCACCCGGGTGCCGACGTTGCCCAGCCCGACCACGACCACGTGGTCGGAGATCGGTTCGCGCAGCCGGCCCAGCGTGAGCGCGAGCCGGGCGTTCACCACGGCCTCCACGACGGCGGCCGTGAGGACCGGGATCAGCGCGATGCTGACGATCGTGAGCACCGTCTCGGTCACCTTCACGACCGGTTTGCCGGCGATGTCGGGCTGGGCACCGGCGAGCGCGTCGAGGATCGCCAGGTACCCGGCGTTGAGCCAGCTTCGACCCAGGGCGACCTTGAGCACGACGGTCCCGGCGATGAGCAGCCCGACCAGGGCCAATGCCACGAGCCGCAGCTTGCGGCTGACCAGCATGGACAGGGCGCGCAGCGGGCGGCGCCGCCGGCGCCGCAGCCGTCCGGCCACCGCGGCGCGCCGACCGACCGCCGGACCATCACCCCGTACGACGAGGTTGGAGGTACCAATGTAGTCGGCCGAGTCGGGCAGGACGGCGGGCACCCGGATCCCGCGGGCGACGGCGAGGACCAGGTCGGTACGGTCGGAGTCCCGGGGCAGCAGCCGCTCCGGCCTGCCATCGGCGCCCGAGGTGGCGAGGCCGCAGATCACGTCCTCGGGGCGCACGTCCCCGCGGCGGGCCACCACCAGGGTGCGGCCGGTGAGCCGCACGTACACCGGTGCCATCTCACCGAGCGCCGCCGACACGAACGTCGGCGTCGCCATCGCCGCGTCCGACAGCACCCGGCAGTCGGAGAACAGTTGCCGGATGCCGTAGCCGAGGCTCATGTTGAACATCCGGATGACCAGGCGCAGCCGCGGGTTGAGTTCCTGGGCCTGTAGCGCGGCGTGGATGTTGCCGACGTCGTCCTGGTGCACGACGGCGAGCGCGTCGGCCCGGTCGACCCCGGCCCGGCGGAACGCCTCGCCGTCGAGCCGGTCGGACTCGACGATGCCGACCCTCAGCCGCGCGATCTGCGGGCCGTGCCCGCGGTGCCGGCTCGGCAGGATGACGGTGACGTGGGCCCCGTACCGGGTCACCAACTCCTCGACCAGCCGGTAGGCCAGCGGGTCGTCGCCGCACACCACCAGGTGGGGGCGCTGGTTGCCGTTGTCGCCGGCGCGCAGGGCGATTCCGTTCACCTGGCGGCGCAGCACCTCCCGTCCGCGCACCGCCACGGCTCGCCGGGAACGGGCGGCGCCCAGGCGACGGATCCAGGATTCGGCGGCCACGCCCCGGATCGTATCGATGCTCGACGACACAACGGCATCCGGTCGTTGACGCTCGGCGACACCTCGGCATCCGGCCACGGGAAGCGGCGGCGGGTACGGACACGGCGGCGGGTACGGAAA